>JBHLKK010000004.1:0-56727 GCA_048886745.1 Candidatus Hodarchaeota archaeon | reverse complement strand
ATGCTCAAACCGCAGCTTGTCTAAAATGCGGCCCCAAAGCGTTTTTAACGGGGAAGGACGGGGAACCAATAGATGTCAGGGATTCAATTCGGGAAGCTGGAAAGCTCCTGGTAGAGGGGCATATTTTAGCAATCAAAGGAAACGGAGGTTTCCATATAGCGACTGCGACAACTCAGTCAAGACCAATTATTCGGTTGAGGAGAATAAAGAATCGTCCATACAAACCGTTCGCAATAATGTCCCCTTCTGTCGATATAATAAAATCCTTCGTGAACATTAGTCCTGCCGAAGAGGCACTACTAACCTCTCACATCAGGCCAATCATACTGCTGAGGAAAAGTGAAAATTACTACCTTTCTGAGTTAATATCGCCTGGGTTACATACAGTCGGTGTCATGCTTCCCTACACAGGGCTTCACGCCATGCTGTTTGACGAGGTCAAAGAGCCAGCATTTCTAATGACAAGTGCAAACCCTTCAGATGAGCCCATTGTAGCGAGAAACGGAGAAGCGCTTGAAAGGCTTGGATCAATTGTTGACTTCTTTTTGTTCCACGACAGGGAGATAGCTCAACGCTGCGATGATTCAGTGGCTAGATTTGTCGATGGAAAGAGTACGTTAATTCGTCGGTCCAGAGGATATGTACCTGAACCGATTTATCTGGAGCAAAAGACAGATCTCTCTGTTTTGGGTGTAGGTGCAGAGGAGAACGTTGTGTTTTGTTTGCTCTCCAATGATAAAGCTTTTCTCTCCCAGTATATAGGCGAGACAGAAAATCTGAGAACATTTAGGTTTTTTGAGGATACCATTAATCACATGTTGAACCTAACGAGAATCAATGTTGATATGGTTGCTTGTGATCTTCATCCCGGATTCAATACAACTAGATATGCACACAGATTTGCCAAGGAGTATAATTGCGAGATCTACCCTATTCAGCATCATTATGCGCATGTAGCCGCCCTTATGAGCGAGCATAATATCAACGAGATAGTTTGCATAGTATGTGATGGGTTTGGGCTAGGCTTGGATGGGAATGCTTGGGGCGGAGAGGTGATTTACGGTGGGAATGATATACAAAGGTTGGGACATTTGGAGGAGCAGCCGATGGTAGGTGGGGATTTAGCCACAAAGAATCCTCTCAGAATGGCTGCGGGGATACTACTTGGGGAAGCAGATGTAGAAGAATGGCTTTTGGATAAGGCCAAATTCTTTCCCTACGGTGAGACTGAGGTTAACATTGTTTTGAAGCAACTTAAATCCGGCCGATTCATAAATACAACTAGCTGCGGCAGAATTTTAGATACAATCTCGGCGATTCTGGATATTTGCCGCAAACGCACCTATGAAGGGGAGCCAGCGATGAAACTTGAAAGCACAGCGATCGAAGGTAAAGATGTTCTTAATCTAGCTCCACAAATTCGCGGTAATATTATAGGTACAACAAGAATCGTCAGAGAGGTTTTTGAACATAGAGGAAATCATTCAAAAGGGGATCTGGCCTTTTCTGCCCAATCTTATCTTGCCAGAAGCCTAGCAGAGCTAGCTGTTTTAGAGGCGGCAAGGCTTGGCGCAAATTTCATTGGATTTTCGGGCGGTGTTGCATTCAATGATTATATTACTCGTAGAATCAAAGAATATGTTGAGAAGAGTGGATTAGAGTTTGTGGTTCATGGTGCTATTCCCCCGGGTGACGGAGGCATTTCCTTTGGTCAATCCATAGCTGCCCTAATGAAGACTAGGTTATTGATCAGCCAAGAAGTGTAAGAAGGATAGAAAAATATGCTTCATCCTTCGAATATACGCCAAAATTCTTCTGGTTCTTCTCCTTCGTTTAGGACGGTCACATCGGCTTTTTCCGATCTGTCTCTGTCAAATCTCTCTGCAAGCATAGAACCCCGATATCTTTCCATACCACTTGAACTCTTCCCGATCCACACATAGATTCTTTCAAATGCATCAATAACAAAAACGTCGTTTGAGTTCAAGAGATCCTTCTTAGCGGGTAAGCTTGAGAACTTAACCTTTTCATATGACTCTCCAGATACCTGATACATCCTAACTTCTGTTGGTTTTTCAACAATTACTTGTTTGAGAAGGCCTTTCTCATCCTCGGCCGTAATGGTGATCTTCCCGCCAAACAGATTTAAGAAGGCAGGTATCTCATTTCCTTCTTCAATGGTTGTAATTGTTGGTTTGCCCTTACGTTCAAGATCCAACTGGGCGGAGGTCAAAGCGGATACGAATTTCTCGTCAACCGTACAGGACTTGCCGAGCCATATGAAAATCTGCATTCCATCATCGACTATGTAAGCATCCCCAGTTGCGAACTTCCCTGGTTCTGCTCTTTTTAGTTCGCCCCTAACGATACGAAAGACCCTTACTTTGGACAAAGGTAGTTTCCTCCAATCTCAGTATAAAATCATATCTATGAGCATTTTTATTAACTTATTCATTCTCACTTATAACCGAAAATCAAGTCAATACAACAATTACGACACCTAACAAGAAATTCCGTATTGGAGGGGGCTTTAACTGCCGGAAAAAAGAAAGAAAAGGCGAAAGAAGGATCATTACTTCAGAATGGCCAAAAGAGAGGATTATAGATCTCGGGCAGCATACAAGCTCCTTCAATTGAACAAAAAATTCTCTCTTTTAAAGGAAGGTGATGTGGTCGTGGACTTAGGAGCTGCACCCGGTGGGTGGCTTCAGATATCCAAACAGGTGGTCGGAGAGGGAGGATTTGTCTTGGGGGTTGACATTCAGCCAATTGCTGCCATCGACGGAATAGCAACAATGAATAGAGATATAACCAAGACTGAAACAGCAGTGGAAATACTAAAAACCCTACCAAGAAAGGCAGATGTGGTTTTATCAGACTGCAGTCCGAAAGTATCGGGAATATGGGACGTTGATCATGCAAGACAGATTCATCTTGCAGAGGCCTCATTAAAGATCGCCAGTAAAATACTGAGAATAGGCGGGATTCTTGTTGCCAAGGTCTTTCAGGGAAGGCTGTTGAAAGAGTTTCTTTCCAAAGTCGAAGACTCCTTTAGAAGCATGTATGTTACCAAGCCAGAAGCTTCCAGAAAGAGGAGTGCCGAGATATATGTAATTGCCAGAGATTTTCGAGGCATTTTTACAAAAGATAGCTAGGCATTCTCATAGTAAGTCAAAGCAAGTTCCTTTTGGATATGGAACGCAGAACTGATTTTACTTCTTCCGCCCCTGCTGTGGTGCGAATGCTAATAGGGTCAAAATGAGTACGTGAGACATCAAACCCGTTTTCTTCTAGCCTATTCATTACTTTATTAAATGGAGGAACCTCTAAGTTCATTCGATCACATAAAACATGCAGATTGAAGTAAGTTGGAGGCATGTTTGCCTCATTTAGAGCTAGGCGTATTATCCGAGTTACCCTATTGTGCGTTCCTAATATCTTTTCTTCGACAGTGTATAATGATTTTTCGCAGAAAGAACTGTTGAATAACATCCCAATCCAAAGTGGTCCTGCCACACCTGTTTTGAGAGACGAGCAATTAGGGCATGCTTCTGGTATTTTGGGAATAAGACCATCTATGGTCTCTCTATACTCACAATCAAAGCAATGGAAGAAATGGCCAAGATTCTTCATTGATTCATTAGCACGATTTACACCCTTAGAAAGGCGAAGATAGGCACGTATATAATGATCTGAACTATGAACAAAATAGACTTCAATTCCGAACTCATGTCTTGCAGCCACTCTAGCCGTACATCCAATGAGAAGACGAACAGCAGTCTCATGACAGTAATAGGTTCTAAGAGAATAACCACCATATTTTCTCAAACAAACTTGGGGATATATTCCACACAGAGGGGGCATATCGGTTGCGGTCAGCGCAAGCAAAGAATTCCTGCGTTTCAAGGCTCTAATAGAAGACTCAAGATACGGGGTGGGTGTTCCAAAAGGATCAACATCAATCACATCAAATCTCCTGCTTGGTTCAGAGTGTTCCGAAAGCATCAAATTAGCATCCTTATTGTAGACTCTGACTGCTTTCAGATTATTCAATTCTGTATTCTTCTTTGTCAATTCATAGGCTCTAGGGCTAATATCGTTCAATACTACACTTCTTACGCTGTCCACCTCTAAAGCAAACCGTATACCTCGCACCCCGCAACCTGTCAAAGGGTCACACACATTGATTGGTGTTCCAAGTATTTTCTGATATGTTTGAATAAGTACTATAGCTAGATCACGATTAAGCTCCATTTTTGGATTGTAAAAGACAGGCAAGCGACGTGTTGGACTCGTACTATCTGACTTAACTGGCGCTAAGAAAGAAACTCTTCCTTCCTTGTATAATTTGGTGGAGAATGCAAAATTCAATCTCTTCTATCCCCCTTTGAGAACCAACAGTATATCTGACGAGATCTTTTCAGATAGGTATTCTCTATTTTCCAGGGTAACTTCGTAGATTTTCACATTCGATTTTCGCGTTATGGTTTTGAGTGTGGGATGATGATATCTTTGGGGGATAACGGCCAATATAGGTTTTTCAGAATCAAAAGCCCGAATTACCACATCCTGAAAGGCCTTACTGAACAATTCCATCTTTCCAATTTCATCAATTAAGAGCCAATCAGCTTCTTTGATGGCTTTTTCAATGGCGGTCACACCAACTCCTTCCAAATCTCCGAGATTTACTCGATACTTGCCAACACTGGGTCCATTTCTTTGGTTAACGTGGGCCAGTGTACCCTCTTTCTCATCTAATAAATCAATTATTTTAAAACCGAGCCTTACCCCCCTTTCTCTTATCTCCGGAGACATTATTCCGCCAGTTCTTAGTCCTTTCGAACTTAGTATATCAAAAACTCTCTTTGCTACAGTGCTTTTTCCTACGCCAGGTCTTCCGCTTATGAGTACGCGTACTTTGCCCATTCAGGAGACCCCAAATTACTGTAGAATCAGTTGCCGGAATTGTTCAAGGCATAGAATCCGTGATGTACACATTACTAAGATCTTTCTTCTATGACTTCAAATAGCTTCTTAGGCTTTTCTATTTGTTTTAGTTCTTTTCTTCGAATTACGGGCACCCCGCCAATATTTGGTGTATCACATTTTCCTTCCATTACAAACATAACATTTCGATCTACTACCTTAGAAACACTGCCTACAACTGCAATTCTTTCTTCTATTCCCTTTTCCTTAACGGAGCCTACACCGGTAATTAGAACGTTTTTTTCCCTCTCGGCAACAGCATTAAAAGGTGCACTCTTTGTCCATAAAACTCTCAAACCTAATTGAAGGAGTGCCTTCTGAACCAAACGTTCTAATGCGCTATCCAGAATTGGCTGATGCAACTCCTTTTCGATTGACTCCCTGTGTCTAATCATCCAGGAAAAAATGTCTAGAGGTATCGTTAACGGGATGTCGAAGACTTCCTCCAAACGAAGAGCGGTTGCTATTGTACTATTCATGTTGCTCCGTTCATATTCGTATACGGCTTTTCTTGAGACTCCTATCAGCTCTGCAACATCGCCAAGTGATAGATCTTCGTTCTCTCTAGCTTCTTTGAGTTTTTCTCCGTCTATATTGGCGTATAATCCACCACGCTTAGCATAGATAAGGGGTAGCAGCTTCTCATAGAGGATTTTTGTTAGGGTAGAATAATTTACCACAGGAATGCTAAACCTCTCATAAACTACACCATCTTCAACAGGAGCTTTTCTTGTTTTCTCCCCAATGATCAGAGGAGAGGCAGAAAAAAGCAGGGAAAATAGAGCAAGCTCCTTAGCGTGGAGTTCATGAAAATTATCTATGTTTAGGAGAATCTTCAGGAGAACCAGATGTGACTGTTTTCTTGCAGCTAGGTCAAAACATGAAGACCGCATACCATGTCGTTGAGAAACCATGTATCCTGTCTTCTGAAACGTAAAAGCTACTTTTTTGAGATGTGTCAGCCTATCGGTCTCCATTGATTACAACCCAATTGTCAGATGTTTTTTGCATATTATTAAAATTTCCCTTTTTTCAATTTACTGGAGGGTTTTTTCAGGTGCACCAAACCCGATGACGGTAAGAGTTCGAAGTTTCCGTCGAAGTTTCTGTATTTGCGGACGGTATAGATAAGGATGAGATTCATCCTCATCTGGTTTCGATTTATCGGTAAGGTTTAGAATCTTTCTGATAACGAAATTCTCGATCCTACCACCGCCGATGCTAAAAATACCAGGACCCAAGCTAATTCTTCTAATCAAGATAATAGGGAGTTTCAATTTTGAGTAATATTCCTTTGGAAGCAGATTTGTCAAGATTTTCAATTCTTCCTTGTCAAGTGGATATTTACTTCCGTCTCTTGTAATAACATAGGGGTCTTCTTCTTGCAATAGCTCCTCGAGCGTTTTGAAACGCTTCGGTAGATGATCGTTGATAGACTTAATCTCCTTACTCCATATCGTGTGTAGGAAGCGATCATAGGCGCGACGTTTATCCATTCTAAACCCTCTTTTTTTGAATCCATAATCTAGTGTCTCAAACACACTCTAAAACCTTTTAGAATAGAAAAGGATTACTCGAATTTTGGCATGATTTTCGTCCAGAAATGGCTAATTGCATATGGAATAGCATAAAACTCCTCTTCAAAGACATCAAATGATAGGGCAGATGTCAGGATTTCTTGACTTGTACCAATATATCCTTGATCGTCCATATCATAGCATACTTCAGGAACTGTATGATTAGAGATAAGAAGAGATTTGTATAACTCGGTTTCCTTGGTTTTCGGTACCTTTTCAGGTTGGAGAATTCCAGCTCTAATAGATACCCACTTACCAACGATCGATATTATTACACAGTGGTCATGGCCTTCTATCTTGTATGGAATCTCAAATTGGTCTTTCTCCTCGATCAGATTATAGTTTAGATTCATTTTTGTCAGGTATTCTCCAATTCGCTTGTTGAGCTCGCTCATCTTTTCTCACCCGTTTTAACCAAGAATATGAGACAAATAGCATTTAAGAATATTGAGATTAAATTACTTTTCCAGACCCAGGCAAGGATATGATTTCTCGATCTCTCATTACGATTCTCCCACCAACTATTGTTGTCATTGGTATTGCGTGGACTTTCCAACCAGAGAAAGGGGAGAATTTGGCTTTCGAAAAGAACATTTCAGCATCTATGCAAGTCTCCGATTTCGTATCTATAAGTGTTAAATCAGCGTCATAGCCTTCTGCAATTCTTCCTTTTTTCCCCAAGTTGAAGATTCTAGCAGGATTTTCAGAAGTCAGCTCAACGAAACGTTTCATACTCAGCCTTCCTGCCAAGACTTGGGTCAAGAGCAGGGGAACTGTGGTTTCTAATCCTGGAATTCCTGATGGAGCTGAGGTGAAATCGCTCTTCTCTTCAATAGCATGGGGGGCATGATCGCTGGCAACAATGTCTACGAGTCCATCATTAACAACTTCTGCCCACAAGGATTCAACGTCAGATTTTGTGCGGAGAGGTGGCAGCATTTTGGCAAAGGCTTTCCAACGAGAAATCGCTTTTTTGGTTAATAATAAGTGATGGGGAGTCACTTCACAGGTGATCCTTGGGTTTTGACTCTTTGTGGTACGTAGTGCCAGTAGCGAACCTTGACTACTCATGTGACATATGTGGAGCTTTGTACCAATTTCATTGTTGATTCGAATAAAACGAAGTATTGCTGATTTCTCCAATCCATCTTTATGAGCGGTCAGAAATTCTTGAATTCCGGAGTCATCGGAGCCTGGCTTGAAGGAAGGCGATGCTCTAACTTCAGGATGGAATGCTACTATCGCATTCAGCTTCGAGGTTTCCCTAAAGACTGACGATAGTTGTCCATCGTCATAGACGTCGATTTCGCCTATCGGACTAGGTAGGTAGATTTTGAAGGCAACAGCTCCAGTTTTGATCAGAGTTTGAAAATCACTGAGGCTCTTTGGAAGAGCAGAATAGAAACCAACATTAATAATTATCTTCTGGCTTGCCTCTTTCATCTTTCTTCTTAGACCAGAGGGACTTGTGATAGGGATCTTGTTATTAGGCATGTCAAGAACAGTAGTAACGCCACCTGCTGCTGCAGCACAGGTTCCGCTGTAAAAGTCTTCTTTGTATGATTGGTTCATATCTCTTAGGTGGACGTGAGCATCAATCATGCCAGGGATTAGGAGTTTTTTCTTTGCATCGAGAGTCTCCCTGCCATCAGGGAGAGCTGTATTTTTGCCGATTCTCATGATGACACCGTCTTTGATAGTCAATCCACCCGCGTAGAGGCCATCCGAAGTATATATCCTGGCGTTTTTTATCTTTAGATCTGGAAGCAAAATCAACACCTAATCAGGTTTAGTGAACTTTCTTGAGACCAATAAGACGAAATCTTGAGGATACAAGATGCCTACAAGACGATTCTCATAGTTTAATACAGGAAGGCCTTTTACTCTCTCTTCAAGCATTACCTTAGCTGCATCTGCTACTTTCGCGTCTGGATATACTGAAGGAGGGTTCTGACGCATAATATCAATAACCAGAAGATGCTTTATCCTTGCGTCTTGATGTTTTCCTGGAACTATTTCTCGAAAGGCCCCCATAGCATAAGCAACAGTTCTCTCGCTGACTAAACCGACCAGTTTATCGCTTTCGATCACTGGGAGAGCCGTTAGATCACGATCAATCATTAACCTACGAGCATGTACAACACGGCTTTGTGGTGCGATAGTAAATGCATCTTTTCTCATTATTTGTCCTGCGAAGATATCTTGAATTTTGACACAGAGCTTAATCATATCAGTCGCTGTTGTTATGCCCCTAAGTTCATTGTTCTCCAGCACTGGTAGAGCAGAACAACCTGTTTTCAACATTATCTCTGCAGCGCTTTCTATATCGGTTTCAGGAGTTGCTGTTTCGAAAGCTGAGACCATGGCTGCTGAAATGTGAATACTTGAAGCCTGAAGACTATCTAAACGGCTTGAGCCAAGTCTGTCTGCAATGCTCTTCTCAGTGAGTAAGCCGACCAACTTGTCTTCATCCGTAATTAGTAACTGGGAAATCTCGTTCTTTTCCATAAGATCTAGAGCGTGTGATATTAATTGATCCTTATCCACTGTTATGGGTTTTGACATGACATTTTTAACCTTCATTATGTTTACCTCCTAATTCAACAACACTTCTGAGAATATCACGTTTTGTAATTATTCCGACAAGATCTCCATTAGATATTACTGGTAAGCCACCAATATTATTCAGTATCATTAACCTTGCCGCATTTGCAAGGTCTTCTGAGGCCTCTACTGTTACCAAATCAGTCGACATGACATCCTCTGCTATTACAAGCATTTTTTGAGCCAGTGATCTTCTAGTTCTTAGAAGAGACTGAGGATCCTTTATCCCAAGTCTTCGGGAACGTAGGCCTGTCTCTACCTCAATTGGCTTCACGAAAGTAAGATCTCTCGAAGTTATCATTCCGATTGGTCTTTCGCCTTCAACGATCACTATTCTAGAAACATTTGCCTTATTCATCAAATCAATAATGTGGGTAATAGGATGTCCTCGATCGGCAGTTTTCACTTCCCTTGCCATAAAATCCTCAACTCTAGCTCTTCCACTGTAAATCTCAGGAAAAGCCTTTACGATGTCTGTTTTTGTTACTAAGCCGATCAATCTTGAGTCATCCGTAACTAAGACTCCGGATATATTGTTTTTTATCATTATTTTGGTGATGTCTACTATATCGCTTTTTTCATCAACAGTTATCGGATTCTTGGTCATAATCTGCTGCACCAAAACTTGCCCTATCGGTCTGCGCCGCCATATTGGTTCGCTTTGCTCTATGGCTCTTATCATATCCTTCTGAGTGATTATTCCGATTGGGGTTTCATTCTCATCGATAACTGGCAGCCGAGTTATTTCATGTTTCAGCATCAGTTTCCTAGCACGAGCAAGCGTATCGTTAGGTTTCATTACGATAATAGGAGAGACCATAATCTCGGAAGCATCCATATGGCATATCCCCCTCGAGAACTAACTAATAGTCTATGATTATTTATGCATTATGCGAGTCAGGCTTTCCTAAAGCAAGCGTTCAAGATAGGTGAATCAGAATCAATATTCATTGATGCTTAAACCGCCTAAATGCGACTTCCCTCAATGATCTCATAATTCAGATAGGATTAGGGCAGATCTTGGGGAGTCAGGAGTAGCTAATCTGCCCTCCTCCTGGTGGTATTATATTTTGAAATTCTGTAGGCGAAATTGCCTGAATCCTTTCCATTCGAGCTTTTGGAACTTTCTGAATCATTGCTGCCTTCAGTGATTTTACAAGCTGCCCGAACTTCATATCTCCAGGAGTTATTACTGCAAATACTTTGGTTTTGGTTTCTATGGCGTTAACAGGCCCACATATCGGAATAATATGCTCATTTTCGAATTCGACTCCAACGGCCAGCTTTAAAGGCACACCTCGTACATAATTTCTCTCTCCTTTGACGATGATAGCGCCTTTTGCCAGATATTCACCAGATGGTGGAGAAAAAGAAACTTGATCAGCATTAACCCAGTATACATCTATTCGTCCCAAACCAGCATTCCAAGCTTTTGAAAATGATGCAGCAAACTCCGCAGCCTGGTTAATAGTTGTTTCCGGTACCTTCTTTCCCTCGGCTTTAATTATGACGGCTGGTGCACCATGGATGTTTGCATGCATAAATATGTCTTGATGCGACATATGCTTTTTAACAAGAATTTCATTGGTTTTTGCATCTCGACCTCCAATCACAAGAAAGCCATCAGATGAGGCAAACCAGCGAAACTTCTCATACCATTTTTTGGCTCTCCTCTTAACTAGAGCTATTGGCTTTTCTTTAGGGGGTTTTTTTAGCCCGACCTTCTTCTTTAGAGTTTTTTCAAGCGCAATCTTGGCCCCTCTAACCTTAGCTTCAGCTTTCTTGCCCTTCTCGTAAAGCCGAGCTGCATTCTCGCTTGCAGTTACTCTGAAATCCAAGGAAATCAACTCACCATTTAGACTTACGATGGCACTCGCCGATGAAGCGTGTAGACTATCTAAGATGGCAGCATAAGGCAACCCCCTTTCCTTATCATTACTTATAATATCAATTATCTCCTCCCAAGAATGACCTTCTTTCCTAGATCTCTTGAGTTTGGATAGTAAGTCCTCAATCAGATGGAAACTGGCGTAGATCAAATCCGCATAATGCTTGTACTTCACAGCAAGTTCTTGCATCTCCTCTATTTTTTCTCTCTGCTTTTCAGATATTCTAATTAATTCGCCTTTTTTTTCATCAATTTCACTGTGCAGTTCTTCCCCCACTTCAGATGATTCGATAAAACTGAAATACGTATCGGCAGCTTCATTGAATGTCGAGAAAACCTTGATATCCGCTGGGACGTGTTTCCTGAAAATGAAAGGGAGAACATTGATTGGAATCTTATTATCATAAACTATGTTTGGCTCAAAATCCGCAGTTTGAACTCTCTCAAAAATCCCCGAGATCTCTGAATAGATTGTATTAGCTTCATCCAAAGATACCTCCTTAGCATTCCTAGATTTGTTCACATTTGAGCGGAGACAAATTTCCTCAGCGTATTCTGACCCTATGTTCAGATTCGTAACAAGAGTACGAGCTAAATCAGCATCTGAAGATGAGAGAATATTGATTAAGTTATTCTCTGTCAGTTCCGTGATGTCCTTTCCTCTTTTGGGTGGAAATGCAAACTTTTTCTTAAGTATAATGTCTCGATCCTTCATACGCCTGTAGTGCTGAGCTAAAACGATTTTTCCCATCCAATCAACAAGAATCATATTCCCTACACCGAAAAGTTCAATAATGACCGTATACCTATCCTCTCCTTGTCCAATATCGAGAACCAGTATCCTGTCCAGATCGTGTTGATATACATCAGTTAAAAGGCGTCTTTTTAGACGTGATCGAAGAGCCCGACAAAACATGGGTGGGGACTTGGGCAACGGATGTTCATAGTTCGTTAAGTGAACGCGATGGCCAGGTTCTATGAGAAGGACTAATGATTTCCCCTCTTTGGATCTGAATTTAAATAAAAATTTATTACTAACTTGGTAAATGTTGTTTACCCAAGATCCTTTGATCAAGGGAGACAACTCTGTGGTAATTGCAGCCACATCAATGTTCGACATGGAAGCTTTGGGTGTAACGCTCAATTTCAATTCCCGCCAATAGGAGGATTAGATCTTGCGAGACAAGGACAAAATCTACTATGGGAAAATCATACTAGCCATAATAACAGGTATTGTATGTGGGGTACTTAATGGAATATTCAACCCACCTTTCGAGGGTAAATATGGAGCGATATTAGGTATCTGTATGCTGTTTGCAACATATCCTATAACAATCTATGGTCTGGGGATTGACCCGGATGAGGTCGGGGGACGAAGATCAGCTTTTACTTCGGGTCTCCTTCAGTTCTTTTTCTTATGGATAGTCGTTTGGACTCTTACATTCACAATAATTCGTATATAGCAGATATTTCCAATGTCTTTAAAATATATGTATTCTAGAATAATGGAGGCACACTGTATAATAGAAGCACCGCATGGCATAATAACTGAAGTAACTCCTTTATTATTGAAGGAAGAGGAGTTACATTACGCATTTCTTTGGCTAAGAACACACGACTGAAATCATGGATTCCCTCTCGGAAGGAGGGTTACGGCCAATGGGTATGGGAAAAGAGCCGCGTATAATCATAGAACACCTAGAGAAAGTGGTTGGACGCTGGATATGGTTAGAATACAGACATGTTTCCAGATTGGTAGGTAGAGAAAATCTTCTTATTACAAACATAAAAAAGAGAAGAGATGCAATAAAATTTGCTGAGATAGCCAGTATAGCAAACCTAAGCATAACTAGGCTTCCTTTTGACAGGAGCAAGCTGATAATACTTGATCCTAGAGCTGATATTGTTCTAGATCCCCAGGATCTCAAGGGGGATAAATGGATTATATTGGGAGGAATACTGGGAGATCACCCGCCAATCGGTCGTACAGAGCTACTCCTAAGCAAAAGGATGAAAGACATCCCTTATAGGCACATTGGAAAACACCAATTCTCTATTGATGGAGCTGTGTATATTGTGTTACAAATCGCCAAAGGGAAAGGCATTGAGAGCATTCCTATTACCCTGAAACCTGAGATAACAATAACCGATAATTATAGTGTAACTTTGCCATTTGCATTTCCGCAAGTTGACGGAAAACCATTGTTTGCGCCCGGACTGATTGGGTATCTCAAAAAAGGCATAGTTAAGGACGAAAAAGAAATAATCATGACCGGAAGACCGGTTTCGATTACATAAGATTAGTTTATAAGAATAGCATTACTACTGAAAAAGGACCGATATGCAACTCGAACAAAGCTTACTCGAAATCGCAGGCGTCTTAATAATAATTACTGTACTAGGCTATACAGCCTGGTTGGATTGGAAATACAGAAGGGTAAATAACAAGATATGGATATACCCTGCCGGAGGAAGTCTGGTAATCCTACTGGCCAGAACCTATCTAAATTCTGAGTATTTGTTGTTCTTTTTCATTTCTGTTGGTGTCACTTTTCTTTTGGTGTTCATTTTATTCTCTATCGGTGTATTTGGGGGAGCTGACGGTAAGGCGCTGCTTTCCATCTCCCTCGTTCTCCCAATCGCACCTAATCTGATAGGAGATCTGCAAACTCTCCCCATTTTTGCCATATCGACATTTAATAACATGTTAGTCCTACTGGCTGTTTCATCGATTTTGTTGTTAGTCTGGAATATTGGTACAGCAAAACCGATTTACAACCCTTTTGAAGGATTTGAGAAAGAAAAGTCTTGGAGACGAGTGTTAACATCGCTCACATGCTACAGGATTCCTGTATCTAAGATCATAGGTAAAAAACACATACAAGTCAGAGAAGTAATTAGGGACAACGATCTGTATCTGAAAACCTTTAGAAGAATCGAATGTGAAAATGAGACGAACCTAGAACTGATTGAAAGCTACAAGAAGGAAAAGGGTCTGCAGTTAAAAGTCTGGGTAAGCTCTCCCATTCCTCTCATATTATTTGTCCTGATAGCATTCATTATGACGGTTGTGTTGGGTGACATAATTCTTATGATGTTCTCTTTTGTTTTTGCGTAAAATCACTACCTTAGAAGCCTAAAGATCAAAAAAAGTTTTGTCGGGCTATGATGCTTATACTTCCTCTCCTGGCATAACTACAATACCACGACTTGATATTTCAAATGGATACCTTTTTAGAGAGTGAGCTGTCGATCGCATTTTCCTTACGATTAAACTTCGCCTTAGCTCGCCCTCTTTTTCATCCAAATAGAGCAAGATTAGACCTTGTGCCACGAATTCTTCCACACCATATCGACTGTAAGTGCCTTCGCCAACTATCTCCGATGTCATTAAGGAGGTAGTATTAAGCTCTCTAAGAAGAGCACTAAGCTTGAAGATGGCGGTTCTAATTCCTGCAAGGTCATCAAATCTTAAACCAAGTGCGGATAACGAATCAATAGTAACTCGCTGAGCGTTGATTTTGTTTGCTGCCATATAGATTTGCTCTGCCAGATCGTTAATTCCAAAGCCTCTTCGGACGGCATAAACCTCGTCCGTGGGCAAACCAGCTCTCGCCGACGCTGCATCGATAATTGCAAGCTTATTCTGCTTTTCCAGTGCTGTTAGGTCCCAGCCAAACTGGAGAGCTTCACGCCTAAGCTCTTTGGGAATCTCCTCTAAAGTTATAAAAACACCTGGCTCTTTATTTTCAATAACACCATTATAGAGAAATTGCATTCCGATTATAGTTTTGCCAGTCCCAGCCCCGCCTGTTAACAGTGTGTTGTTTCCTTGTATGAAGCCTCCGTGAAGAATGCCATCAAGCCCGGGGATTCCGGTTTTAGTGCGTCGCAAAACTTGTCTTTTCATCGATTTTCCTCCTCTTTATTATATAGGACTTGGGGTAATCATGTTTTTACCTTTCAATATTTTCGATATACTCCACAAATTTATTTCTTGAATGTCCGGATCATTTCTAAGTTCTCTAACGAAGGACTCGAGCGCATCTTGGTTTTCAGCGATAACTAATGCATACAGCGAGGTCTTATCCTCACCAGTTGCCAAGAATCTGATGTGCGTATTCTTCAGGAATTTCTTTGAAATCTCCTCCGTCCTTTTCACACTAATGTCTTCGATTATATGGCCACCAATCTTGAAGCTAATCAAGGCAAACAGCTCAAATCCGAGGCTTTCAGGCGGTATATTTATTGTAAACCTATTTATGATTCCACTATCCTTGAGTTTCTTAACTCTGAAGTGTATGGTGGTATCGGGAATCTTATCTTTGGGACCAAGTTCTCCCATTTTACGCAATTCTTTGGTTACACTACTGGCAATCTTTGTAAAAGGAGTTCTGGCATCCTCAACCAGCATAGCCAAGATTTGGCGATCAAGTTTGTCTAGACGCATCTTATGCCCCCAGTAACTGCTACATTCATAATTAAGTAGTATAGGTATTTAACAATTTCGCAAAAAAACGATCCATTATTATGAAAAGCGCATCTATTGACTTTGCCAATGCGATAAACGGGCCTATTATTGCACAAATCTGCTAGAGAGTAAATATAATCTGAATTGAGCCGCATTCTCTAATAATGTCGGGAGATTCTTATCGCTGTCAGCCAAAAAATGAGAAGTAAGAGTTCTGTAACACATACCTTTTTAACTAATAAGGTCTACTATGCTTTAAGAGATGCCTTACGAAGAGGAAAGTGGGTGAGCAAAGGTAGAAGAGAGCTAAAGCAATCCCATGTCTCGGACATAAAAGTAAATGGTGTCAGAGATGACAGTTAGGATGGAGGAGCAAGAACAAGTCCATAAGAAGAAGAACCCTGTCAGTAGTGGACTTTTGTATGAAGAATATACCCCTTCCAAAGACGATTCCAGACTCGGGCAATCATATCTGCATGGATGTCCTTGTTTGATATGTAAGGAAATAAAAGCCTGCGGAACGGGACAGGAAATATCGCCAATCTTGTGCCCAGAGCTTGGAATTTGGGCTCAAGAATTAGCCAAGAGAAAGAAGTAATCAGCGCTTTTGGTTTTTGGTTAGTGCGTTATTTTGATACTAAGATAGCCCACTATTGCGTCTATACTACCCTGAATGTCAAAACTTGTTGCATATTTCAGTTTTTTGACCTCTTGGGCCCCCAAAGCCCGTGAGGCTTCCATTGTAATAGCAACCGGTATTGACCCACACATCGTGGTTTTTTTGGCGAGGTTCAGCATTTTATTAGTATCAAGTTCACAAATGGCGGATATGATTCTCCCATCAGTCTCGTAAACCCATTCAATTACCTTTTCAATGGGGCCTGAGCCAATAGGAGCAAAACCATAAAACATAGAGCCGTAATGAGTCATATCAGTGCTTGCCAAAATAACAATGTCCTGTTTGCTTTTTTCTATGGCTTTGGCGACAACTTCACCTACACGACGACAGGTGTCCAAATCAGACCTTCCAACAGCAATAGGAACAATCTTAAAACCTTCTCCATAAAGGAATTGAAGAAAAGGAAGTTGAACTTCTAGACTGTGTTCACGCTCGTGAGGCCAGCTATCTGCCACTATAAGACGTTTATCTTGCTCTTTTCCTAGCTTCATTATGGACTCGGCAACTGTTTTATCGATCTCAACGTTACCCAAGGGGGTTTGCCAGAGTCCTTCTCTCATGATGGCAATCCCCAGGTATCCACCATGACTGGGGCCAATAATCACAAAAGTCTCAGGCCGGCCATCATGAGCCAGCTCGTAAAAGAGATGGGCGGCAATAGGACCAGAATAGATATATCCTGCATGAGGACTGATTCCCGCGATTATTCTGCGTGACCCATCATTTTCTGTTTTGGGTAACCTACCGGGACCATGAGGATTCAGGAAAGAGCTTCTAATAAGTTCTTTCGTCTCATCGGGCGATGATGAGTAAAAGCCAGTTGCAACTGGACGCCTTACAACCAAATGAATCCCTCCAAACTCGTTCAGTTGTTCTCCCAATGAATATAAATCCTCATTATTTAATTACTTTTTCAGCGAAAAAGTGATTAACGCATAAAGGCATTAAATGATAGAACGTTCATTTTAACCTTCATTCGGCGGAGGGAATCATATGCTAAGAAGACCTGTAGGCAAAATCAGTCTAGAAGATCTCAAGAAATTCGTATTTCCTTACACGGGGGTTCAGGACAGTTCCGTTTTACTTGGACCAAGAGTAGGCGAAGATACTGCTTTGATTGATTTGGGAACTAGTATCCTTATACTAAAGGCAGACCCCATAACTGGGGCGGTTGAACGGGCGGGCTGGCTGTCCGTTCATGTTAATGCCAATGACATAGCCACAAGAGGAGCGGAGCCAAGATGGTTTTTGCCAACCCTCATAATGCCTACCACCACTACAGTTAAAACTGTAGAAAAGATCATGAAGCAAATCCATGAGGCTGCCACAGAACTAGGAGTAGCCGTAGTTGGAGGTCATACAGAGTTCATTGATGGTATTGATCACCCTATCATTGCAGGGACTATGGCTGCAATAATCAAAAAAGACAAATACGTGACTTCTGGAGGAGCAAAACCAGGAGACAAGATAATCTTGACAAAAGGAGCAGCAATAGAATGTACGATAATACTGGCTACAGACATGGCGGAAGAAATCAAAAAGGAACTGGGATCAGAGACTGTAGAGAGGGGGAAATCATTTATTCAGAAAATCAGTGTTGTAAAAGACGCTCTCATTGCCGTTAAGAATGGGGAAGTTACTGCAATGCATGATGCTACGGAAGGAGGAGTTGCAGCAGCATTACATGAATTAGGAGAAGCTTCAAACATAGGTTTTTTGGTGCATGAAGACAAGATCTATGTTGCCCCGGAAACACAGAAAATGTGTCAACTATTCGGTTTGGATCCACTGCAGGTAATAAGTTCAGGTGCATTAATTATCATCGCAACCGCAAAAACCAGTCAAAGAATAGTCGATGGCCTTAATAAGGCCGGTATTAAAGCCGAGATAATCGGTGAAGCAACAGAGAAGAATAAAGGTCGGAGAATTGTCAAAAGAGATGGAAAAATATTAGATCTGCCGCTGCCAGAACAAGATCAACTTTGGAAGCTCTCTGATACTATTACAGGAAAAGCAAGAACGCTTAGGTAAACCAAAACATAATTGGATTTGCACCAAAAACTTATATGTTTGACTAAGAGTAATAGAAAATCCTTGGCAAAGAATCATCGGAAAAGTATTGATTGTGGGGAAAATGAGACGCAAAGATGAGATTCTGAAAGTTGTCATAATCACCGGTAGAACCTTAGATCAAGGAAAAGCCATTGAAGGCAAAAAGATTTCAGATGACCTACCAAATATTGCAGCCACCTGTGAATTATGTCCAGAGGATATGGAGAAGCTTAAAGTCAAGGAAGGGGAAACAGTGAAACTAAGGACAGATTATGGCGAGAGCGTATTTATCGCTAAACCATCTAAATCCCTTGATATCGGCACTGTTTTTATCCCTATGGGTCTTTGGGCAAATCGTGTAATTAGCCCAAATACCGATGCCACTGGAATGCCTTCTTTTAAGGGTGTTAGGGGAACTTTGACGGTGGCACCAGGAGAAAAACCGTCTACTCCCAAGGAATTCATAAAGACCCTGCTTAAGTTCAAGCAATGAAGGTGCTATCTATGAAGATTGTTAATGATGTTATTTGCTCATTCTGCGGATGTTTGTGTGATGATATAGAAGTTACCATAGACAATAATAGGATAACAAAGACCAAGAAGACCTGTGCGCTAGGAAAGGCAAGATTGCTTACCGCCGAAGATACAGAAAGACTAGGAAAACCACTAGTCAGGGAACAAGGTAGATTGATCGATGCCACATTGGATCAGGCGATCAAAAATAGTGCTGAAATATTATCAAATGCAAGGCTACCTCTTCTATATGGATGGAGTACAACAAGCTGTGAAGCACAAAAGATCGGATTGGAAATAGCGGAAGAGATTGGCGGTATATTTGATAACACGACTTCGGTCTGTCATGGCCCAACTACCTTGGCATTTCATGAGGTAGGAATGAGCGCGTGCACCTTAGGCGAAGTGAAAAATCGAGCGGATTTGATAATCTATTGGGGTAGTAATCCATTGGAGGCCCATCCAAGACATCTTAGCAGATACACCCATCTTTCCAAAGGTCTTTTCCGAAAGAGCTCAAAAGACAGGAAACTCATTGTGGTTGACGCTAGGGAAACCAAAACTGCAAAAGTTGCAACACGTTTCTTGAAAGTGAAGCCAAATAGCGATTATGAACTTCTCTCTGCGTTAAGAATAGCAATAAAGACGGGAGATTTGGATCAAAAGACTGTAGCAGGTATTCCTAAGGAAAGAATACTAGAACTTGCAGAGTTAATGAAGAATGCGGAATATGGAGCCCTGTTCTTTGGTTTAGGATTGACAATGAGCAGAGGAAAGCATAGGAACATAGATGCAGCCGTATGTCTCACAAGTGATCTGAACGACCATACAAAATGGATAATAATGCCAATGAGAGGACACTATAATGTCACAGGAGTGAATGCAGTTTCGACTTGGACCACGGGTTTTCCTTTCGGAGTTGATTTCAGTAGGGGTTATCCTCGATACAACCCTGGAGAGACAACCGCCGTCGAACTTCTTTTACGAGAAGAGGTTGATGCGGCACTAATAGTAGCTTCAGACCCGGTTTCGAATTTTCCAATAAAAGCAGCAGAACATCTTGCGAGAATACCAATGATTGCAATAGATCCCCACAGGACTCCGACAACTGAGATAGCTGATATTGTAATTCCATCCGCTATTGTTGGAATTGAAGTTGAGGGAACCGCATATAGGATGGATCGGGTTCCCCTTAGATTGAAGAAGATAGTTGAACCTCCAGCAGGATGTCTTCCTGACGAAGAGATCCTGTTAAAAATGTTAAAAGTAATCAGAAAATCCTGACTAATGAGAAGAGGATGGATGAGAGAAATGTCTGTCACTTCCAAAAGTTCATTGATCATAAACAATGGGATTATTTATGACCCTCTAAACAATGTCTTGGGAGAGAAGGCGAGTCTATATATCAAAAAAGACAAAATCGTGGATGAGTTCAGAGAGAATGGTGCAAAGGTAATAGATGCTCAAGGAATGCTCGTTATTCCTGGTGGTGTTGACATACACACACATATTGCAGGCTCCAAAGTTAACACAGGCCGCATGCTTAGACCAGAAGAGCATCGAGTATCTTTCGTGCCCAAAGGTGTGATGCCGAAATCTGGCGGAGGATACTCAACACCCACAACATACATATGTGGATATAGATACGCCATCATGGGTTATACAACGGCATTCGAACCGGCTACACCGCCTCTAAAGACAAGACACACTCATGAAGAGCTAAATGATACCCCAATTATTGATAAGGCCTGTTTTCCATTACTCGGAAATAATTGGATAATTATGAATTATCTTAAAGATGGGGAAACTGAGAAACTCAAAGGATACATAGCTTGGATCATGCGAGCTATCAAGGGGTATGCAATCAAAATTGTGGCACCAGGCTCGACTGAAGCTTGGAGTTGGGCCAAGGGAGTATCAAGCCTTGATGAAGAAGTTCCCCACTTTGGTGTTTCTCCAAAGGAAATAATCCGAGGACTTGCAGAGGCAAATGAGAATCTGAAGCTTCCGCACACAGTTCACTTGCATACACTCAACTTGGGACGGCCCGGAAACTATGAAACGGCTATCGAGACAATGAGAATTCTAGAGGACGTTAAGCCCGCAAGGGGGCGTAAAAGAGTACTCCACATCACACACATTCAGTTTAATTCATATTCAGGCACCTCTTGGAAGGATTTTGGTTCAGGTGCAGCTGATATAGCCAACTACTTGAATTCGCATCAACACGTAAGTATAGACATGGGACAGGTCGTCTTTGGCAATACGACCACCATGACTGCAGACGGTGAATGGCAATACCGGCTTCGTAAACTAACTGGATTCAAATGGGTGAATGGGGACGTTGAACTTGAAACGGGAATGGGCGTGGTTCCCTACATTTTTTCACGCAAGAATTTCGTCAATGCCATTCAGTGGGCGGTGGGACTAGAATTAGCCCTCCTAACAAAAGATCCTTGGCAAGTTTACCTTACTACCGATCATCCGAATGGAGGACCATTTACAGCCTATCCTACAATCATCTCATGGCTCATGAGTAAGAAAGCCAGATTGGAAATGCTAAAAAAGGTTCATCAAGCAGCTTCTGGAAGAACAACTTTGCCTGATGTTGATAGAGAACTCGATTTTGGAGAAATAACAACAATATCACGTGCGGCCACAGCTAAAGCTCTTGGCCTGAAGAACAAGGGACATTTAGGCATTGGAGCTGATGCAGATATAGCCATATATCCTATTTATCCTGAGAAAGATGATGCTGCTACGGAGCCTAAGAAGGTAATTAAGGGTTTTTCCAAAACAGCCTATACAATCAAGGACGGAACTGTGATTGCGGCGAAAGGTAAGATAATTGAGCAACCTCTTGGCAAGACATACTGGATAGACATAGAAATGCCCGATAGTATAATGAAGGAAACCTATAGTGATGTGAAGGAAAGCTTTGACAAATATTATACAGTTAATCTGTCAAATTACTTAATAGGAGATGGGGAACTCCCTAAATCATCTCCGATAAAGGTTAGCTCTTGATACAGATGAATTTGCGAGTGGAAAAGATGCAGGAAATCACGCTTGTATTAAAGAAAAAATTAAAGGTCCCTCTCGAAGCCGATGTGATATCACCAAATATATTCTCAGAGAAAAAAATAAGCGAGATTGCCGGTCTTGCGGCCTGGCACGGTAACAGAAGAACGAATTTGGGAGATTTCTTCGAAATAGAGGGGGAAACATTCACTGAACCGGAGAACTTACACGTAATAATCAAGGGGGATGCTTCGAAAGTCAAATGGGTGGGAAAACGAATGACTTCTGGCAAAATCACAATATCAGGGAATATCGGAATGCACGTCGGAGCTGAGATGTATGGGGGAGAGATTATTGTTGAGGGTGATGCTGAAAGCTGGGCTGGGACCGAGCTTCGCGGAGGCTTGCTTCATATCAAAGGAAATGCTGGAGATTATGTAGGTGCGGTCTATAGAGGAGAGTGGAGAGGAATGAAAAAAGGGCTAATAATTGTGGAGGGAAATGTAGGCAATGAATTGGCACTGTGGATGAGGGGAGGAAGAATCACTGTTAAGGGAAATGCAGGCTCGTTTGCTGGCGCACATTTGAGCGGAGGAACTGTTATGATTCACGGTGATATTAACGGGTTTTTGGGAGCGGAAATGAAAAAGGGTACCATAGCTGCATTCAGTAAATTGGAGGGTCTATTGCCTGGATTCAAGTTCAATGAAGAAGTACCAATATTGAAGCTGGATGAGGAGGAAATTGAAGGGCCCTTTCTCAAATTTGTGGGGGATTTGGCAGAAAGCGGAAAAGGAGAACTATATGTCTTAAAAGAGAAAAACCTACATCTGGTCTAGATTAGATGTTGATCTATCTTTCATTAGGTTTTTAGAATTCCGAGCTAGGGAAGGAAATACCATCCTGCAAGAACAGCTACAGAAATTATTGCTTGGACTGAAATCAAAGTATAAACAAGGCGTTTTTCGCTTTGCGGTCCGAATATACGTAGAACTAAATTGAGAAGAGTAGCATAATGTGAATCTTCAAGCAATCCTGTTCCTTTGTTAAAAGCAGGAAGCCTGTGTCGAGGGCAATCCCGCAGAAAATCTTTGAACGAATAGACGAAATTTAGAAGTTGAGGGATTGTACATAGTATGATTATCTTTTCCATATTTGATAAAATAGATGCCACAATAATACACATTCCACTAAAATAAGTATAAGAATTGCCGACAAAAACTCTGGCAGGATGTTTATTATAGTAGGCCAGGGCAAAGCTAGCTGCTAAGAACGGCGTCATCATGAAAACAGCAAAAAGTTGTTCTGTTAAAACGCCCAAGATAAGGACGGTTCCACCCAGCACTATTGATTGTCCGACTTCAAGCAGATTTATCCCAGCATATATGTTTATTGTGTTGGCCATATAAACGGTCATCAAAGGAATTAACACCCACATGTAGACTAATCCAAGTTCAATAACACCGAAAAAAGGAATAGAAACGGAAGTCGCACCAGCATAATTTACTATAAGAGGTATAGCAGAAACAAGCGGAATCAATAGTTTGTACCTCCAGCGTATGTTTAAAACATCATCCATAAATCCCAATAGAAGAGCTGATGAAATAGCCAGCAGACTCGTATAGATGAGATTAACCTGGATCCCGAGAAGTGGCGAAAATGCAACGGTAGATAGAATGAAAATCATTCCAACAACCAATCCCAGACTCTCCGGGACTTTTGTCTCTTTGATCCTGTGATAATCCATACCAGACAAGCCATTTTCCATAAACTTTTTTCCAGCCGTTGGAATAAAGAGAAAACTCATTGCGAATACAGCTGCGAACTGTAAGACAAATAACCACCAGAAAGATGCTAAAGCCATCATAAAGTCCCCTTAAGGACGAAAGCTCATCCTGATTAGAATTAAAGATTTAACTACTATTATCTTATATATGTTTTTTACCATGAAGACATCCCTTCGACAGTTCAAAAATCATTGACTATTTTAATGATTGAGAAGACATCACAAAGCCGGAGGCGACGCATACAGATGGAGTCTGGCACTAAAAAACAAAGAGTAGTCGTTGGAGGAACATTTGATTTAATCCATCCTGGACACTTATACTTCCTTAAGAAGGCAAGAGAATTTGGAAAATTGATTGTCATAGTCGCTAGAGACAAAAACGTTGAGAGAATTAAGAGGCATAAACCAGTGATCCCAGAAAGACAACGTCTTGCAGTAGTCAAAGGCTTGAAGTATGTTGACGAGGCAATTCTTGGTAGTGAATCAGATGACTTGTTGGAGATAATGAAGGAACTAAAGCCCGATATCATAGTCTTGGGCCCAGATCAAGTATTTTCAGAAGAAGATGTGCAAAATGAATTAAGAAGTCAGGGACTGAATGTTAAGATTGTCCGCATTGATAAGGTATGCGATGAGCATCCGTTGTGTCATACTCAGAAGATTATCAAAAAGATATTGAATAAGGAAAGGAAATATCCAAATCGCTAGTTATTTTTTTTCTTCATTTCTTTTCGGGCTTCTCTGCAACTACAGTCAGACTTACAGTATCCCCGTCTCTAAGATCTAGTTCTTTTCTGAGGAAAACTGGTGAGATAATCTCCAGAACATCGCTTCCATAATGGGTTCGTTTGATAAGTATGACAGCCCCTTCCACCTTCCCATTAACAGTAACTCGATGACATTTCACAGAACCAAAAGATCGACCTTCGTTCGCGAATCCCTCTATTATGATGCCAGGAAGCAGATCCAGCATTTTTCTTGCGCGTAAATCATCTTGTGTCTTTATACGAATATTCAGTGTTCCAGCGTAAGGCTCAAACCCCAGTTTTTCCTTGAACTGTCTGAAATATCCTTCCCGACTCACATAATAGGCACCTTCTCTCATTCCCTCAAAAACCTCGCCTCTAATCTCAAAAGGAGCCAGATGGCCTTCAAAAATAGTACTTAAAGATATATATACAGTCCTTAAAGCATTCATACCAGTTTCAGTAATTTCTATTCTCTGCCCCTTTCGAGATACTTCACGAGTAATCCAACCTATCTTTTCAAGCTCTTGAAGATGTCTTGAGGCAGTTTGCTGACTTAATCCAAGTACTCCAGCTAATTTCACAGAAGAAATTCCAATCTGTCTGTCAATTTCAGCCAGTCGAAGAAGTGTAAACCACAAACCAGTTTCCATGTCAATTCTTCTCCTTAAAAAGCGTTAGTCGACAATTCATAAGAGCCATATTGAATTGCAAGAGATTCTAGATTAACCTGAACTTCAAAGACGTAGTGTTGATCCCAATTGGTTACTCAGACTCCGTATTTTTAGATATTCTCTTTGCTTGATCTTTGTTTTCTCTTCCATTCTTATATGTTGATCAATCCTTTCAAGAAACTCTTTTGCTAATTCCTTTTCTTCTTCAAAAAGATTGATTTGCTCACCAGGATCCTTATTAAGATCATATAGCTCATCAGAGGCATTCTCATTGTATATGTATTTCCAGCCATCAGATCGGTAAGATATCCGTCGATGTCCTAAATCCAATTTTAGGATTCTGGATCTATCGTATGACATTAAAGATTCACGATTCTTAACTCCTTCCTCACTGATTGCAGGATTATCGGGAAAATTTGGTCTGGATTCTTTCAGAAACATGCTTAAATCTCTTCCCAGATAGTTCCTAGGCATTTCGTAAAACCCTAAGAGACCAAGCATTGTAGAAGGCAAATCTATGAGGCTCATTTGCTCCGAAACAACTCCTGGCGTCAGTTCAGGACCCGCCATGATTAGGGGAACACGTATCAGTTCATCATAAAGATGAAGCAGATGGCCGAATCTTCCATGCTCAAAGAATTCCTGGCCATGATCGCTTGTTAAAACAAAGTAAGTATTGCCTAAGTTTATGCCCATTCCTTCGAGCTTCGACAGAAGGAAGCCAATGGATTTATCAACACGGATTATTGAGTCTTTATACCAACTCAAAGTCCATAGAATTTCGTCCTTAGATAGTCGCTTATTTTCAAGGAGTTTGCTTTGAATTCGACCGAATTTAAATGAGGTAAATGAATTTGGTCTGCTGGGAATGTGTGGTTCGTGGCAATCCATATAATGAAGCCAAGCAAAGAGTGGTGGTTTGCTTTTCTTCATCAGCTCCAAATTTGCCTTAGTTAGCTGATCCGATTGTAGGCAGAATCTTGGCCATAGATTGAAAAAGGCGCTGAAAAAACACACCAAGAACCGTACAATAGCCCCTGAACTATACAAAAATGGATTCCGATTCCTGAGATTGACTCTCTCCAGTTTAGCGAGCAGATTTTGCAACACCACTCTTTTGTCATCAATAAAGGATGAGAATCCTCTATCAAAGCCGAAATATCTTGAAATCCACGGATTCGTTTGACATGATATTGTAGAATAACCGATCTTCCTCAACAGACGGACAAAGGATTTTCTTGGTGAGAAGTTGACATATCCATCATACATAAGTGGATATGTAGAGGTTAAAAATGACTTCACAGATGGAACGGTCCAAGGCGCAGTGGAAATAGCCCTCTTAAAGAATAAACCCTTCGTCGCAAGTCTCTGAATATTGGGTATTTTTTTCTTTTCAATAAGTGAGTTTGTAATATCGTATCTGAGACAGTCAATAGTTATAAGCACCAGGTTATGTCGCTCATTTCCTTTGGAAAGAATCCTTAATCACCACACCACTACTATATACTATGGGGTTGAAACTATTTAACTCAAAGCTGGAAATGATATACAAATCGAACACAATCAATACCAACATCTATAGGAAGTGAATTAACCGTTACCGTCAATAGAGAAGTAACTAATTAAAAAATTTTTGCCAAAAAACAATTTGCATTTTTGAAGAAGGAAAGAATTTACTGGACAAAGAGGTTTCTGATCGTTATTCAGAGCTGAGTTTTATTTGTCTTAGGATTTCATCCTCTTTCACGTCAAACGTAGTAGTCCAAGCATCGATCTGTCTATTGATGGGGATAATCTTAATTTTCTTCTCCTCAAGAATTGCCCATTCATCACTTGACTTTTCATAATTCCACCTAGGAATCAAGAACTTCTTTATCTTAATCTTCTTAGTCCTAATTGCAGCTAGGAACTTACCGGTTCCTCTCCATCCCAATCCTCCAACCGGACCAACATTACCCTTAATATCAACCTTACCTGTCATAACCACATTTGGTTCCATCTCTAGCTTAGCCAACTCAGAGATTGCTGCTGTGCTAAATGCAATCCCTAGACTAGGTCCACTGACTCCCATGCCAGCAGACCCTTCCAGTGGACTTATTATTTGGAAAGTAAAATCAAATTTAGAACCATCTATGCCTAGCTTATCTTTGATATAATGGCGGACATAGGTAACAGCATTCGTTGCACTCTCAATGACGCTTAGATCATCGACAGTTGTGGCTGGGCCAATAACTGCGGTTTTGGCTGCTCCCGTTACTGAAATCTTGCCACTTCCATTTCTATTAACCAAACACTCAACAATTAGGATAATTCCTCTTCTTCCTGAAATATCTGTTGCAAGACCATATGATAAGCCGACCTCAGCTGTTTCCGGTATGAGACTTTCCTGAGCCTCCATCAGCTCTGCATCAATCTCTTGTTCTAAGAGCTCAGCTGCTTTTTCAAAGTGATATAGACGAACCTTGTAGTTTTCACTGTCCAATTCTCTAATATCTATAGATTTGCTCCTTTCTCCTTTTATGATTTCCAACACCTGAAGAAGACGGTCAAAATCGTCTTTGAAGATTTCAGACACAAAATCCCCGCTAGCCTCTTTATAGGATTCCCAGGCCGCAAAAAGCTCTTGGGATCGCAAACGATTAGCCTCTTTAATGATTTCAGCGACAACTCTTGGAGATACCATACGATGGCGCTTTAGTATCCCGATTACCTTATCCGCTGTAACTTCTGGATGAAGATGCGTTAAGTATCGATTCAGATGAATGTTTATTATATCGAGTCGTTCCTCATCATTTCTAGGAAGTGGGATTTCGACCATGTTTGGCTCAAATCTGCTGATAATAGCTTCGTCTACGGTACTTAGTTTGTTTGTAGCAGCAATAACAATTACATTTTCTAAAGGCTGCAAGCCATCCAACTCTGTTAGTATCTGAGCAGTGATTTTATCACCTACAGGATCGCCTCTTCTCTTACCAGCAATGATATCAAATTCATCAAAGAATATGATGCTAGGTGCTTCTTTCCTTGCATAATCGAATAAGTCTCGAACATTCTTCTCAGGTTCACCCACCCATTTTGCATTTATTAGGAGCTGAGCTGCAGGTGCATAAAAAAACGTTGCATTATTCTCTTTTGCAATCGCTTTAGATATGTGAGTTTTGCCACAGCCGGGTTCTCCCCACAAAATAAAGCCCTTCGGGGGGATCCAGCCAAGTTTTGTTGCCAAATCTGGACGAAGACTCAAAGATATGCTTTTGAAGATCTTTTCCTTTATGCCATAAAGGCCTCCAACATCCCTATAGGTTACGGCAGGTTTTATCCTGAGAACAGAAGTCATAACCTCGCTACTCTTCTCCTTTTCAAGATATCCCCTTAAACCTCTGGCAATAGTCCTGAAATCATCGATAGAAACCCTGTATTTCGTGTCTACAGGTGTTTCTGCAAATTCGAATATTGTCTTTCGTATCGGCTCTATCTTGAGATTTCTTACCTTTTGACAAGCATCAATAATGTCAAAAGGGGTTAGCTGAGTTTGACGGTATACGCTCACTGACCTCTCAAGTGCTTCTATTATCTCTTTAGGATCAAGATAGGTCCATCCATTCTTCTCCAATTCTGCGTTCAATACAGCCGTCAACATCTCGCTACTTACATTCTGATCAAGATCCATCATAAAGGCACGTCTTCTAATGTCGTCTCGAACCGATTCATAGGAATTCGTTGCTGCTATAACGACAATCCTGGATTCGGTATCTAAGACTTTCTTTAATCCCTCAATGAATGTAGTCTGGACTCTTAAGTCCTCTAATTGAGCCCAATGAGATTCACCCTTGGCTACACTCTTAGCGAAGCTATCGAACTCATCGAAAAACAACACGCTTGGAGTATTAAGAGTTGCCCTAAAGATCGAGCTAAGATTTCTTGCGGATTGACCATAATATGGATTAAAAACATCTGAGCCCTTTATCGAAAGCGCTACAACATTAGTTTGGTTCTTGATGCCTCTCAGCACACCTTCACGCATACATACATCGGCCAATAACGTTTTGCCAGTTCCAGTCATCCCTTTAAGAATAAAGAATTTGGGAGGTGGATTGGTCCTTAAAACCTCGCGAATACGTTCATCTCTGACCGTGTGATAAAAGATACTAGACATTATAGTCTGGAACTCTTGGTCTCTCCCAATCAAATCATCACGAGTCTTTGTAAAAGACCTATCAATGTCGCGTTTCAGTCTACGTAACTTCCTTGGAGTTAATTGAGCATTTCTCCACCGACGATAGTTTCCGGTGCTTAGATATAGAGGAAAGCTCAGGGCCTTTCGCAATCTCTGGTGGCGAGTCCACCAAGGTTTAAACCCATAGACCTCTTCATCAGCAAGATCGTACAAATGCCTAGTCTTCGCTATCCCATAAGCAATACCAAAGGTTATGACCGCGATGAGAGATAGTAGCGGGATTATTGGGGATATTCCCAAGATCGCAGATGCAAGACCTTCAAACAGAATGTTCAAGATCCAAACAAAAAACATTAGCAAACCTGAAATCAGAAAGGCAAACAGGGAGCCAAAGAACAGATAACGAAGTGTCAAAGCAAGGGAGTCTTGAGTAGACCACATCTCTTTTCGACTAGCGCGCAAATCACGGTTGGTCAATACATACAAATTCATGAAGATTGCTAAGGAAGCCGAGAATAGGAGAATCTCCCAGAGCTCTATCCCAATAATTGCCATAATCTCAACCTTTGAGATTTTGAAAGGTTAAATCCTTAAAAAGTTTTTTGCTGGGTGTTCAAGGAAATTGGTAGCTTTTTATGGAAAAGTAGAGTAAGAACTTGAAAAAAGGGTCGAGGCAAAGCTTGACTCAGCTATTCTTGAGAAATTTTAGCCAAATTAAAAGGTTTACCTTCATTCAACGCTTTTTCAGGAACAGAATTCTGCCACTTTTTTAAGAAGGCAATTTCTGACCTTTTGCGGCGCATATCGTCCGGTAACATCTCAGGAACTCCTAGAACCCTATTACCAATCGGGTACCACCTGTCACATCCATCACATAGAAGAAGACCCTCGGCTGCTGAAATCAAATGAAAATAAGAATATACGAGACTCAGATCAGGCTCGGAGTCTTTCAGAATTTTTTCCCTACTCTCTCTGGATGATTTAATGGCTTTCTCAAGCCTTATGGCAGTATCTTTTGCGCTTGCCGCAAGCCGAGAAGTCATTTCATTTCCACTCAAATCTTCAACAGCATCAAGAGCAGGAAGGCTAATAATACCTTCTGCAAACTCCCGAATTAGGTATTCTAGAAGGCGGTCGCTTACATCAGCCTTTGAGTCTTTTTTGGAGATCTGCTCAATCTGCTCATCCGACGTTTCCCAGCTGAAGAAATAGGTTCTCAAAGGATGGTATTTGCAAATCGGGCAAGCCAAGATATTTACCAGCCAAGGATTCATTGGAATCACCATAAATCGATATGGCATCATATATGATGCAAGTAATAAAAACGTTTTTCTGAATCCCGTTTAGTGGACATAAAAGACTTGTTTATGATTCAAAATATCATTGACGCCACAATTATCTAAATAAGACGTAAATCCGTCGGATAGACCTTAATATACCATTCGATTAATCTCCGAAGTCCTTCACGCAGCGAATACTTTGGCTTAAAGCCAAGATTGGCAAGTTTTGATGGATCTCCAACCAAGATATTCACATCTCCTTCCCAGCTCTTGCCAGTAAACACAATTTCTGTATTCTCTAAACCCAAGAGATCCAACATATTCTTAGCGATATTCGACACAGAGGTTCCGACGCCCGTGCAAACATTGAAAACTTTTCCAGAAGCAGACGGAATACCAGCAACCATCAAAGTAGCACCCACAGCATCAGCGACATAGATGAAATCACGAAGTTGACTGCCAGACCCTAAAATCTCTAACTTGTCTGGATTATTGGATAGTTTACGGAGGAAGTCAAACATTACGTATCGGGGCTGTCGAGGTCCATAGACGTTGAAATACCTCAAAGAAACAGCGTTTATACCATATGTCTTATGAAACAGTCTACAATAACTCTCACCACACATTTTGCTAATACCATAAGGAGAAATTGGTCTAGCACACAGATCTTCTTTGAGAGCAGTTCCTGTAACCTCACCGTACAGAGCAGCAGAAGATGCATAAGCAATAACTAAATTACCTCTGCTCTGGCGAACTGCTTCAAGAATGTTGAAGGTGCCCAGAGCGTTCGTTTCAAAATCGTATAATGGATTCTCGACGGAAGCCGGAACAGAGGCATTAGCAGCATAGTGAACCACTAAGTCCCGATCGGCAACCAGACGCTTCACTAACTTGAAATCGCGTACGTCACCTTTCTCGAGCTTAATCTTGTTTGAGGCCTTTTCAAGGTTGGCTGTCAATCCACTTTGGAAATTGTCAAGAACGATGACATCTGCGCCCTTCTCTACCAAAGTATCAACACAATTAGAACCGATAAAGCCTGCACCGCCGGTAACCAGAACACTAATTCCAGCATAATCTGTCAGACTTATCCCTCCTCCTGATGAATATATACTATCGCCAGAGTCAGTAAAAGCGACAGTTAAACATCTGCCTAGGTTAAATGGATGATATGATGTTTATATAGATTAGTTTATTTATGATAGATAACTAGATTCAACTACAAAGCAAAACTCATAGCATTAATTAATAGAACAGCTTTAGTAAAACAGGTTAGGAAAACAGGGATGACCTCCACATATCCTAATATATATTAATTGGGATTCCAGAAAGCATTTAATTATTCAATAAGTGATCACTAAAATCGAGTTGTGAAGAGCACATGCAAGATCTGGTTTCAGTCATAATGCCAGTTTACCGTACCTATGGACCATATCTGGAGAAAAGCATAGAGAGTATATTAAACCAGACACACGATAGTCTCGAGCTAATAACCATCATTGACCCTGATCTGAATGATAAACACCATAAAGACGTAATAGCAGTAATTAATGACTATCAAGACGATAAGCGTATAAGGGTCATATGTAACAAGACCCGAAAAGGGTTTACCAGATCACTTAATAGGGGCATAGTATCTTCTAAAGGGGAATTTATCGCAAGAATGGATAGTGACGATATAAGCGTAAAGACGAGGCTCGAACGGGAATTAGAACTGCTAAAAAGCAGTAAGATTCACATAGTCGGAACATGGGCTAAGATTGTCGATTACGAAGAGAAAATGGTCGGAGTGGCAACACCACCAACAGATAGTAAGGCGATCAGGAAAATAGTGATGCTCCATAATCCAATCATACATGGAAGCGTCATGATAGAAAAGGATGTTTTTAGAAATATCGGGTTATATTCCCCCCATTTTAGAGCAAATGAAGACTATGAGGTCTGGTTGAGGGCCATAAAAGCCGGTTATCTGATAGCGAACATTCCCAAGTTTTTATTCCATTTAAGAGAGAATCCAACATCGATAACAAGAGGCCGTGAATGGTTGATAAACAGACTGAATTATCTTAGATCCAAAGCATTTGCAGCAGTCCAATATGGCTTCAGGTCGCTCAGGGATATTGCCTTTTGTATCAGTACAATTACTGCTTTGTTTACTTATCCTCGAGCAGGGCCAATAAGGAGCCTGATAGCAAATATGCAAAACAGGATAAGTCAAAAACACCTGAAAATGTAGTTGAACCTTCTCCAAATCCAAATTTTGGGGAATCCATTTAGAGTATTTACAAGATTGCTAATGAAACCTCTCCGATGTGTTTTTTGGTGCCAAGATATCATTTGTTGCCCACAAAAAGTGATCGTAAAATGAATGGTCCTTTAAAACTCCTAAAAGCAAAATTGGAGAGAGAAGCCCTACAGCAAAATCCTTTTATCGAAAGGATTAAAGGATAAAACTCATGTTTGTTCTCAGAACATAGAAAATGGAGGAAATACCTACTTGCCCACAAGTGAAGCAAAAGTTATGATACTAAAAACCAGCTATAGAACACTCTATGAAAAGCTTAAGAAAGCGCTGCAATCTTATCAACTTCCAGATTTGGATAGTGATTCAACCATTTCAATAAAGATCAATCTCTGTGATGCAAGACCTCCAGATTCAGGAGCCATAACTCATCCTCTGTTTTTGGATAAGTTACTAAGAATTCTAAGAGAAGAATATGAAGACAAAGTCATTATCAATGTTGTTGAAAGCGATGCTAGTGTTGCCATGCCAGATTTGTTCATCGAATGGTTTGGTCTTATGAATGTCATAAAAAAATGGGATGCAAAGTATGTAAATCTGAGCCAGGATGAAATCGAATACAAACAATCAAATGGAGATGTTTTGAAGGAAGTACCGGTACCAAAGACTCTGGCTGAAACTGATTTCTTTATTTCAGCCCCGAAACTGAAGATAAATTCTTTAACGAAGGTCTCTTGCTGCCTAAAGAATCAATTCGGTTGTTTACCAATAGTTAGAAAGAGTAGATATCACGGTGTGGTCGACTCCGTGATAGCAGAGATTAATACAGTCATGAGACCGGACCTGTGTATAGTCGATGGAATACTATCCCATGTTGGCATACAAGGACCAGCTTTTGGGTATCCGATACGATCCAATTTAGTTTTGGTTGGCAATGATCCCGTAGCGTTAGATGCTATAGCAGCGAAAATCTTGGGTTTCAATCCAAAATCAATAACACACATATTGAAATGCCAAGAAATGAAAATTGGTTCGATGGATTATCAGATCACTGGAGATTTGAAAGATATATGTCAAATTTATAAGCCAAATAAAATGGAGTGGACAATGCACAGATTTGCATCCTGGCTGCGAAAGAAAGTGGCATAGTGATGGATGGAGTAGAAATATGATGAGATTTGCTATAATAGGTGCTGGGGCAATCGCTCGTCGGGGTCACCTGCCTTCTTTGAAAGAAATAAGAGATGCAGAGGTTTTGGCTATTGTTGATCCTAATGAAAATGCCGCAAAGAGGGTTGCAAAAAAATTTGGCATAAAAAAATACTACGAGAACATTGATCCTGTTTTAAAAGATGAGGAAATTGAAGCTGTCATAATTGCCAGCCCTACCCCAACACATAAGGACGTAGCCATAAAGGCTGCTCAGGCAGGAAAACACTTAATTATCGAAAAACCACTGGCCGCTTCTCTATCTGACGGACTCAAGATTAAGAAAGCAATTAAGAAAAGCAACATAAGAGCAACAGTAGTTCAGAATTATAGATACTATCCCTCAATAATTAAAGCTCGAAAAATAATAAGAAGCGGGCAGCTGGGGGGATTAACCAGTGTATACGGAATAGCCCATACCCCTTTCCCCAACCAATGGACCAGAGGAACATGGTTGTACTATGAACCTGGTGTTTTACTGGACTTCACTCCCCACGTAGTTGATGCCATTCTTTGGATATCGAAGTCCAAACCCAAAAGAGTTTTCGCAATAGGCGGAGATTACACATCCTTCTGCAAATTCATTAATTATGCACAGATTTCGATAGATTTTCATGAAAAAATCGTTGGTACAATAGATGTTTCATGGCTAACAGGTATGTTTCGTTTTGTGATGTCGTTCATAGGAACTTCCGGAAGGCTTGAAATCGATCCTAGATACAACACGCTTTTTAGAGTCAGTGGAATTCCTACACCACTTGACGATATAAGACAATTCACGACACGCATGAGAGTTATTCCAGACATTCTATCGGGAAGGTTTTTTAGAGTGACAAAGATGGTCTATGACAGCTTCTACAGGCATCTTATGAGTGCCTTCCAACACAAGAAACGTATGCCGGTCCCGATAGATGATGCATTAGAAACATTAGCTGTTCTAGATGGAGCGTATAAAAGCATAAAAACAGGCAATTCCATAGAGGTGAAAGTCTGAACTATCGGTGCTTATAAATGAGTGAACTCGGTAACAGCTTTCCCTTCGTAACTGTTGCAGTTTGTACGCTTGGCAAAGCTAAGACCTTAGAGGATACGATAAAGTCACTTCTGAGTCAAAGCTATCCGAGCGATAAATACGAAATAATTGTAGTTGTTGATGAAAGCACTAGGGCATATAATAGGCTCAAAAAATATCCAATAAGATTGCTTTTCCGAAAGAAGATAGGAGGGCTATCTTCTGCACGCAATCTTTGTGTAAAGCACGCAAATGGGGAGATAATAGCATTTACAGATGACGACTGCATTGCAGATAGATTTTGGCTAGAAGAGCTAGTTAAGGTTTTTGTCTCGGATGATAAGACCAAAGGAGTTGGCGGAATAGTCAGGTCACTACATTCAGATGCCATTTCAAAAGGAATAACACTACTTGAGCTAGTTGGCGTGGCTTGGTTGCATAAGGAAGAAATTTCCGATATGCGTCGCAAACGTATCGCAGGCATCAATTCTGCTTTTCAAAAGTCTACAGTAGAGAGTATTGGGGGGTGGGACGAAAAAATTGCCTACGGTGCAGACGATGTCGATATCAGTCATAGATTAATCAAAGAGGGACATAAGCTAAAGCTTACTCCAAAGGCGGTTGTCTATCATAACCATCGTTCATCATTGCGAGAGGTTTTTTGGTGGAGTCACAACTTGGGAATGGGTTATAGTTATTACATAAAGAAGCACAAAAATTATCTCCGTGGATTTCTCATATTGATGCCGTTGTTGGCGATCTTATCGATTCCTGCTGCGATGATGATCACTCTAATATTTTTTGGGATTTTTACACCAATAATAGTCTTGGGATTGAGCGTTTTAGGATACCTTGGTTGGATTTATTACAAAAGTAGAATAGCCAATATTGATTTAGATCTTAAGTCAGTTGTACTTATTCCGATCATTGCTTTATGTTTCTCCATCGGAGGCATAATAGGACGGCTGAAAGGATTTATCAAGAAATGAAAATAATAAAGTGACAAAAGCCATAGGGGTGCACAAGGTGAAGAACCGCGCAATTTTACTCTTCTCAATTTGTACAGCTTTAGGGGTATTACTGATATTCTTTGGTATCGCCACCTTGACCCTAAAGATTCTCTTTACAGTCACTTTCATAGTTCTCATTGTTCTGTTTATGACGTTGCTCCTCAACATCGGAATACCGTTGAGAAATAGATTTAGTTTACATATGAATATTAGCAAGAGACTCTTATTGTTTTTTATTTTTACAGCAATCACAAGTTTAGCTGTAGTTTTCATGCCAAAAAATCCGGTTACAATAAGCTCGGAGCACATTTTTGAGACATTCATACTTATGAGCCCTTTACAATTATTTGAATTAGTTTCAGCCTGTTTTCTGACTACTTTTGCGCCGGGTTATTTGATCGTTGAATACTTTTTGAGGAGCTGGGGTTTGGACAGACTTGGAAAAATCGGTGTATCTCTGGCTTTGAGCTATTGCATCAGTAATGTTATGGGGACATTTCTAGTCACAACTGGTGTCTTAACACCTTTGACCTATGTGATCGGGTTATGGATTCTAATAGCGACGATCAGTTCTCTGAGGTTTAGAACTTTAAAGAAGAATAGATATCTACAGAAGTCTAATGCTAGTAGAAAATGTAATCCTGTCAGTTTTAATCTACATTTACTAACTTTTGTCATACTGACTGTAGTAATGGTTACTTCTTACTACGTTATATCAGTTCCAGGACCTTTGGGAGGGTATACAAGGTGGGATGTTTACGAGTATATGAGAATTGCAAATAATTTTGCTGTTTCTGATGTGACATGGGAGCCATATTTGGGTTTTCCACTTTTCTTTTACATCGTAAGCCGTGTCGCATACATTCCAATGCTCTATGTATATGCGGCGTTACAGTATTATTCCATACTGTTATTTCTTTCAATATATGTGCTAATAAAAACGCTATTTCCAAAAAATACTAAAACTCCTTATTATGCATTACTAATTCTACTAATGGGAAAGATATCTTCTGTCTACTTCTTGTATAATATATTTACCAATACTCAGATTCTAGCGTTATACACAACATCAACAAACAAATTCGATCTTTTGACTTCTTACGGGGCAGGAGGAATGTTGTTCACCGTTTACGGACATCTGTTTACTTTATCCCTAGTTATTTTCGGGATTGTTTTTGGCTACCGTTATCTCAATAAAATGGGTAATAGTGCCATAAATCTCCTCTTGACTGCCTTATTTGCAGGCGTATCCTTATATTCACACAACATTATGGAAACTGCAATTTTACTATGTTCGTTACTAATTCTTTCTCTATATAAGAAGCGATTGAAGGGGTTTTCAAAGGTCTTAGTCGCATCAGTACTTCTTACGTTAGCATTGGAGCCACTCTATAAATTCTTTTTAGCGAAATATGTTTGGCTCAGAGTTTCACAACTGCAGTTCTCTTATTCTGCCTTATGGCTTATTCCCGTATTCTTCATTATTATGGATGTGGGAATTTTCTTTGTAATAATGAAGGATAGTATTATACCCAAATTCAAGTCTATTGGACAGAAGATTCATAGTTGGTTACCTAAGGTTGAGGATGTAACAATTCGCATAATCTCATCCGCGATTATTTTTCTGGCTATAATCGCCGCATTACTGGCCTATTTTCTTGGTCAGTTAAATCTTCCTAATATAAACGTAGACATATATGCAATAATGCCATCTTGGTGGTATGTAGTCAATGCAATGGTACCAATAGGCATTATAGCAGGGATACCATTAAGAAATTACAGGAATGGGCTTGGGATTGTAATTGCATTTATCGCAGCTTTATTATTGTTATCGCTTCTGGGTGTATTTCTCCCAGCAATCTTCTGGCGGAATCTGTGGACTCATAGGCTCTTATCAAGAATAGACATACCGTTAATCATGTTTGCAGCCATAAAATTAGATTCGATTAAGACTGACATTTTTCATGCGAGTAGCAAAATATATAAGGTACTAGGCTACCTGAGACCGGCTTCTGTCATCCTTCTGTTATCTATTTCGTATGTTTCTTATGGGCATTCAATAGAAGCGTGGAGTAATCATCCAATTAATACTATTGTGAGCGTTCCTATGGGTGAGGGGATAAATTGGGTTAATAGCTATTTGGGAGCAGATGCAATAATATTCGCACCTAATTTTGAGACGCCTGCATGGGGGGATTGGCACCAAAAAACCCCCTATAAAACCCTGTGTGCATTAGTGATCAAACCGACTGTAATGTATTTCTCAGAATCCTACGAATTGATTGAATATCTCGATGCTACATTCGATGATAAAGCGGGAAGCATTTTCATATTTATTAAATTCAATGATCCTGTCATATTTGACATTGAGAGTATTGCACCTTACTACAATGTATCAAGAATATTTCAAAACCTTGAAGTCAACATTTATAAGGTTGAGACACATCCTGCGTCTTAATAAAATCATTTGAGGCGTGTATAATAGATCTTCAACAATTTTGATCCTTGAATTCACTCTTTAGGGATTCACTCTCTTGTGGCAGTCAATGCATGTGAAACTAAGGTCCATTCGATCAAAGCAGAATAATCTCAAATATTAAAAATAGATTATCTTCTCTTAAAAATTCTTGCAAAGAAACTATCACCCAATCCATCTATTTCACCACAATTAATATCCTCTATTTGTTTCATCCCAAGATGCGTAAAGACTCTCTTATAATTGCGCGGGAATGCCCTCCAACTTGCTGCATACTCATCTTCAATGGTAACCAAAATATGATTCGTTATCCGAACTATTTCAGAAAATATCCATTCACTGTCTGGATGCACGTGCTCGAGAACAGCCATAGTAAACACGATATCGAATTCATAATCTCTAAATTCTCTTATTATTTCTTCAACTGCCGCGTTATGGATTTTGGTATGGCGTTCCATTTCGGGATAAGTATGTTTCAATAATTGCACTGCTTCATCACTTATCTCTATACCTTCCAAGTTTTTAAAACCATTAAGAAATAGATAGTTCAAATTTCTACCAACATTGCAGCCAATCTCAAGAATCTTTGCATTTGAAGTAGAATATTTCTTCACGATCTCAACCAGAAATTTGCTTTTTTCCTCCCCCCGTAAATAGCTTTCTGGAAGATTGTTACCATCCCAAGGTTTCTTCCAATACTCATGAAGTTTACCTCGAGTTAGTGGGGAAGGACTAGTCATTCTTTTATACATCATATGAATTCGCCTTAATACTGGCTTAAGGAAATCTGGGATAAAACTGGTCAGCTTTATTCCTACCACCACTCTTCCTATGAATCGTATTTATTTTTAGCTCTCATCACCTATTATAAGCTTTATGTAAGAGGACCGTTACACCGTCTTTGGTGTAAAGTAGGTTTTAAGATTCCTTAGAGAATTGTCAGCCATAAGCCCGGTAACAATAAGATTTAGGATAATCCTATACAATTGTACTCATGCATGGAGTACATCAGCAAATTGATATTGGTATTATATTGATGCCATTATTGGTAGTCTTGGCGATACCTTCTCCGTTAATAATCGTTCGGCTGCTTTTTGGAGCTGTCACTTCAATAGCAGTGCTGGGGTTGAATATTCTCGGTTATTTTGGGTGAGTTTCCTACAAAAGTAGATCAGCTTACATTGAGTTGGACCCCTAGTTAATCATAATTGTTCCGATTATAACTTCATATTTCTCCATGGGAGACATAATAGGTCGGTCAAAAGGATTTGCCAGAAAAGAACAAGACACAAGGACTATTATATTTGCTAGGCTCAGCGATGTGCATCAATTCAGCATTGAAGATATTACCCCTACTCATAACATATCAAGAATTTTTCTAAAGTCTTGAAGTCAACATTTATAAGGTTTAGACCCACATGCGTTTTGATAAAATCATTTGACTGACGTATAATAGATCTTTAGCATTTTTAATCAAGAGAGGTGCAAAAATTGAATCTTTACAGGGTTCTATTTGTAGCAGGATGTCCAAATAGCGTAAGGATATCAAAGAGTATTGCTAAAGAACTAACAGAAATTTCTGCAGACAAAGTAAAATGTGAAATGATTAATACGTATAGATTGGAACATGATAAAGCTTACAGGAAGCCCGGTATATTGAAGGGTTTTGTAGGGGATAACCGCATAATTACTGCAAAAAAAATTCTAGAAGAAAAAAGTCCAGACATTATAATAGTTGGTGATGATGGCGGGATAAACGCCTTTATTGTTAAATTAGCTCTTCTAAGGAGTATACCTGTAATAGCGGTTCAGGTAGGTATGTTATCGGAAGAAGTGCGAAAGAGCATCAAATCCATTTTTAGATGGAGAAGATATTTTTTGTGGCGTTTATTCTCAAGAATTATAAGAAACCGTCTGATCTCAAAGATTCTCGTCCTAATACGCTGGAAAGTAAGGGTCCTTGAGTGGGGGTTAGGCGGAACGGATTTAGTAGCCGTAATGGGTGATTATTATAAAGAACTTATGATAAAAAGAAGTGTTCCACCTCACAAAGTAGTAGTGTATGGGTATGTGCTGCTAGACGAAATAGTTAGATCAGCGTCTAGTGAGATGCTGTCTCACAAGCTGGATAACATTCCGAGATTGGATCAAACAAAGAAAAAAATTCTTCTATTGTCACAAACACTAGTTGAGGACAACATATGTAGTCTTAACAAGTATATTAATATATTAGAAGCTTTGATTGGAAATCTTAACAGCGAGTATCAGCTGATAATAAAACCTCACCCAAGAGAGGACACAGGCAAATACACGCGATTTATCAACAAATATCCAGACAGAGTGATAATAACCAGTCCAAAGCATGAACTGGCAGGCCTAGTTTTTAACGCAGAAATTGTTAGCACATTTCAGTCAACCTCGGGCTTAACTGCTCTTGTATATAAAAAACCACTGGTTATTATAGATATTGCTAAATTCCCATATGTTAATCTGCTCAAAAGCTTGGGTGCAACCATCGACACGATTGAAGGGTTGAGGGACTTTGCGCAGGACCCACCAGATTTTATAAAGAGTTTAAGTGTCGATTATAAAGAGAATATACGTAAGCATTTGTACCGATTAGATGGAAATGCATCTTTACGTGTAGCTAGAGCCATATTGAAGATAATAAGCAAATCACCACCTAGGCACTAGCTTACCCTTGACTAGTTGGTATCACCCCATTATACTAATAGATTCATGATTTTTCATACATTTTTAGGGGATCGCAACCAAATGCATATCTAAATGTGTTGTTTTTCTCCAACAACTATCGTCCCAGCGACTTAACCAGGTTTTTGACAAAGTTAATTTCTCCCTTTTTAAATCCTCTAAAAACGATTAGCATGAAGAAATATATCCCTACTCCAAAAAGGATTACAAGAAATGTTTGTACGGCTCCAATTGGAGAGAATAGAGAGATAACCCCATACATAACAAGTGAAGAGAGAATGCATTTCGCGATGAATTTTAGATCTATTTCGAAGGTAAGTATTTTCGATGAGAAGTAGGTGGTAAGAAAGCACGCTATGAGGTACGAGGTTAAAGTGGCTATTGCTGCCCCTATGACGCCCAGAAATACCACTAAGCTCAATGCAAGCGCTAGATTCACCAAAGCGGAAATTCCCCATATTGATGCAACTATCTCAGTCTTTTTCACTACAACCAATATTTGAGCAAAGATACTTTGTACGCCGAAGAACACTGTTCCTATGGAAGTGACTGTTGCCACCATGTAGCCATAATTCGCAATTTCAGCTGTCGATAAGACTGTTAGTATAGGTTTGGATAGCGCCATATTTCCGAATATTAGAGGAATACTCACCATCAAGAAAAGCTTTAGGGAATAAGTCATATGGTTTTTGAGTTCAGTCATTTTTCCTTCATCATAAAGTTTTGAGAGTGTTGAAATGAGAATTAAACCTAAAATGGAGCTAGCAAAAATAGAAATGCTTCCAATGACGTATGCGGAAGAGTAGTATCCTAAAAAAACGGCGCCCAATAATGCTCCTATAACGTAACGATCACTTACATCTACTACCCAAAAAGATAGTGCACCTGGCACAGCAGGTAGGCTAAATCTCAATCGTTTTCCTAATCCAACGAATGCAGGTTTTTCTAGCCCGATACGTCTTATTACCAAATATGCCAAAATCAGCAGCGTGGCCGTGTAAGATATGATCAAAGTGGAAACAACGCCGATTAAACCATATCCTACGAAGATAAAAAGAGAGCTCAAGACAATAACACCGTATCTCTGAGAAACCGTTATGAGAGTGTACCTATCCATTTCACGGAAGGCCCTAAAATAATTAAGATATGACCACCACAATGCCCGTATAGGGGCAATGATTGCAGCGATTAAAACCACTTCCTGATTTCCATCAAAGAACAAATTTGCGAAGCTAGAGGAAAAAATGAATAAGAAAATCGATAAAAGTATTGTTGATGCAAGTGTAAATGAAACTGTAGAATAAAATATGTCTCTAACCTTATTTGGATCTCTCTCGGAGACAAGAAAGCGATTTAGCGCATAAGGTAATCCAAGCCCCGATATAATTGTTAGAAGAGAAACGGTAACCTCAACCTGCACCCATAAACCATAGTCCCCTGCACCTAGAGTCTTTGTTAGCATTAGTAATAACAGAATCCCGCCTAAATATACCAACATTTGCCCAATAGCAGTTGTCCCGATGTTTTTTGCGAACTCTCTGTATTCTGACACCTTAACAACTTTCCCCATACGTTATGTAATACCACGTATTAATATTGGAAGAACCAACATGTGATAGCTTAAATAATTTTCCCTAAGGCAAACTCCACAGAATTTTAGATTGAATCTCATAGAAAATGCAAGTAGTTTGTTTTCAATGAAAGTAGCCTATATGTTTATCGATTTACACAAATTCTGTTTATGAAATGGCATGTAGAATAGAGAGTAGATAATATCCCAGTCTAGCCCAATTCCTGTGTAGATTGGCACAATCATATAGTACTCTTCCAAGTGGGCGTAAATATGATGTTTGGGATGTAATTAATAGAAAAAATGATGAGCCTCACTAAGATAGGCAAAAGGAATCCTCAGGAATTTTTAAATAGGTTTTTTAGAGTTAAGAGATTTAACTACAATTATCTCTAAAATGAAGTGGTTGTATGAGCGGCGTATTTAAAGGTAAGAGGATTTTGATTACGGGTGGAATTGGTTCAATAGGCTTGGAGATTATTAACGAGATATTGAAGCATGATCCAGAAGTTGTTAGGGTATTAGATATAAATGAGACTGCGTTGTTTGAATTAAAAGAAGAGCTTAAGAATTACTCTAATCTGAGAGTTTTACTAGGCGATATTCGTGATAAAAGTAGGGTAAGATTTGCCATAGAGAACATTGACATAGTACTTCATACAGCGTCTCTTAAGCATGTTGAGATTTGTGAGTATAATCCATTTGAGAGTATAAAAACCAATGTAATTGGTACGCAAAACATAATTGATTCTTGTATCGAAGAAGAAGTCGAAAAACTTATCTTTACAAGCAGCGACAAAGCGGTTAGTCCTACCAACGTGATGGGGGCTACAAAGCTTTTAGCGGAGAGATTAATTACTTCTGCGAATTATTATAAAGGTGCGAGGAAGACCGTTTTTTCAAGCATAAGATTCGGGAATGTTCTTGGTTCAAGAGGTTCTGTGATCCCATTGTTTAAGAGGCAAATCGAGATGGGAGGACCGATAACCATAACCGATGGAGATATGACTAGATTCATTATGCCTATGCGGAAGGCTATCTATTTACTCCTTAAAGCAGTAGAGTTAGCACAAGGAGGTGAGATTTTTATTTTCAAGATGAGCGTGATAAGAATATCGGATCTAGCTGAGGTTATGATCGAGGAGCTGGCCTCAGTCTATGGGTACTCTCCCACTGATGTTGAGATAAAGGTAATAGGATCAAAACCTGGCGAGAAATTGCATGAGGCGTTAGTGACTGAGTATGAAGCAAGCAGAATCTTAGAAAATAAAGACATGTTTATTCTTCTTCCAGAGATGGAGAGCTTATCACGTGTTGACAAATCTTTTTATCCTCAATTCCTTCAAGGTGATATTAATGCATATTCATCCAAAGACATAAAACCGCTTTCCAAAGAAGAGATAAGGAAGTTCCTGCAAAAAGAGAGTTTGCTATGAGGAGATTATAAGTGATACTTGTAACTGGTGGAGCGGGATTTATTGGAAGATGGGTAGTAAAAAAGCTGTTAGATAAGGGACAAAGAGTATGTGTTTTGGATGATCTTTCTAATGGTCAAATGAAAAACCTTGAAGATTTTAAAGACAACTCCAAGTTTAGATTCATTTTAGGAAACATAAGAAATAGAGAAGTCTTGGAGGGGATTTTTAAAGATATTGATATTTGTATTCATGCTGCCGCGGCAATAGATGTTCAAGAGAGCATAGAAAATCCACAGAGATATTATGAGGTAAATTTGAATGGAACTTTTAATATTTTAGAGGAAGCAAGGAAAAGAAATGTGAAGGTAGTTTTAATAGGGACTTGCATGGTGTATGATTTAGTTCTATCAAAACCCATTAACGAAGAACACCGTTTAAAGCCTAAATCTCCCTATGCTGCTTCAAAGTTGGCAGCAGAAAATTTAGCTTTATCATATTTTCATGCTTATGGCCTACCTATTGTAATTACGAGACCATTTAATACTTACGGTCCATATCAGAAGAGTGATATGGAGGGAGGAGTCATAAGCATATTTATAAAGGCTTTTCTCGATGGGCAGATGCTCAATGTTTCTGGTGACGGAACACAGACAAGAGATTTCCTCTACGTTGAAGACTGTGTAGAGTTCATAGATCGAGCAATGGTTTCAGATAAAGCCGTTGGGGAAGTAATAAATGCTGGTTTTGGTAAGGATATCGCAATAAGGGAATTAGCGTTGTTGATCTGCAAAGACCCCAGGAAAATACGATACTTTGAGCATCACCATCCTCAAAGTGAGATCTATAAATTAGTATGTGACTGCAGAAAAGCAAAAAGGTTACTGGGATGGGAGCCTAAGACACCCTTAGAAGAAGGAATTGAAAAAACAAAAAAATGGATTGAAAAGGAAGTTGTTGAACAGAGAGATTAAGCAGAAAATCGATAGAGGCGAATTATTAGACTAAAACAACAATACATCGAGGGGGTAGTGTTCAGGATGGCCTCCAAGTTTATACCTTACGGTTTGCATTGGATAGATGAGGGGGATGTCGAAGAAGTTATAGAGGTCTTGAAAGGCAACTGGATAACTAGCGGATCGAAAATTGACGAATTTGAGAATACATTATGTAAGTACATTGGATGTAAGTATGCAGTTGCCGTTAGCTCGGGAACAGCGGCTCTGGACATAGCTGTTCAAGCTTTGGATCTGCCAAGAGGCTCTGAGGTCATCACAACTCCTTTCACTTTTGCAGCAACATCAAACGCCATACTTTTCAATGGTTTAAAACCTGTGTTTACCGATATACAAAAGGAGACCAGGAACATAAATCCAGATGAGATTGAGAAGAAACTGGGCAATAAAACAAAGGCAATCATATACGTGGATTACGCTGGTCATCCATGCGATATAAGCAAAATAAGGGAAATTGCGGATGAGCATAATTTATACCTTGTTGAAGACGCATGTCATGCACTTGGTGCGGAATATAACAGAAAAAAGATAGGAAACTCTGCAGATACAACTGTATTTAGTTTTCATCCTGTGAAGCATATAACAACAGGTGAGGGAGGGGTTATCACCACAAACAATGAAGAGTTTTATGATAAATTGAAGATGTTAAGGAATCATGGTATAGATAAGAGCGCCTTGGAGAGATTTGGTCCAAAGGCGGGTTGGGCATATGATTTGAAATATCTCGGCAGGAATTATAGAATTACAGATTTTCAGGTAGCTTTAGGCCTCTCTCAGTTAAAGAAGCTTGATTTATTCATAAGGAGAAGGAGTGAAATTGCGAAAAGGTACAATGAAATTCTAGGAGACATACCCGAATTTGAGGTCCCTGTTGTTAGACCCAATGTTAAGCATGTTTGGCACATTTACACAACTTTGTTAAATAACTTAGATAGAGATGCCTTCTTTAGTAAAATGAGGGAAAAGAATATCGGAGTAAATGTTCACTATATCCCAATCTACCGCTTCTCGTATTATAGAAAACACTTCAGTTTTAGCCCTGAGAATTTTCCAGTAACTGAGCAGGTTTTTAATAGGATTATTACATTACCATTGTTTCCAAAGATGAACGAAGAACAGATTCGGGAGGTAATTGACGCCATAAAGAAGTCTATTGAAGAATTAAAATGAGACTTGTGAGAAGTAACTTACTTTCAACATGTTAAAGAATCATAAATTGCGCATGGTCAATTGTGGATGAACAGCTTACGGATGATTAAAAAAGATGAAAACTTTTGAAGGTATTACATACAGAGATTTTAGGCAAGGTTATTATAGAAACAGAAAGTTATCTATTCTTCTTTGATTATGGGGTGATATGACGGTGAGAGTTATTGCTGTAATTCCAGCAAGAGGTGGTTCAAAAGGGATCCCTAGGAAGAATATTAAGAGATTCTTCGGGAAACCGCTCTTAGCTCACATAATAGAAACTGCCCTAAAGGTAAAGGAATTAGATAGAATCATAGTATCTACTGAAGATAGGGAAATTGCTGAGATTTCTAAGAAACATGGAGCGGAGGTTCCATTCATAAGGCCAGAAGAACTTGCTGAAGATGAAATCCCAACCCTACCTGTCTTACAGCATGCTGTGAAACACTTGGAGGAAAATGAGAATTATAAACCAGATATAATAGTTCTGCTATACGCTACTTCTCCATTGTTAAGACCTGAAAGAATTTCTGAAGCAATAAAAATATTAAAAGAGGGAGACTTCGATTCAGTTTTGAGCGTTGTTGAAGACCGGGGACACTATTGGATTGAGAAAAGCGGGAAATATGAAAGGTTGTATCCAAGGATATTGAGAAATAGGCAATTTATTAAACCATTGTTAAAAGAGAACGGATCGGTTTACATGTGTAAAAGAGATCTTTTAATGAAGGAGAATACTCTAGTAGGGGGAAAGACTGGTTTCTTAAAAATGGGAAAATTTGAATCGATTGATATTAACGATTACATAGATTTTGAACTAGCAGAACTCTTGATGAGTAGGAAGGGAAAAAATGAAAAAGGTTAGAATTGGAAACCAACTGGTTGGGAACGGAGAACCTTGCTTAGTAATAGCGGAAGCAGGCTCAAATCACAATAACAACCTGGAACAGGCAAAGAAACTAATTGACGTTGCTGTCGAAGCTGGTGCGGATATAGTCAAATTTCAGATATTTAAGGCTGAGACCCTTTACTCGAAAAAAACACCAGAGTTTAGTTATTTAAAGGGTCAAAACGTGTATGAATTAATTAAGAGTATTGAAACACCAAGGGAATGGATAAAAGAGCTTGCTGAATACTGTAAGAAAAGAGACGTAGGCTTTTTAGCATCTGCATTTGATTTTGAAGCTGTTGACATTCTTGATAGATATGTCCATGCGTTCAAGATTGCATCATTTGAAATCGTTGACTTAGAGCTCATAAGATATGTAGCGGAGAAAGGTAAACCAGTAATTATATCTACAGGCATGGCCAACCTTGGGGAAATAGAGGACGCTGAAAACACGGTAAAATCTGTTGGAAACGATGATATAATACTATTACATTGCAGTTCATTATACCCTACACCAGTTGATATCGTTAATCTGAGGGCAATAGAAACTATGAAGAATGCGTTCAGAGTACCAATTGGGTTTTCAGATCATACTTTGGGGATTCATATCTCAATCGCAGCAGTAGCAATGGGAGCTTGTGTTATTGAAAAGCATTTTACATTGGATAGAACGCTGCGTGGTCCAGATCACTCTTTTGCAGTTGAACCAAATGAATTAAGAGACATGATAAGATGGATTAAGGACGTCGAGAATGCTAAGGGTAACGGAATAAAGGATAAATCCGAAATAGAGAGAAAGGAGATATATAAGAAGGCAAGAAGAAGCATCCATGCTAAATGTGATATTCCGAAAGGTACAAGAATAACGAGGGATATGTTGATAATTAAGAGACCAGGGTACGGAATTAAGCCAAAGTTTATTAACATTATGATTGGGAAAAACGCTAAAAGAGACATCGAAGAAGATGAATGGATCACTTGGGAGATGATATAGGATGGTGAAAGATGTTCAAATGCCGATTGTACTTACATCAATTAGTAGTTTCTTTTGGTAATTCAGAATATATGCCTCTCCCACGTGCTTCTGCAGACGATCCAAAGCAAATAACCCTGATTCACTAATATCTAAAACTTCCATGTTTTTGTCTTAAACTGTAAAAGTCATTTCGCAATCTCACTGACTTTAGAGTTAACTCTGCCAGTTACAGAGATTATTTTCCTTTCATAGAAATTATTTAGTTCATTTTTCAATTTTCATAAGTTCATCTTTCTGATTATTTTTTGTTCTTGTCCAAATCTTTAATCCAAAGATGGAAAGTATAAAATGAGCTAAGAATCTTGAATCCCAGTTTTATTAACACATTTTGAGCTATATAGTTATTTATCTGAGTACCGTATACGAATAACTTCGACATTTTGCGTTTACTCCAATTTATGGCTTCTTTTAGTAGTTCAGTATATACACCCCTCCCACGTGCTTCCGGAGTGGTTCCAAAAAGTACACCTCTACTTTCTTCATCTGAGATGGTTTTTACAGTACCAAAACCTAGTTTGTATTCCTTGTTTTCTGCGATAAAGACTACGTCAGCCACATTCTTGTCTCTAATGGAATTTTCGGCCCACTTTACGTAGAGTTCGTCACATTTTTTCCTATTAAGAGCCATATTCTTATGGAAATGTCCTATGTAATCCTTAAAGGAATCATAAGCTATTGTTTTAACATGTTCGACGTCGTGTTCGGTTGCTTTTCGTATCTTAAAACTACCCTTATGTTCAAAAAACTCTACATTATCTAAATTCAATATGTATTCAACTATAGCATCCTTCAATTTGAACTTAGTTTCTTCTATTTCATTAATCAAACCAACCTGATCTGTTCTAATTCTTGCTATAAGCAGATCATAATCATCATTTTTGGCGAAATCTATATCCGGAAGGACATCATCAATCGTGTGGGGCATATATCTTCCTACTTTTATTCCAAAATGTTCACTATCCCACTCCGATTTTCGTATCACACCCATATTAAACACCAATTACCCTAATATTTTCTGATCCTAATCTCACCGTACTTGTCAAAAAGTTGCTTTAACCCTTTTTTGACCAGCATTTTGTTTGCAGTCAAACTGCAAGGGTGTCTATTGTACGTAAAAAGAGGTTTAGGTATGTGAATTCCTTTATATTTTTTCATAATCTTAATTAACAAATCATATTCTGGGAACACAAGAGATTCATCGTAGAGTCCAAATTCTATTAGAATCGATTTTCTAAATATTATTCCACCCGCTACACTATCGAAGATATTGTCTTTAAGAGATACTACCCTCATCTCGCCAGTTTCTAGATTTCTCTCATAATAGTCACAATATACAAACCCTATGTTTTTGTCGTTTTCTAAAACTTCTAGCATCTCTTTAAGAATCGTTGGCTCAAAGGTATCGTCAGCATCAAGTAGTGTTACATATTCGCTTCCTGAATGCAATATACCCAGATTAGCAGCCCTTATATGTCCCAAGTTCTTCTCTTCGATTACTTTTATTCTATCTTTATATGACCTTAGTACTTCTCTAGTGTTGTCAATAGAACCGTCATCTACAACTACCAGCTCACATAATTCCTTCGGAAGGGTCTGATTTAACACACTATTTACTGCATTTTTTACAAGTTTTACAGAATTACGTGTTCTAACTATTACACCAATTTTGGTCTCCTCTTGGCTTGACGACATCCTTTTTCATCTTCAAAAGTGACTATATACTTATTTGTTATTCTTTACGGAGTATGGGATCATTCTTTTTTGAGTAGAAACATTGAATCCACATTGTTATTGTCCAAATATTTGAACCTTTTTTCTTTAACCAATCGTAAATCGCTAAAACTATTAAGGTATATATTGGCAAAGTTGGCTTTCCATAACAATTCAATATTCCCGCGGTACTCTACTTCTGTATAGCTGTCAGCGAAATATTCGAATCCCCAAATATATTTTTTTGTGCATCGATATATCTCCCTTAGGACCTGTTCAACATCTGATGGTGCAATGTGAATAAGGAGTCCAGAAGTGAATACTAAGTCAAAGGAGTCGTCTTTGTACGGAATGTTGAGCGCAGAAGCTTGGATGATAGTTATATGATTAGTTCTTGATTTACTGGATAGTTCAATAGCGTATTTTTGAAGTTCAATGCCATATAGTGACTGAAAACCCATATTTTGCAGGCAAAATAACTGATTGCCGATGTTTGAGCCTACTTCGAGAATGCGGATGGAACGCTCTAAATCCCCAATGAATTCAAGATTCATCTCTGTTCGAGTAAGTCCAAAGTTCTTTTGGTAGAGTGCTTCCAACTCCTCAAGTGTAAGAAGATTTCGGTCAGTATATTCCTTACCGAATTCTCCAATCCATTTTTCCATTTGCTTTGTCGTTTTATTCATCTTATTTTCTCCTTTCAATTATATCTTAGCCAAACATTTAGTATGACGATTCCGGATTAAACGAAGTCCTGACCAAAGGGAATGATTTGGGTGAAGTGACCGAAGGGAGAGAAGCTAGGGTGATTTGAATTGATGATGATTTTTGTTTTTTATTGAATTAGTTTACAGCCTCCAAAGCTAGGAAAGCCTAGCAGATATCCTCGTTATCCGTAGGCCCAATGCGTTGATGTTAATCTTAAAGTTTTCGAGTGGTGTAGTCAATGGCTTCCGATATAGGAATTTTATGTTTTTCTAGGATCCTTAGAGATGGCACGAGCTTGTATTAGCTGGTAATATTACGGTGATCAAAGTTCAAGTTTAAGATATTGCTCAGTTCTGTATTTTACACTTTCTTATGAATACAGCTAATTTTGTGACTTTCGCTGAATTCTCACCAACAACTTCATAGTAAATAAAACTAAGGACATTGACAAAAATAAAGCAAAGAATATTGGTAAGATACAAAAGAAATCAAATTACTGTCTTTAAATTAGTCATCATTGGAGTAAGAATCAACGTCTTAAGGCTGTTATGGTAATCTAAATGAATTACAAATCAATATTATAATAAGAATTTAGACCATTACTTTGGAAGGTCGATTGAAAACCGAAGGAAAGGATTATAGGAATACCTAGCAATTAGGTAATCAACAATGAGAATAGTTTGCTACAGTACTGAAACATGGGTGTTAAGACACGGTAAGATTCATCAACCAACTGCTCGTTGGACGATTTTTAACAGTTACTTTGAGAAAATGGGAGCAGAAATCGAAAATAAGAAGATTATTCCGTCCCGTCAACTTGGATACTACGCCGGTTATGGTTTGGCCATCCTCAAAAACATAGTTAAGTCTGTAAGACAGCGGAAAGATGTGGACTTAATCTTGACATACTTCCCGTATATGGCACCTATTGGATATTTGGTTGGTAAAATCGGAGAAATTCCTTGGGTGGCAGATTGGGGAGATGCGCTAATCGGCAGTCCTGCTTTTGAATACTTCAGGAGAAATCAAAAACTGAAGTATATTACAGTTCGTTTTCTTGAGAATACAATTTTGAGAAAAGCTGACAGAGTTATTACAAACTTTGTCGGACTTAGACATCAACTACTTAGGCAAGGTTTTGGCAAAGAGAAAGTTACGGCAATCTCTGATGGTGTAGATAACACGCTTTTCACGCCTCCTTCTTCTGCGCATAGAAAGGAGATCGATGAGTTAAAAGAAAAACTCGGTATAAGGGGAAAAATTGCTTTTTATCATGGAAAAATCGCCAAGATGTATAGTCTATCTAGGCTTGTTTATGCTTTAAAGACAGCCTCCAAAAAGATTTCAGACCTTTACTTGCTACTTGTCGGTGATGGTGATGATGTTCATCGCATTAGAAAACTGGCAAAGAGACTCAATGTTGATAAGCAAGTCATTATTACAGGGGCGCTACCTCATGAGGAGATTCCTCGCTATGTAAGATTAGCGGACGTTTGTATTCTGCCATTTAATGGCGGTGCATTGAAAATCTGGGAATGGTGCGCTTGCGGCCGACCGGTGATTGGTTTTAGGGGGTATCTTGAGCTGGAGGGATTTAGACATAACGAGAATGCATTCTTAGTAAGTACCCCAAAGGAGATACCAGGTGCGATTACTAAGGTGTTGTCTGATGAGAAGCTTGCAGGACGACTTGGAAAAGCTGCTTTAAAGCTAGCCACTGAATACGATTGGAAGAATCTTTCAAGAAAATATTTTGAGATTCTAAAGGAAGCTGTTTTTGGTTGAAAGAATAGGCTTCTCACATCTCAGAGATAGCCGAATTCTGTTGCTTTGCCTATTACAAGATCTGCTTCTTGATCAACACTCATCTTATGAGTATCCAAAATCACTTCTGGATTCTCCGGTTCTTCGTAAGCACCATCATAACCTGTGAGACCCTTGATTTCACCACTTATAGCCTTCGCATAAAGTCCCTTGGGATCTCTTTGTATTCTTACATCAAGAGGACATTTGAGATATACTTCGATAAATCTGGAAAGCTCCTGACGAGCATAGTCTCGGATTTCACGATATGGAGATATTAAGGATATAATAACAATAACTCCATTTCTGGAGAGTAGTTTTGCCATGTGAATGACCACTCTGTTATGCATTCTTCTAGCTTCCTTGCTGAAACCTATGTCGGGATACAACTTATGACGCACCATATCTCCATCCAAAACTTCTGCCCGGTAGCCCACTCCTTTGAGTCTCCTTTCCAGAGTATCGGCTAACACTGTTTTACCAGCACCACTAGGTCCTGTTAACCAGATTACAAAGCTCATATAATGCTCTTCCCCCGAAATTCCTCTTTAATATTAAACAAACTCAAGACGGTTGGTGCGTAGTCGTATATCGAAATCGATGTAGGCTTTGAGGAATCCATCTCAGGTGTATGTATAGCAAAGACGCCGTATCTTGAATGAACCGCGTCATCTGGACCTAAATCATTTTCAGACAGGTAGTCTGAGTCGTATCCCAGAGTTCCTGCAGCACGCCACGATAGATTGTCCAAATAAACCATCATATCTGGTTTGTCACCAATAGCCCTAGGATATATGCTGTCCGGATAATAAACTGCGGTATCCCATCTCTCACCATTGGGTCCTGTTATTTGCTTTATCTGGTCTGCGATTTCATTCTTTACTTCTTCATATTCATTTTGAGTTATTATGCCCTTTGGCTCTCGGCCCTCAATATTGAGAAAGACTCGTGAGTAATAACCTCCCCACGCCCAAGCCACAGTCGAGCCCCAATCAACGTCAAGATCTTCGAATCTGACTTGCTTTTTGGTTCTGAGAATCTTGGGATTTCTTATTTTCAGCAGACCTCTCTCAATAAGCCACTGATTAATAGCAAAAGCGCCTTTCATTCGTTTTATCCCATGATCCGAAACTATAATTACAGCAGTATCACCATCTAGAGATTTAATAATAGAACCTATTTCCCTATCGAGCAACCAGTAGTAGTCCCGAATAACGTTCTTATATTTGGCATCAGCTACGTGCAGATGATGCATTTCATCAAAATATCTCCAAAACGCATGATGTAGTCGATCAAGGCCAATCTCTACAAATTCGAAGTAGCTCCACTCCTTTTCTTCAGCCAGATATCGAACAACTTCGAAATGTTGCTTAGTCATCTCCAAAATATCGTCCAATACTTCTCCACGTTCTTCTTTACGATAAGTTACGTCAAATATGTAATCGCCAACTAGCGATTTGATTTCTTGTTTCAAATCCACAGGATAAGTGTAATTAACAGATGCATCAGGTGTTATGAAGCATGAGATAAGACAACCATTGATAGGTCTTGGGGGGTATGAGGGTGGTATTCCCACCAAAACCGATTTCAAACGTTTTTCACCTAGATAGTCCCAAATTGCTTTTTCTTTGATCAGCTTTCTTTGTGCGATCCAAACTTTGTTATAAGTACCCATCTTTCTGTGACGGAATCCGTATAGTCCTAATTCGCCAGGAGTCTTCCCAGTAGCCATAACCATCCAAGCGGGTATTGTAATTGCAGGTATGCAACTCTCCATCGGTCCGTAAATTGACTTATCTAGAAGTCTTCTTACATTGGGCATTCCATCTATGAATTTATCAAACAATAGCTCAGGCGATGCAGAATCCAGGCCTATTACAAAAACCTTATCTACTGCCAATTCGAACACCATGGATTATTAAATAAAAGGTTTACTCGTTTTGAGAATTATCTCCGCGACCTCGGACCTAATCATTTCTTTGGGAGGTATTTCTCGACGCATTAGCATTCGTCGAATTTTGGTCCCACTTGGACGAATCACGTCATTACCGCTGTGAGGACATATTTGAGCACTAACATAACCAAGACATTTCCTGCAAAAGTGAAATTCCTTGAAAAAGATAGGCGATATCCCTAGGTCTGAAAATTCCATAAAGACTTCCTGTGAATCATATGGTCCATAATATTTTCCGACTCCAGCGTGATCTCGCCCGACGATAAAATGTGTGCAGCCAAAATTCTTTCGAACAATCGCGTGGAATATTGCCTCCTTTGGTCCGGCATAACGCATTTCTGTTCTTAGAATTGCCATTACTGCTTTGTCTTTCAAATAGTAATAATCAATCAGCTCTCTATAGGTTTTTAGAATTACTTCATCCTTAAAATCGCCAGCTTTCTTCTTGCCAATTACAGGATTTATAAATAACCCATCAACAAATGTCAGTGCTGTTTTCTGAACATATTCATGTCCCATATGTGGTGCATTCCTTGTTTGAAATCCGACCACAGTTCTCCAACCCTTTTCCTTAAAGAGAACTCTGGTTTCTATTGGCCTCAGGGTGTATTGTACAAAAGGATTTTCAATATTATTGATTAGCTCTATTTTTCCCCCGACAAGCCTATCTTCGGATTGCAGTATCTTTGCAACACCCGGATGATCGCTGTCATCGGTTTTGAATACTCTCTTCACGAACTTCTTCTTGTCATAGGCGTAAATATCTTCTATATACAATAGAGAAATCGGCATATTTCGATGAGTCAAAATAACTATTTCACCTTGTTTTAGAGCCCTTTCTCGAATCATTCTGGAAGATATATCCAATACTATTGGAATAGTCCAAGGAATGTCACTGGCTAGTCTCATTTCATGTAATACAGAGTCAAAATCAACGCTACTAAGGGGCCCCTCAAGAGGACTGAAAACACCATTTGAAATGTTTTCAATATCTACTGCAAGATCTTTTGAGATTTCTACTTTCTCAAATTCGGAAAGTTCATTTATTATTTTCTTTCTTGCTGTCTTGCTCAGGATCCTATTAATCAGTTTACCACCATGTGGTTTCGGCAATTTGCTCATTTGAAATTCGCCTCAGTCTAAATATCCTAGAGAGCGAAGACGTTCCTTAACCTTTTTCTCTTCTTCTTCTGTAAACACCTCATAATCTTCCTCTAAACTGGCCAAAACCTCTCTCAACACGTATGCTACATAATCTGAAACAGAAGAGAAATCCGTTTCGTTAAGTCTTTTCTTTATTCTTTCATATAACTGAGCTGGAATCTTTATAGAGACAAACTTTCTTTCCTTATCAGAGATTTCACTCACGTACATCACCCTGTAGGGTTTATCCAATAGGATTTCGCTAACTGTTGAAATCTTAAACATATTTAATCCTGTCGACAACAGACCATTTTGCTTATGGAAGATAATCCCATAGATTCGTTGCTAATTTAATAATATAAGGAAGGGGTCGAAACTATCAGCATATATAAGTGAAAAGAATATGCATACTAATGAATCGAATGAAAGATGTTCAGTTTGCCAAAGGGTGCCTGAATTAATGATTGATGTAGTAATTCCTACCAAGAACAGTGGACAAACACTAGACCTTTGTATCAGAGGTATAAAAAACCATATTCCGTACGGGAGAATCATTGTTATTGATGATTATAGCGAAGACGATACACTTGATATTGCACAGAAGCACGAATGTTTCATTGTGAAGAGCAGAGCTAAATACAGCCTGAAGCTAAGACAAGGAGCTTGGTTCACCAAAGGCCAATATTTCATGATAGTTGATAGCGATGTCATAGTTACACACGCTTTTAAGACTCTTTTCAAACATCTTGATTCTGGATATGCTGTTTTGAAAGGGGTAACTTGGCATTGGTTTAAACCTCCATTTGACGCTTTATCGTTTTATATGATGGAAAGAAGCGCCGAGCAAATCTGTGGCCTGGAAGCTGTTCTGCTTAGTAAAAAGGAGTTCTTGGAACACACCAAACATTGGGGGGATGACAGTTTTGGCGCAGGTGGAGACCTAAATCTGTTCCACATTTACAGAAAAAACAGTATTCCTATGCTTCAAATGCCGGTTCCAGTAAGTATACACATATCTGGAGACTGGAAACGATTATGGCGGCAGGCATTATGGTATGCAAAAAGTTATGTTAAAAGACCATACCTGCCGATAAGAGAAACAAACAGAAATCCGCTAAAATCTCTCTTTAGAGCCATGAAAGGTAGTCTCAAATATAAGAATGCAAAACTATTTGCTGTC
>JBHLKK010000003.1:49543-64159 GCA_048886745.1 Candidatus Hodarchaeota archaeon | reverse complement strand
TGCTTTTCTCCTTCACGAAGAAGCCGTGAAAATTCATCAGAGAAGAGCATCAAATCATATGAACGTATTCCATAGAAAACTGCGATGTCCTTGTATTTTTTCCTATTGAGAATGGCATACTGTAGGACTCCTCTCAGAGGAGCAATGCCAAGTCCCCCACCTACAAGCAGTAAATTGCTCCCTTCCATCTTTTCCATTGGAAACCCTACACCGTATGGTCCTCTGATCCAAAGGGTATCACCGATGTTCAATCTATGAATTGCATTTGTAACTCGTCCGACTTTTCTGACGACAAACTCAACTATTTCGGAACCTTCATGACACGTGCATATTGAGATTGGAGCTTCTCCAACACCCTGAACACCTAACTCCACAAACTGGCCAGGTTCAGGGGCGAAATTTCTTGCGAATTCACGGTCCAATAATTCCACGTGAATCATTTTTTCTATTTTGGTCATTTCTTCTATTTTCGTAATTTTGACTGGGGATGGGGCCAAGACATTCTTTACCTCCATCACAATTCACTCCTCACTTTTTTCAGAACCTCAACATAATCAATATCAGCCATACAGTATACAGTACATCTACCACAGCCAACGCAATTTACTACATCCTCTCTCAAGCTAGATTTGCAGTTGAATCTATTTCGAAGCCTTTCTACCCTAGTTGGTCTGAAATTCTCACCGCCTGCAACTAGTGCATGCTTTCTTAGCATGCAAGAACTCCACTCCCGAACCCGTTCTCCTGTCTTAATATCCAAATTGACCTTATCTATTACATCGTAGCATCTACATGTGGGACAGACCAAATTGCAGGTGCCGCACCCAAAACATCTATCTGCCTCATTCTTCCAAATCTCACTGTCATCGGGCACCAATTCAAGCATATCAGTAAGTCCAGCAGTGTTCAACTTAAGCTTGAACTTATCCAGGTGGTGTTTCTGCCATTTTTTAAACTCTTGAATTTCTTTGTTATCTGGGTCCCTAAAGAGCCCCTTATTCTCAATTACAAACTCATAGCCTTTCTCACTTCCAACTCTGACAAAAGCTACCTTACCGAGCCAATTGAGGAACAAATCAAATGTGTCAACAGGATAGAAAGTTCCCATGGATTCGCAGAAACAGTACTCATCTGGCTCACAGGCTACCCCAATTAGAAAGCTGTTTTCCCTTCGTTTCATGTAATACTTGTCTTGGAACTCATCAATATACACTCTGTCAAGAAGCTTTATTGCATTCAAGTCACATCCATGTATTCCTAAGACCACGAAAGTGCCGTCATTATCGAAGACTTCGGTATACTCCTTGCTTGCTTCATCGAATCCAAAAATAGTTTCAGTGGGCTTTAGAAAGAGTTTTTTTGGCGGTATCATTGTTCGTGGATACTGCAACTCCACCTCTTTTATGGAATTTACTCTTCGAAAAGCATACGATGATACGCTCGATTTTACTGGCCCGAAAACCCTTCCGTATTTTTTCAGACTCTCAAAGAAACTGTCAATGTTCTCATTAGGTAATATCATATACTGCAATTTTCATACCCCTGAAAGCTCGCTTTCAAAGATCATGCTATCTTGAACAGCTCTCTATTAAATCTTATGGTAAAGGTTCATAGTGAACTCAAGCAATCATCCATTTTTGGTATTGATGGAATTGTGTTTTCTACAGATCAATATATTAAGAAAATGAAAAGTGCCCTCGATTAGGGGTGATTGGCAAGCCCCATCTCCTTAAAAGAGGAGCCATCTCCATAGAGGGGGGAGAGGGGGAGAAACAATTAGAGATGGAACTTTTTGCCCACCAACTTCTTTACCCATGAATCGTAAAAATATATAACTCTATCGCTTTTTCTTCTTTTCTTCTTTTAAATTTTGAGTTAAGGAAAAAGCATATGATATCCAAAACCTTAATTTCATGTCAATGGTATAATAAAATACGAAGAAGAAGGAGGATTTTGAAAGTTGAACAAGGAGTTAAGTGAATTGGATGAAGCTCTAGAGAGCGTAAGTAGCCTCAGTTCTGTTCTAACGAATGCAAGAAACGAAATCCAGAAGAAGATTAAAGATCTTTCGGCCCAGGTCTCTACTCTGAAAGAAGAGCTAGAAACAAGATCGGAAGATACGAAACAAAAAGACGAATTACTATCTAAACTGGAAAAAGAAAACAAAACCCTCAAAGGCGAAGTTGGTGCTATTCGGGAGCAAATGAGTAAGGTCTCTAAGTTGTATCAAGATTTATCCAAAGAAAAGGAAGAGACTATCGATTTGAAGGAACTCTTATCGATCTATATTGTATTGCTTGAAGAGGTATTTGCGGGAAGACCACATGCAAGAATACTCTATATGCTTCATGGCAGTACAACTAAGCTCAACAAAGAGTCGGTAATCAAAGCCTCAGGATTTCAACCTGCAGTTGTCCTGAAAAGCATATACGACTTGGCTAATGCTAAACTGGTTGACTATGACATGGAAAAGACCGAATTAACGCTCATCCGGAAATTATACTAAATATCAGTTTAACTTACAAGTAATTCCTCACCGGTTCGCCGAATTCTCCTACCTCGGCTCTAGATAAACGATCCTCTTGATTTGCAGCAGAAATAGACTTAAATGATTTGTTCGTGAACACTAATTATAGAACTTCTTATTGGTGATTCCAATATCTGAAAGATTATGTAAAGTTGACTGGAAATTTGCCTGGCTTTTGTCGATGAGAATTCAACATACGTTACTTGAGCTGGAGAATAACCCGATGCCTTCTATCGACGAATTATCGCGTCGACATCCAGAGCTTTCGCCTGGTGAAATAATCAATCTACAGCGAGAGAAATGGGGTTCAGAAGTAGATTGGGATAAGAGGACATTAACAGTCAGGTTCAAAGACAGAAAATTTGATATTACTGAGGAGATTGAGGAAATAGTCAAAAAACATCTTCGAGGGGCTCCAGCCAACCGAGTAGCCATGGATACTCAAGGATTCGATTTTGAAGCAGCAATGGTAGAAGCACATGAAAAAATCATCTTGAAGATAGTAAAGGGGCAAATAGAGCCCGGAATAACCCAAAAATGATAACTATCTAAGTGCACTGACCCAGATCATGCGCACCATTTCTGGTTTTGATATTTTTTTGACAACCTTATGCTCTCTGAGCTTTCCAAAAGACGACTAAGTATACCTTTGCTTCCATTTTTTCCACACCCAAAAAGTAAATATACCGAGAATAAACTCTCTCATAATCATGTGTCTAGCTATTCCTGCAAAAGTACTGGAATTGCATGGAGATGTTGCAAAAGTAGATTTTGGAGACGGAACCACGAGAGATGTAAACGTTGCCCTAGTCAGGCCCAAAGTCGGAGAGTATGTGCTTGTCCATGCAGGGTTTGCCATTCAGACAATAAGCGAAAAAGATGCAAAGGAAACTCTTCGTTTGTGGGATGAAATACTGAGCTTGCAATAGTTTATTTTTGCCAAATCATGTTTGATGGAGTAATGATCAATGTTTAGGTTTCGAGATAAGAAATTAGCTGAGAGAATTACAGACCTTCTCAAAGATATGAATCTTAACATAAGACTGATGCACGTATGTGGAACCCATCAAGACACCCTCCTGCGTTTTGGACTCGATGAAACACTCTCTGACTGTGGTGTTGAAGTAAGACAGGGACCCGGATGTCCAGTGTGTGTAACTACTACAAGGGAAATCGAAGAAGGGATAACTCTCGCAAGAAAGGGAAAAATCGTTGCTACGTATGGAGACATGGTCGGGGTACCTGGAAATAAAGGCTCACTTGCCGATGTGCGAGGAGAAGGCTTTATAATAAAAATCGTATATAGTATCGAAGACGCAGTTGCTTTGGCTAAAGAAACCAAAAAAGACGTTATATTTATGGCTGTCGGTTTTGAGACTACTGCCCCAAGTACGGCAATAACCCTTCTCGCTAAACCTCCTGATAATTTCTCCATTATCTGTTGTCATCGATACATTCCTCCTGCTTTGGATGCCATACTTCGAATGGGTGAAATCAGATTAGACGGATTTATTGAGCCTGGACATGTAAGTACAATTATTGGCGTAAGACCATACGAAGAGATTACCCAAAAGTATGGTATACCTCAGGTTATTGCTGGATTTGAGCCACTGGATTTGCTAATGGCAGTCTATATGCTTGCTCGTCAAGTTGAAAGTGGCAAGGCTAGTGTCGAAAATGAATACATGCGCTCTGTAGAATACGATGGCAATATACGGGCACTGCATGCAATGAGTGAGGTTTTTGCCCCCATCGATACGGAATGGCGTGGCTTTCCCAAAATTCCTAACTCAGGAATGAGTCTAAAATCTAATTTTGCCGAGTATGATGCCAGGCTAATCTACGAAGATGAACTCGAAGAACTGCAGCACATCCAATTTGAGGAACCAGAAGGCTGTTTGTGTAGTGAAATACTGCGAGGCATAGCTGAACCTAGTGAATGTTCTTTGTTTGGAAAAGTCTGCAAACCGCAAAATCCTATTGGACCTTGTATGGTCTCAGTGGAAGGTTCGTGCAATATTATGTTTAAATATGACAAGCGAACCTAGCATATCCTTGGAATGGGATCTCCAATAGGTGGAGACAATATCCTTCTTCCTCCAACGCTTGTTTCGATTACTACATCACGAAATTCTTTAGTGACCTCCCCAATTATACGGGCTTCTCTACCTCTTGGATCTTCTCTCAAAACGCTTAGAACTTCTTCTGCCTTCTGAGGTATTACTCCTATTACTGCTTTTCCTTCGTTTCCTATTTCTAGGGGGTCAATCCCCATCATTTCACACGCAGATCTCACCCCCTCTTTCATGGGGATCTCTTCTTCATATACTAAGATACCAGCGTGTGATTTATCGCTCCACTCATTGAGTAGGTTTGATAACCCCCCTCGTGTAGGATCTTTCATACTGACTATACCGCCAACTTCCAAAATTCGCATAACCATTTTGTTTAAAGGAGCTACGTCAGAGACGATTCTGCTGCCGAAACCATAACCCTCTCTAAAGGAGAGTAGAGCTACACCATGGTCTCCTACTGTTCCTGATACTATTATCTTGTCCCCCTCTCTCAGATTGGAATCGAGAATCCACCTTTCGTTAAATTCACGATGCTTCCTGACCTCTAGAATGTTACTATCTAAAGCTTCGCTTCTTCTGCCAATTCCTGATGTGTTTATTACGAATTTGTCCAATCCGCCCTTCTCAATGACCTTTGTATCTCCGGTGATGATGTACACCTCTGCCTCCTTGCATGAGTACTGCATACTCTTGAGAATCCTCTCTAAATCATTCATCGGGAAACCTTCTTCGATCACAAATCCTGCTGCAAGCGCAATGGACTCGCCACCCACCATAGAAATATCATTGACAGTACCTGCGACAGACATACTTCCAATGTCTCCGCCAGGAAAGAAAAGCGGTTTTACTGTATGAGAATCTGATTTTAAAATAATCCCGTCAATAACAGCTGAATCGTCAAGAGCTTCTAAAGGAACCTCGGCTTTGCTCCCGCCAAGGTACTTCAATATATAGTTATTTATCAAATCCTGCATAACGGTACCGCCAGCACCGTGTGCCATAGTAATTCGATTTGCATCCAAGTTGAGCACCACAAATCCTTCTTAATTCTATTTTGCGAATTTCTAGATTCCTAGACCCATAATTTTAAATTAAATCTTTCCATTTAAATTAATAGTGAGTCCAATGCCGAATAAAAGATGTGGCAAACTCTTATTTCTTGCCTGTTTCTTACTGATCTCAATGGTTCTAGTAGTAAACTCATCGGCTAATCCTTCCATTAACCCTGCCGATGGCTACTCTTCACTATGTGAAAAGAAATACAGCATGACTTTCACCCTAACTGTGACAAATGCAGGTCCTTCTGATGCTAATAATCTGAAATTGTGGATTTCGATCATAAACAACTGGACAAGCACATTTTCGCCTTACGTTCCCAATCTTCAGTATTCCAACATGACCTCCATAAGTCCCGAACCAAATGAAACATTGATAGACAGCAATGCTGGAAACGCAATAGCCTTTTACAACTTCTCTTCGCTAGCCTCTGGTAGATCCATCACCGTTCAAATGAGTTATTCAATTCAGTTAATAGAAAGGCGTTGGCTAATCAATGAGGCCTCTGTTGGCACATATAACACATCTGATCCTGTTTATCAAAAATACACACAACCTGACATAAACATCCAATCAGATGATCCTCAAATCATATCCAAAGCCAGTGAAATAGTTGGATCCGAAACTAATCCCTACAGCAAGAGCAAATTAATCTACGACTGGGTTACAAATAATCTTGCTTATACCGTTCAAGTGAGCGAGAGGGGCGCATTATGGGCCTTGACTAATCAGCAGGGCGATTGCTCAGAGTTTTCAGACCTCTTTATAGCCCTTTGTAGGGCATCCGGAGTTCCTGCCAGAAAAATCATAGGCTGGGCTTTTGATGAGTTATTGTATGCATCTCAAGGCTCGAGTAAATCCTTAACCGACTTTCCTGGTCATGCTTGGGTGGAAGTACTAATACCGGGCTATGGTTGGGTTCTTGCAGATCCCACATGGGCCAATGCTGGATACAATTATTGGGCATTTATAGACACGGTTCATGTTGTTTCCATCCGAGGTCAAAATGTAACGGTGTCCAACAAACCTGAACCTCTGATCGAGTTTAGCTCTCTTTACTACCAATACGAATACTCAGGAGGATCTCCATCAGTCTCCGACTCGTACACTTTTGATATTACAGTGATTGAGTCGAATTCCTTCTTGATCATTCTTGACCTGCAGATAATGGCGATAACAATTGGTATAATTGCAGTGATTTCAGCAGCTATTGCGCTGTTATCTAAACCCAGAAAAATCGTCGATAACAGTTGGCACACTACCAGTAATTCTAATGACTACTGGTGTATCATTTAAGTTTGAAAGAAGGCTAGCGAATTTTTATTTTTTTCTTTTTTCTTGGAGAAGTAATTTCCTTGAAACAAAGCAAAAGAATATTAGTGGATCTTTTTATTGTACTTAGTAGAATCACAAGGCCCTTAGTTCTCTCTCGTACTTATCTCTTAACTCGAAGAATCGAGAAGGCGATATTGTTTTTTGTAGCAGTTGCTTCTCTAGCGAGATAATCTTCTGTTTAATTATGGACGATGTCATTCTTTTAGTTACTGCAGGATTCACCGTGGGAGGGGAATTAATTTCCTCTTCAAGGTATTTGATTTCATCGTCATAGTCTTGCCTTTGCGAGTAGTATCTATCTCTACTTATTTCACCCAAGACAAGCTTTGCCTGAAGGTTTCTAACTTGCGATTTGAATTGAGTCATTTCTCTTCTTTTGGCCATTAAAAGGGCTTCTCTAAACGTAGTCACTTTCTCCTCCTCCATCTCCTTTCTTTCTTCCTTCACTGGCTCGATTATTCTTTCTTCCTTCACTGGCTCGATTATTCTTTCTTCCTTCACTGGCTCGATTATTGTTTTTTCATTTGCCCCGAGATAATAATTTGCTTCAGAAACCAATACAATTGCAGTCTTTGCTCCGATACCAGATATCTTTTGTAGTCTTTCAGGTCTAGCCTTGGCCAGAGCCTCAATATCATCATAACCAGCCTTCACTAGTTTCTCAGCGGTTATTGGACCTATTCCTCTGAGTGTAGACAGTTGAGTCTTTCTGACAACTAGTGAATCTCTTTTATATTCAGTCATTCCTCCGCCATCTCCTCCCTATTACTTTTGATAAACCTCTTATAAGAGTCTTATGATTTTTATCATATTTATAATCTTTATGGTTGATAGAGACGTATTCGTATCAAAAGTCTTAATAATGACTAATACTTCTCAGACTAACTAGAACACTCTACGAGGAGACTGGCTTTGGGGAAGGCAACATTTGGTAAGATAGCACTAAAGACAGCGAATCTAACAAAAAAGTTTGGTGACATTTTGGCAATTGACAACCTCGATCTTGAAGTCCTTAAAGGAGAGACATTTGGACTGATAGGACCTAATGGCGCCGGAAAAACTACCACTATACGTATCTTAAACTGCATAATTAGCCCAACCTATGGTAATGCCTTTGTGAATGGTATTAGTATTTTAGAAAGACCTGATGATGTAAAGCAGATCTGTGGTCTTCTACCTGAAACCCCGGGCGTGTTTGAAAAACTATCTGCCGAAGAATTTTTGGATTTCATAGGCGCCTTATACAAAGTACCTTCAGAAACCCGCAAAAGCAGAATTGATGAACTGTTTGACCTTTTCGGCCTGCAAGGTAGAAGAAATGACCTATTAGAGGGCTATAGCAGGGGGATGAAACAGAGAATATTACTCGCAGCAACTCTTGTTCATGATCCAGAAATCCTATTTCTAGACGAACCGACCAGTTTCTTGGATCCACAAGCATCCAGAATGGTTAAGGATCTCATCAAAATGATGGCCGAAAAGGCAAGGAAAACAATGTTCATATGCACACACATACTTGAAATAGCTGAAGAAATCTGTGACAGAATAGGAATTATTGCAGAAGGAAGGTTAGTGGCCACCGGTACACCTGGTGAACTCATGAAACAAACTGGCACGTCACGTCTGGAAGACGCCTTCATTGAGATTACAGGCGGAAAGATTCCCATTGACGAACTCCTCGCTTGGAGGGAGTAATACTGTCTACATGGCTTGCTATTGCGAAGAACGAGGTTCGTATTTGGTCCAACAGATTCAGGAGAAATCGGAAGGTATTCTTTGCTATCTTAATAGTCTTTCTTGGCATCTATGCCTTTTTCCTTGTTCCTTGGCTCTACAATACATTACTACCTTCGCTGATAATAGACATCATCGTGGTTTTTGGTCCCCTTATTTCGCCAGCAATTACTTCCTTCATGTTCCTAATCTTCCTTGTACTCCTGTTCTGGCCACTAAACCAAGCACTTCAAGACCTTCGGGTAGGGCAAGTAGAGGTTATGATGGCTGCACCCATAAGACCGCATCATATACTCTTTGGAAAGTATGTCGGTAGATTGCCGACTTATTTCATAGCCATAGCGGCAATTGCACCTTGGATTCTGGGCTTCTTTGTAGTTGCATTCAGTATTGATATTCTCGGTCAAATAGTAATTCTGTTCTCGATTTGCCTGCTATTTCTTCTATCCACATGGATTGGTACGCTAATTTCTTCATTAGCTGAATCAAGGTTGGCTCGAAGCCCAAGGGGACGCGATATTGGTAGGGCAATACTTTTCATAGTTCCTACGGTTGTCTTTATTTTCCTTTACTTGGTGTTTCCTTTTGCGATTCAATCCCCTGAATTCTTGAGTGTGATAAGATTCTTTCCGAGTTCTTGGGCGACCAACGTAATATTACATCAAATAGGGAGTATCTTCACACTAGATTTACTACCTGCTCTGGGTAGTACTTTCAACGTTGTTTTCAACTTCACACTCCTCGCCATTGTCACTTTCTCAACTTTGATTCTAGGCTATCGCATTGCAGGTAAGGCATATTCTCTCGAACCCATAGCAATGGCAACAACTAGGATCGTAGGTGAAAAGAAAGTATACGCGCTGGTTAGAAGTATTATTCCTGGTTCCTTTGGTGAAATTGTGGCAGCGAATCTGAAAGGCTCTTTCAGAAGGCTGGAGATGCTCTCACGACTGGGATATGCCATAATAATGTCCGTGGTTGTTACAATCATGGTACCGCTTACAACGGGGAGCCTTTTCACCCCAGAACCTGAATGGTTTATTTTTATGATGAGTTTTGAGTATTCGATTTTTGTAGGAATTATGTTTGGGGCATTTGTGCTGTATTTTAATAAAGATACAATTTGGCTCTATCGAAAAGTTCCACATGGTATCAGAACGTTTGTGGCTGCGGTTTTCGTTCAGTATGCGCTGATACTTGTTCCTATCGGCATGATAATGATGTCAGTCATAGGATTAGTACTCAATTTTGGCATATTTACGTTCCTAGGTATAGGCACAATCGCCTTATTTACTCTGTATAGCTTGGGAATTTCAATTGGAGTAAATTGCATTTTCCCAACATTTGAAGAGAAGGGAGCAAAGGTAGCGTTAATAATAATCGGTTCATTGGTGTTTCTTTTGCCACCACTCATGATACCGATCTTTCTCGATGTTCTTGGCATACGGAGGTATTTACCTTTTATTCCGGGTCTGGCTGGATTGGGAGTTACTCTCTTTATGTTCCCATTCTGGATAGTGCTTGAATTGTGCATCCTCTATCTTGGTGTCAAGAAATTACATAGTCTGGAATAAGAGACTTATTCACACAGCTATTGCTTATAGTATGGCTCACGGAGATCTATGGCTTTCAGGAAAAGCTCCTTTAGTTCCTTATTGCTTGCACCTTCTCTTAGTGGAGAAAGAATATCAACCAAATTGTCGCCCTTCATAAGGCAGGGCTTAAGCTTCCCATCACTTGTGAGTCTCATTCTACGACAACCCATGCAAAATTCACTATTATGCACAGGTTTGACCGTCTCCACCTCGCCACAAGGAGAAAGGAAATATTTCCTTCGTCTGTGAAAACTTCGGATCTTAATATCCTCCGCTCGTTGAACCAACTCTTCCTCCAGTTGCTGCAGATTAACATGATATTCTGAGAAAGATGGAGCTAGGGGCACAAATTCAATAACTTGGAGTATTATTCCTAGTTTTCCAGCAAAACCAATCATATCCCATACTTCATTATCGTTTATACCCTTCAGCAAAACCATATTCATTTTTATAGGAGTCAAATTAGCCTTGGTTGCGCTTTTCACTCCCTCTATCACTTGGTCTAGTCTTCCTCCCGTGATGCGCGAAAACTTTTTCGGGTCAAGCGTATCTAAACTTACATTTACACGTTTGAGCCCTGCTTTCTTCAATTTATCGGCGAAGACAGATAACAGCACACCATTGGTTGTCATAGAGACCTCTTCTATATTTGGCAAGCCCGAAATCTGTCTAACTATCTCAATTATGTCCTCTCTTAATAGTGGCTCTCCCCCAGTAATCTTTATGTTTTTAATTCCTAATTTTGCAGCTATTTTGGTGATTCTCGTTATCTCTTCTACAGACATCTCGTCGTTTCCGCCACCGCTTTCTCCTTCCTTATGGCAATATATGCATTCTAAGTTGCATCTTTGTGTAACAGATATTCGCATGTTATCGACTGTTCTGCCGTAAGAATCTGTGATCATAGTCGTTATCCTCAAGCTGTATTACAGAAACTGTAAAACTACAACTATTAATAAGCTTATTCTGATTGCCCAACAGAACTAATACTCAATTTTGAGTAGTTACCTTTAAATAGGTAGGTAAATGAAAGCTCATGGATCTAAAATGACGAGACCTGTGCCTTTGAGAGATACTCCAGCAACCCTGAGAATTGCGGGTGCTGCCCTATTCGCCGCTCTATCTACACTCCTACAGTTTGTACCCATATACGTAACTCCTTGGGGAATGGCCATAGATTTGGTTGCAGTTCCGTGGGTAATCTGCTTTTTCGTATTTGGCTTTGAATCTGCACTAGTTTGTTCTTTGATATGTCTGCCAACTGTGGGACTCGTTGGAGGTGGCGGCTTCGTAGGGGCAATAATGAAGTTTGCTGCAAGCGTATGGATGTTTGTAGTTCCAACCGCCCTCGTGTTAAGAATTCGGGAAGGACGCTATGCCATTATAAAACGAACTCTGGTGTTTGTACTAGTATCAATAGGGGCTATAGTGGTAAGGAATCTTGTAACTGTTTTATTCAATTTCTATTTTGCGATTCCAGTATTCTTCGGGATAAGCATAGAAGAGGGAGCCGGTTGGGTTGTAGGTGTGTCTGAGGCATTTTTAACGGGGCTATTTGGAGAACTGGATTTGCTCTTGACCTTTGCTCTAATCATTGCATTCTGGAATACCCTCCAAGGAGCAATAGATTTGGGGGTTTCGTGGGTCTGTGCCCGCGTTTGGTTTGCCGTTTCTGCGGGGCCACCTCCTATTTCAAAAGAGACCCAATCTTTGGACCCCTCTTCTAGCAGCAAATTTCTAATACAAGATATAAAGCTCCAAAATAGCGGCAGCATTGGCTCTTGAGAATCTAAAGTGTTCTTTGCACAATGATCATATAGTCTTCAAAGCTAAATCTTTGGTAAAGCTTTCTAGCTATCTTATTATTAACCCAAACCGTTAGTCTTACATGAGTAACGTTTTTGGATTCAAGATATTTAAGACACTTTTCGATCAACTTTGTGGCAATCCCTCTGCCCCTGAAATCAGAATGAACATAAATATCGTAAATTGTCGCCCATGAATATCGTGTTCTAAGGCCCGTTCTTGTTTGAACGAAAAATATAATGTAACCTACAATCCTTTCCTCGATTTCCGCAACAAGAACTTGATTCTTATCTTCAGCATAAGTTTCTGTGACGAATTTTCGCCAGTTCTTAACATTTGAATCATTAGGCAGTATATGAAGGTCGCTCGCAGAGGGATCTGACATGAATGCCTTCCATAGCTTTGCTACTTGTCTGAAGTCCTCTATCTTAAATGGACGGATAATCAATACCATCACCTCAAGATTCTGGAGCGAATGTGGTTGGACGAACCTCACTTCATCTTCCGAGAGTACATTCTTTTTATTTAGAAGTATATCTTCAGTAGGTTTATTATTATCTTTTTCCGCGAGAAGACTCCTCCCTTTTGGGTGGAGATGAATTGCGTTGTCTTTAAATGGTTTTCTAATAATTAAAATTCGGGCTATCTTTGAGAAATCCACGAAAATTGGTTTGAGAGATGAAGCGCACCTACAAATATCGCTTGTACCCATCCAAACAGCAAGAGAATGTTCTCACTCAATGGCTTACTACCTGCCGTCTGTTGTATAACAACTCTCTTGCGGAGCGAATGGAAGCATGGAAGACTATGAGAAGAACAGTTACCTATACTGAGCAGGCCAACCAACTGAAAAACGCAAAAAAGAGCAATCCAAACCTAAGGTCGATTCACTCACAAGTTCTTCAAGATGTTCTAAGAAGGCTTGATAAAGCTTTCAAGAACTTTTTCAAAAGGATGAAAATAGGCAAAAAAGCAGGCTATCCGCGATTCAAAGGAAAAAACAGGTATGACTCCTTTACCTATCCCCAAAGCGGCTTTACCCTCAAAAAGAAGACACTCACCCTCTCAAGAATCGACAAGGTAAACATTAAACTACACCGCCCAATCCCGTCTGAGGGAATTATCAAGACCTGCACGATCAAGCGCGACGTAGACCGCTGGTATGCGTGTTTTTCGGTTGAGCTTCCAGAGGGCAAGCCATCCACTACATGTCTTCTACGAGAAGTGAAACAGATTGGCATAGATGTTGGACTGAAGAGCCTGCTGACACTAAGTAGTGGTGGAATTGTAGAAAATCCACGCTGGTTCAAAAGGACGGAAAAAAAACTGGCAAAGGGGCAAAGGAGTCTTTCACGCAAAAGAAAAGGATCAAATAATCGCGAAGGACAACGTATTAAGGTAGCGCGATTACACAGAAGGGTGCGTAATCAGAGAAAAGACTTCCATCATAAGATTAGTAGAGAATTGGTCAAAACATATGACCTGATTGTGTTTGAGAATTTGACGATCAAGAACATGGTCAAAAACCCACATCTTGCTAAGTCTATTGCCGATGCGGCGTGGGGACAGCTGATACGCTTCACCCAGTACAAAGCGGAGGAAGCTGGTATGAGGGTGAAGTATGTCGCCCCGAGGGGAACATCACAGGTCTGTAGTGGGTGTGGGAGCATTATTTCAAAAACGCTTGCAGTACGCGTTCATGAGTGTCCCTATTGTGAACTTGTGCTCGATAGGGACGTTAACGCTGCAATCAATATTCTAGGACGGTCATCCTCAGGGCAGGAACTGCCCGTAGAGCCTGTCAGACATATCCCGTTGGGGAATGGATGAAGCAGGAAGCTCCATCCGAAAGGGTGGGGTAGTTCACTATTATTGTTTATTCCCAAAATACTAGATGAATGCTCATCTCCTAGCCTTTACTAGGGTACTTTCTGCCAACAAGATTAAAAGAAATAAGGGAAAAATAAATAATGCATAGCATTTTATAGGAGCGGGGGTAGCCAAGTGGTTTACGGCGCAGGCCTGCTAAGCCTGTAACCCTTGCGGGTTGCGCGGGTTCGAAACTCCTGTAGGACAGCGAAAATCCCGCCCCCCGCGCCAATGGTTTTTCTGGGTTGGACAAATGCCTTAATAGTCCGGGCAAAAATATTAGAACATATGTTCTAATAGAATCCTTTCCCGTTATGGTAAAAGCTTAAAAGAACTCACGAGGCTCTATCAACTTGCAATTTCAATGACAATGCTATATATTCGAGTATCTGCATGCCATTTGATTGCTGAGAGCGCCTGATAATGGCCGAAAACGATTTGAATGAATTGGAAGGGAATCAAGAAGAGGAATCGGAAGAAGAATCAGAAAATCAGAATTTGGATAAGGAAATATCGGAATGAGAGGACGAGCATGAGACAAGGAGATAGTGAGATAGTGAGATAGTGAGAACGTCCAAATACTCTTGGGCTTAAAATAATGTTGTGAGGAGGACAGACA
>JBHLKK010000003.1:0-49443 GCA_048886745.1 Candidatus Hodarchaeota archaeon | reverse complement strand
GAGATAGTGAGATAGTGAGATAGTGAGAACGTCCAAATACTCTTGGGCTTAAAATAATGTTGTGAGGAGGACAGACATGGCAAGGACAGCAATAATCTATAGCAAAGACTATTTGAAGCATGATTCTGGACCAAACCACCCTGAGCGGAAGGAAAGGCTAATCGCCATAATGAATGGTTTAGAAGAACGAGGGTTACTTGAAAATCCTAGGATTAAGCTCATCATACCTACATCGGCAACCGAAGAAGACCTTCTTTTGGTGCATCCTAAAGAATACATTGATGAGATTAAACGATTCAGCGAGCTTGGAGGGGGCCCCCTCACTATGGACACTGCGGGGTCCAAAGACACCTTCGACGTAGCTCTCTTGGCAGTAGGGGGAGCTCTGAATGCAGCGGATCTTGTGATGAGAGATGATGTAAAGAATGCTTTTGCTTTTATCAGGCCTCCTGGACACCATGCCAGCAGCGCAATAGCACGTGGATTCTGTTTTTTCAATAATATTGTCATATTGGGAGAGTATCTGATGAAAAACCATGGCCTAGAGCGAATTCTGTGTGTTGATGTAGATACTCATCACGGTAATGGTACCCAAGACATTACCTACGATAAAAGCTATTTTCTGTATATGGGTTTACATCAAGATGGTCGCACACTATATCCTGGAACCGGGTATATCCATGAAATAGGGGTTGCAGAGGGAAGAGGTCGCAATATAAATATTCCTTTTCCTCCAGGAACAGGTGATGAAACCTATCTTCATGCATTAAAAGAGATCCTTATCCCTGTTTCTGAACAGTATGAACCTCAAATAGTGCTCGTATCCTGGGGATTTGACACTCATGTTTTTGACCACCTCGCTTCTCTGAATCTGACTAGCCAAGGATATAGCAAAATAGCCGAAATACTCTTGGAGGTTGCAGACAAGTGTAGCAAAGGGAAGATGATTGTATTGCTTGAGGGTGGATACGATCTGGATGCTTTGTCTCGGGGTTCTTCCAATGTGGTTTCTAAAATGGCAGGAATCAATAACCAAGTACAGGACAAAGTTGTAGAAGAGCCCCCTTCCGTACGGGAGTATATGGAAAAGGTTCTGAAACAACTTAAACAAAACTTAAAAGACTTCTGGACATTCCAATTGTGACGATCATCGTTTCTCTTAAGTATTCCTAAATTATCTCAATCCCTAGACTTTTTCTCTCAAAAAGCAAAAAAGGGGGAAAGTGTAAAGATCAATCAGGATTTGACTTTCCTTAAAGTATCTAGGGTGAGACATATGTTAATTGGAATAGTTGGGAAGCCTAGTTCTGGAAAGAGTACTTTTATGAATGCTGCATGTCTGACAACCTACAAAACCGCAGATTACCCGTTTACTACGATTGACCCCAATCCTGGCGTTGCCTATGTTCGAAAAGAATGTGTCTGCAAAGAATTAGGTGTAAAAGATCATCCCAGAAATTCTCTTTGTATTAACGGTGTTCGACTGATTCCAATAAACCTGTTAGATGTGGCTGGTTTAGTTCCAGACGCATGGAAAGGCCGGGGCCTTGGAAATAAATTCCTAGACGATCTACGAAGGGCAGATGCTTTCATCCATGTTGTCGATGCGTCTGGCTCACTGGATGCAGAGGGAAAACCTGTAGAGCAAGGATCACGAAATCCAATCGATGATGTCATGTTTCTAGACAGAGAGATTAACATGTGGCTTGCTCAGATAATCAAAAGAGATTGGGGAAGACTCGCCAGGCGAGTTGAAGCGGAAAAAACGCCTTTTGCTGAAACCCTAGCAGATCGACTTTCGGGGCTGAGCATAAACCGAACTCACATATTACAGGCAGCTCGAAAAACCAAACTTAACTTGGAGAAACCATCAAAGTGGAGTGATGACGATCTATACAAATTTGTAGATATGCTTAGACGAATCGCTAAACCTACTTTGATTGCAGCAAACAAGATGGACCGACCAGCAGCTGAAGAAGGATTGAAGCGGTTAAAAGATATTGAATATCCTATAGTGCCTACATGCTCTCTTGCGGAGTATCACTTGAGAAAGCTAGCAGAAGGAGGGATTGTCAAGTATCGACCTGGCGATCATAGTTTTGAAGCGATCGCATTGGATAAACTACCTGAGAAGGATAGAACTGTTTTGGAACGCATCAAGTCAAACATCTTTGGAAGGTATGAGTCAACAGGAGTTCAAGAGGCAATAGATAAAACCGTGTTTGAATTGCTGGATCTCATTGTAGTATATCCCGTTGAAGATGCAACCAAGTTTTGCGATCACGAGCAAAAGGTATTACCCGATTCCCTTTTGGTGACCAGGGGGACAAATGCCAGAGAACTTGCATATAAGATTCACACAGATTTGGGAGAAACGTTCATTCATGCAGTTGATGCAAGAACCAAACAAAGACTCAGTGAGAATTATGAACTAAAGGATGGAGATGTTATTAGAATAGTCAGCGCCAAAGCCCTGAAATAGACATTGTTCTGTGAGGCTCTTTGAGAGACTCAAATCATATTGGTGAGTCTTCTTAATACCTCTTCGTCTGTCAGGCAGTTTTCTGGTGGGTCTGTTATTTTTTTGAGTCGTTTTATTGTCATATCCATTCCTATGGCGGTCCCTTCGGCTTCTATTCCTGTTATTGCTACAGGAATTATAACATCTGCATGTCTGGCTGTCAAGGTGTTATTGGGATCAATAACAATCAGAGGAATTTCCGTAAGATGTTTGACCATTTGATGCGGAAGGTTTGCCAAAGGATCTGAACCAACGACTAACGAAGCATCACAAATCCTATTGGATAGGACATCTGTAATGGTTACGTGAGCTAATGGTTTCTTGGAGAAATCAGCACCATAAGGAAACCCCGTCAGCTCTTTCATATTGCTTATGATTCCCATCATATTTGCGTGCCCTATCATTGGCATCAAAACAAATCGCTTTCCATTGTTATTCAATTGTGATGCAAGTCTCATGAGAGATCTTATCGTATCTTCTCCCCCAACTTGAAGTACGCCTAGTCCCATGAATATCACACCAAACTGAGAAGATCTGATGATATTAGCAAATCCCTTCACACTCTCTGGATCTGCTCCTCCCAAGTCTTTGGGCAGATCATTGCCAGACAAATACCTAGAGAGCCCCTCTATGAGCTTTAGATCCCCATCTGGACTCACTTGGATAAAGATGTTGGCGGTTTTTGCTGTTCTCGTTTTTCTAACATCTACTAAGATGATGCTTCTGCTCTCTCTCCCACTCTGTGTCAATCTCCCTCTGGGAAAAGCTGTATATTTGCTCAGATGTCTGCTATGAGAATCTGCTGGATTGCTCCCCCAGTATACGATAAGATCTGCTTCATCAAGAATCTCATTCAAGGTCGGGGGATTGAATCCTTTCCCAAGCTCTTCTTCAATTATCTTCAGTGACACACCATGACATATACTCGCCGTTCCGTCTATAACTCCACCCAGCTTTTCTGCAAGTTTGATCCCCATCTTCTGAGCCTCGCAGGAAGACGTACCCCATCCATACATAAATGGCCTTTTTGCGTTATAGAGAGCCTCAACGGCCGCCTGCAAAGCCCTATCGAGACTCACAGGCTTGAATCTGTTTCTGCTTTTCACAGCTGGTCGGAGAATCCTATTCTTGCCTTTAACGCTCTTGAAAAGCTCTGCACCTCTAAGACAGGTGCCATATGTATGAACAATCTCTCCTTTTCTGACTGTAGCAATAATATCGTCACACAATAAGGCACAACCTGCACAAACAACATCTTCAATGATTTTCATGTCTTTTGCGTCCAGTTTTTCTCACCTCATAATTCTGATCGCCTCGCTGAAGCAATATACCTCACAGACTCTACACAGTGTGATAGGCGGCTCATAACGACGGCATCTGGATAGGTTGGCGATTCTTGCCTTTCCATCTTTGACTACGAATATTGAGTCCTTCTCGTTATTTGTGCTGAAACCCTTTGCACTTCTAGGATTAACAAAAACATTAGGTGGACACGCTACAACGCAGTTACCGCACCCTATGCACCTGTCTTCATCAAGTACAATTCCGGTCTCTCTAGCTTCCGCCAACGGTGCAACAGTCTCTTGAAGCTTTGCAAGATTTTCTTTATATTTAACTTCCTCAAAGAGCGGTGTGCACTTGTCTAGTATTATCTTCTGGCTTACTAGTTTTACTGCAAATGCCATGCAATTTGTTTCCCCACATTTTTTGCAGTTGGTTTGGGGTAGTAATTTGTATATTGAAAATGCATCGAACCTTGCCACGATCAATTCACTCCTACCGCATGTTATATTTTACAAAAATTTAAATGATTAAGTTGTATAAGCCTCATATGAAGCCTGCCTCTTGCTCCTGATACCATTAGCACGACGCTTCAATAGTAAGGTGACCTTGGGTGAAAATCGGGGTTTTTGTATGCCACTGTGGCCTTAACATTGCAGGGACTGTAGATATAAAAAGAATCATGAAAGAGGTAGGCAGAGAACCGGATGTTCTGTGCTTCGAGCATGAATACCTATGCTCGGATAGCGGTTTGAATACGATAAAAGACCGAATCAAGGGAGATAAACTTGATCGAGTTGTGGTTGCTTCTTGTACACCTAAACTTCATGAACATCTCTTTCGCAAAACCGTTGAAGAAGCCGGTATGAATCGATTTCTCTTGGAGATCGCAAACATACGGGAGCAGTGTAGCTGGGTCCACCACTACGACCCCGCCAGAGCAACCTCAAAGAGCATTGATCTAATCAGAATGGCCATTGAAAAGGCCAAGTACCTTACGCCTCTTTCAGCAAAAACCGTGCGGGTCGAACAGAGCGCCCTTGTCATAGGAGGAGGCATCGCTGGGATAACGGCCGCCCTCAATCTGGCAAATGCAGGAATAAAGGTCTATCTGGTTGAACGCGGACCAAGCATAGGCGGACATATGGCGATGTTTGATAAGGTTTTTCCTACGTTAGATTGCAGTATTTGCGTTCTTGCTCCGCTGATGGTTGAAGCAAATCAAAATCCGAATATTACGCTGATGACATATTCAGAAGTCACTAGTGTAAACGGGTCGGTCGGGAACTTTGAGATAGAGATTTTGAAGAAACCCCGCTATATTGATGAGGACAAATGCGTAGGCTGTTATCAGACATGTACAGAACCCTGTCCTGTGCAAGTTCCAAATGAGTTTAACCAGAATGTTGGGACCAGAAAAGCTATTTACGTACCATTTCCACAATCAGTTCCTCTCATTCCAGTAATAGATGAAGAATCATGTACCGGTTGCAGGGTATGTGAGACCGCTTGTGATAGGGAAGCTGTAAACTTCAAAGAAGAGCCAGAAAGAGTTACCATAAAGGTTGGAGCAATAATCGTTGCAACTGGCTATGATGTGTATGATGCAACCCGGAAGTCAGAGTATGGTTTTGGACGATATGGAAACGTAATGACTTCTCTTGAGTTCGAACGGGTCCTCAATCCCACGGGATCTACCGAAGGCCGTATCGCAAGGCCTACTGATGGGAAACCCCCTAAAAGAATAGCATTTATTCAATGTGTAGGAAGCAGAGACGAAGTAGATGGAGCGCCTTACTGCTCAAGAGTGTGTTGTATGAATGCTATTAAACAGGCACAAGAAATCAAGGAGCGAATTCCAGACGCAGAAGTCTACATCCTTTATCAGGACATACGTGCCTTTGGCAAAGACTACGAAGAGATGTATCGCCGGGCTCTTGAAAAGGACCATATTCGGTTCATTCGCGGGATAGTAAGCAATGTTATTGAAGACACAAAAACCAAGAATCTGTATCTCCGAATGGAAGATACTCTTGCTGGACAGCCAATTGAAGTCGAAGCTGATTTAGTTATACTATCCATAGGAATGACGCCCTCTGATGGGTTGGATAAACTTGCTTCTACTCTAAATCTTGCCAGAAGTATGGATGGCTTCCTGCAGGAAGCCCATCCTAAACTAAGACCTTCTGAGACCATGATTTCAGGAATATACCTTGCTGGTTGTGCCCAAAGCCCTAAGGATATTCAGGACACCGTTTCACATGCAGGAGAGGCTGCAGCCAAAACCATCGCTTTACTTACCAAGGGAACAGTCGAACTTGACCCCATCGCTCCAATCATAAGCATAGATGATTGTAATGGTTGCGGGTTGTGTGAAAGCGCTTGTTCCTATAGTGCAATCATGATTAATAACAAGAAGGCCGCTGTTAAGGAGGCTGCTTGCAGTGGAGGCGGGGCGTGTGCTGCTGCCTGCCCTGTTTCTGCAATTGAAATTCCACTTTTCACAAATTTCCAAATCTCTTCAGCAATTCAAGCTATCCTCAAAAAGAGACAGGAATATCCGCTTATCATAGGCTTTCTGTGTAATTGGTGTGGATATGCTGGTGCTGATATGGCCGGAGTTAGCAGATTCCAATACCCAACAAACATTCGCCTAGTCAGGACTATGTGTACGGCTCGAGTTAGCCCTCTTTTTGTACTGAAGGCATTAACCGAAGGAGCAGACGGTGTTCTTATTGCCGGTTGTTACCCACAAGATTGCTACTATAGAGACGGATTTGAAAAGACAAAGCAAAGAATTAATTTTCTGAAACATGTCTTGGAAGCTTTTGGATTTGACGACCAACGTGTAAGAGTAATTAGCGTTTCCGCATCGGAGGGAGAGAAATTTGCCCGAGAAGTCAGAAGTTTCGTGGAAACGATAAGACCTCTTGGACCCGTTGGCTCTGAGTTTGAAAAGGAGGCAAACAGATGAAGACCGAGCAGAGCTTGGAGTTTGTCGACGGCAAGATGCTGCTCACTTGGAAAATGGACAATCTGAAAAAGAGATTGGTCTATGTGCCGGATCATTGTTTTGGCTGTATTCTATGTGAGGTCTCCTGTCCTGAATTGGCTATCAAACTGGGTCCAATACCAGAAATCGCAACAGGTGAACTCAAGGCTCCTCCGATTCTTATCGATCAAGATAAATGCATTTTCTGTGGAATATGTGCAAACGTTTGTCCTCCGCACGCGATTGATTTCACATTTAATGATCGTTCTGTAACAGAAATGGAGGAATATCCAAAGCTCCTTGGCTCAATCAATATTAAGGATGATTGCATTCCCTGTCTGCTTTGTGAAAAAATATGTCCAAGAGACGCCTTTAAACTGAATCTCGAAGTTGAAAATAAAGACAATCTGGTGATTTACAAAACTGAGCCAGGTAAGATAGAAGGAACCATCGACATAGATAAGGAGAAATGCACCTATTGCGGTCTTTGCGATGAATTGTGTGACGCAATCAAAATAAACTGGATTGAACCCTCAGCCGAAGTACTTGTACCGGCCGACGACATCGTTGTAGACGAGGAAAAATGCGATTATTGCGGTCTTTGTGAAAAGATATGCCCGTCCGAGGCAGTTAGAGTAGAATGTAAAACCGAAACAGATCGCGATATAAAAGAACTGGTTGTCGAGGGAAGTCTGGAACTAGATGAAGAGAAATGCACTTATTGTGGTTGGTGCGCTCTGATATGTCCTGTTGATGCTGTTGAGTTTGACAAACCATTGGAAGGAGACATTTCCATCACAGATCTAGAAAGATGTGATCCAATAGGATGTAAGGCCTGCATAAACATATGCCCTTCGAAAGCCTGGTATATTCCCAAGACTCCCGAACATAAACAAAAACATGGTAAGATTGCCGTAAACAAAGATATTTGCGTATTCTGTGGTTCATGTCAAAATGCCTGCCCTGAGAATTTAATTACCGTTACACGAGACAAGATCAATACAACAGAAGTGCCGAAGGTCCCTTGGCTTGGCTCTTGGAAATGTGCTTTTAACAAGATTATTGGCAGAGCTTCTGCTTCCCCAAAAATACGTCTGATACCTGTTGAGATTTCAAAGCCGATTGAGAAGCCCCTGCCAGCTAAACCGTTGCCAAGAATAAGTGCCAAGGCTAGGGAAACCCTTAGACGCGTAGGCAATATGCTTGACAAGGAGCTCAGGACTGTAAAGCTGCGTAGATGGGTAGAATTGGGAAAAGTAGAAGAAATAGACAAAGAGGTCAAAAAGATTAAACAACGGTCGTAACCTTGCTTTCTGTCCGTTCAACGGTGGCTTTGATATTCTTAAAATGTGGTACAACTCTACCTTTTGAGATGCCTACAACACGACTTGCCCATGGACCAACAGGAATTGCAGCGATTCCTTTTGACATCTCATGTGAAGTGATAGCCCTAACTATTGTAGATCCGTATTCTGTCTTTACCTCGACCCTATCACCTTTCTTTAGTCCCAAAGCCTTGTAATCTTCTTCACTAAGCATGCATACTGCAATTTGATCAGAACGTTCCTTAATGGATTTATCAATTAGTGCACCTTGCTCGGCCGTTCTGATCGTTATCAATATAACATCAATTCTGGGAATTAGCAAGTGATATATGCCCAAATTCCCCACCACAACTAATATATTATTCAATCAATACGATTAATCTAACCTAAAATCTTTATGGCGTGATATTGTTGGCTCTAGAATTTAACAGGCGAGCTGAATCATCAAAGTCATGGGGCTGGGATTTCTATAAACAATTGGTTAAGAAGGGACTACCCGACGTATTTGCTAAGTGCTACCAGTGTGGAAAATGCGTAGGATTATGCCCTGCTGCCCAACATTCAGCCTATAATATGAGGAAAATTGTGAGAAACGTGCTTTTTGGCCAGTCGAGGGAGTTACTTGATGGAAATGAGATTTGGTATTGTTTTGATTGCTATAATTGCAAACTGCATTGTCCTCATGGAATAGAACTTCCCAAATTAATACACACACTGAGATCCGAAGCTATTCAGCGTGGCCTTGGATGTGATAATGTCAAGATGTTCATCAGATTTGGGAAGAGAATGCTAGAGACTGGAGCTACGACCAGAATGGATGAACGAATAAGAAGTATCAGAAAGTCATTGGGACTACCTGAAAAGGTTATTTCAGAAAAGGCAATAAAGGAACTGAATGTAATCGCCAAGGCAACTAAATTTGATGAGCAATTAGAAAGATGCAGGTTCTTTGTAGAACACATCCCTGTAAAGAAAAAAGGCGAATAGACGTGAATGAAAAGAGACTGGAAGAAATTCCAACCAATGGCCCCTTCTACATCTTCAAGAGTTGTCTAACAAATGATACCTATCCTGGAATTGATGCGTCAACGAGAGCAATATTGAAAAAACTGAGGATCAAGCTTGTGGACACAGATGACCAGACATGTTGTGGCGGATACGTGTATTTCTCGAGCCTTTCCAATCTGGAGACCATGCTGGCTACGGTTGCCAGAAACTTTAGTATAATAGAAGAACTTGCTTCAGATGTTCTTGTCTTATGTAACGCTTGCTTTAACACCTTCAGTTACTTTGAAAACGTCACTCGTGAGAGCCCTCCTCTAATGAAAAAAATAAATAAGGTTCTGGCAAAAATCGATCGGCGTTACAGCGGAAATATTAGATTCTGGCATATCGCTGAATTCATCTATAAATTAAAGGACAAAATCAAGGATAATATTCAGGTATCTCTAAATGGAGCAAAAATCGCTATTCATTATGGCTGTCATTACACTATATCGTGTTCTGATATCTTTTTAGATGATCCCAAGAATCCAATGTTCCTCGATGAGCTAGTGGAATCATTTGGAGCTACTCCTATTCGCTATAAAGAGAAGAATCTATGTTGTGGGGGCGGATGGGTTTCACGATACACGAATCGAGATTTGTCATTGCAGGTGACTCGAAGGAAAATCGATAGCTTCACTGAAGAAGATGCAGATATGATACTCGTAATCTGTCCATTCTGTCTCAATATCTATGACAGAGCCCAGACAGAGCTTGAAACCCTAGAATTGCTTAAGCGCAGAATCCCTGTATTACATCTAACGCAGCTTGTTGCTCTCCTTCTGGGGCATGATCCCTATACTACTCTTGGAATTCAATCTCACACTACGACCCCAAGACCGCTATTAGAAAAACTAAAGGTATTGTAATATCTGAAAAAAAAGCACGCATTTGGATTTTTGCTAAATCTGCTCTACTTTTCTTGCTCTCTCTTTATTGCGTCTCTAAGGGCATTCTTAGCGTTGTATCCTGATACATGCAGCAACGTATCCTTGATTAACGGGTCCGTCTTCATAGATGCCAGACACGGATAGGTGTGAAGTTCTATTCCTGCCTTTTCGGCTGCCCCCCCTAAGGATACGCCCTTCAACTTCTTTGCAATATACCACGTAGAGCCACACGGAGCACTCCTCAGCACATCCACACTCAGAATGCTATCTTTTTGTTCACTCAATTTGACACGAAGAAGTGGACGCCCAAAATGTTTAGCGCAAGTATCAATCCATGGATTGCCTACTTCTTCCAGAGAGCAAAACGGTCGGGGAAATGTCGAAGCAATCCCCATCTCCCCCAATTCTTCTTCGATCTGCTTCTGCAACCCATAAGGAACCCAATCTGGATCACTAACAGGCACAATGACAGCCTTTGCACTGCTCTTTTTAGCTATTGTGGGTAACATTGATGCAATATCTGGGTGTATCCCTATCGAGAGTATAACAGTACAATCGGGGATGTCTTTTGGCAAATAGTTCTCTGGATCTTCTATGAAGGAAGGAAGTTGCTCAGTGAATTCATGAACCCCAAAGATCCATGAGGCGAATCCGTGTTCTACCAGATTTTCTATTATCCTGTTTCCATACTCGCCGCCTATGAGGGCATATATCTTGATCTCTGGAACCATAATTCTCCCCGCGATCATTTGAATATATTATGGGGGCAATCCCATTTAGACTTATTAAACTTTAGATTTTTGTTAGGAAAAGAGAATCGATTACCTATTTTTTCACCATTTTGTCTATTATTTCTGGTTAACTCATAACAAAACATACATGTATTCACAAATTTTTTAAGTTAGTAGAAACTTTAGTCTTTTTGCCTATGGGGTGATGATAATTTGGCTAAGGACTCTCTCAAAATAAAAATTGATAAATTGACTTCAGGGGTAGCATCCCTCAAGAATCTGGAAATCACTCTCGGTAAAATTATTGATGAAACTTGGAAGGAACCTATGGGGCCTACCCCATTTCCGTCCTCGATTGATTTGAGGAATTGGGATCTTAAACTTCTAAATCGCTACAAACCATTCTATATGCCCTTCTGTGATGTATGTTGTCTTTGCACATTTGGAAAATGTGACCTATCTATGGGCAAACGAGGTGCCTGTGGACTCGATATGGCTGCCCAGCAATCACGAATAGTATTACTGGCAGCATGTATAGGTGCTTCCACACATGAGGGTCATTCAAGACATATTCTCGATCATCTAATTGAGAAATATGGTAAAGATCATCCTATTGATTTGGGCCCAGGAATCGAAGTTGAAGCTCCAGTGATACGATTAGTATGTGGTATTAGACCGCGAACTCTAGGTGATTTAGAAGAGGCACTCGATTATGTAGAGCGTCAAATATCCCAAATGCTTGCTGCCACACATACCGGGCAAGAAGGGAATAACCTGGATTTTGAATCCAAGGTTTTTCATGTTGGGATGTTGGACCATGTGGGCATGGAAGTTGCAGACATTGCGCAGGTCTCAGCTTATGATTTTCCTAAGGCAGACCCCGAAGCACCTCTTGTGGAAATTGGCTTTGGCTCGATAGATATTAACAAACCCGTTATCCTAGTAATTGGACATAACGTTCCTCCATCTGTTGGAATAATAAACTACCTTACTGATATTGGCCGCCTGGATCAAGTTGAGGTCTGCGGAATATGCTGTACGGCTCAGGATATCACTCGATATTCTGACTTAGCCAAGATAGTTGGTCCTATCTCTTGGCAACTGAGATTCATAAGAAGTGGCATTCCAGATGTTCTTGTTGTTGATGAGCAATGCATTCGAGCAGATTCCCTGCAGGAAGCACAAAGAATCAAGGCCCCCCTCATAGCCACCTCGGAAAAGAATTGTCTGGGACTTGAGAATCGAACTGAAGATCCTATTGATGAAATTGTAAATGATCTAGTGTCAGGCGAAGTACCAGGTGTGTTAATCCTAGATCCTGAAAAGGTCGGAGAAGTGGCTGCGAAAACTGCCTTTGAGATCGCTCCAAAAAGGAGTAAGTTCAAGGTACTTCCATCAAGAGAAGAGATAATTGAAGGAGCTGCAATCTGTACTCAATGTGATGATTGCGTTCGCGCCTGTCCTGATAGTCGAATCATTTCTGAGGCTATGAAGACTGCAAAAGAGGGTGATTTGAGCCTCTTGGCAGCCATCTATGATGAATGTATCGGATGCGGACGTTGTGACGAGGCCTGCCGCAAAGATATTCCTGTTCATGACTACATCATATCATCTGCGGCCAAAACTACGCAGGAGGAAAGATACAAAATCCGAGTAGGACGAGGTGCAATACAGGATACAGAAATAAGAAATGTAGGACGTCCCATTGTGCTAGGCGAAATACCCGGGGTTGTTGCCTTCGTTGGATGCTCTAACTATCCACACGGAGGAAAAGAAGTAGCTGAAATGTGTGATGAGTTTGCAAAGAGACGGTTCATCGTAGTAACCTCTGGCTGTGCAGCTATGTCCATTGGAATGCATAAGGATGAAGAAGGACAAACGATCTACGAAAAGTATCCTGGAGATTTTGACGCAGGCGGTGTGGCAAATGTTGGTTCTTGCGTTTCAAATGCCCACATAGCCGGTGCAGCTATTAAGATTGCAAACATATTCGCCAAGAGAAATCTAAGAGGGAATTTCGAAGAGATTGCTGATTATATTCATAATCGAGTAGGGGCTGTGGGAATAGCTTGGGGCGCAATGTCTCAAAAGGCAGCCTCAATTGCCAGTGGCTTTTGGAGACTTGGCGTCCCCGTAATCGTTGGACCACACGGATCAAAGTATCGACGAATGCTGTTGGGAAGACAAGACAAAGACGAGGATTGGTATGCTTATGATGCAAGAACAGGTGAAAAAGTATATGTCGGACCAGCACCTGAGCATCTGTTCTATGTTGCTGAAACCAAGGAAGAAGCTATGGTGATGGCTGCAAAGCTTTGTATGAGAGCCAACGATACAAGTAAAGGACGAGCGATAAAACTCACTCACTATGTGGATTTGCATAAACGCCTCTACGGCAGACTTCCTGAAGACATTCACTTATATGTTAGGAGAGCTGCAGATGTCCCCATAACAATGAAAGATGAAATTGTCCAGTTCCTGAAGAGTAAGGATTGGAAAGAGGGACAAATTCCGGATCCAACCCTTATACCTCGACTAGTTCGGGTAAAAAAAGAATAGGAAAGGAGAAACATAATGTCTAGAACAGAACCTTGGCAGAAGGCTGAAATACCTGGGCCAAAGAGAAGCTTGGTAATTACTAAGCCAGAAGTTGTTGTTTCAATGATAAAAAAGGCAAAACGCCCCATAATGATCGTCGGACACGAAATCACTGAAAATGAAGATGAGACAACCATCATAAAATATCTAATACAACTCTCCAAGGCAAGAAAGATTCCACTGGTTGCAACAGCAAACTCTGTAAAGAAATTTTTGGAGAATAGATTTAAGGCAGCAGTTTCCATGCCCGTAGTGGATATTGCCAATCGCCTGCAGGACTCCAGTTGGACAGGTCTCGACGGGAAGGGGCAGTATGACCTTGTACTCTCGCTGGGCCTCCCCTACTATATGCAGTGGCTAATCTTTTCTGCCCTGAAAAATTTCTCCTTGGGAACCAAAACGATCTCCCTAGGTAGATTTTATCAACCTAATGCTACATGGTCATTTCCAAACATGTCGTTTAAAGACTGGATTGAGTCACTCGAAATCATTATTAGCAAATTAGAGGAAAAAGAAAAATGAGAACTTGATAGACTTATCTGTCCCTAGCAAAATCAATAGTATCAAAATAGAGCTAAATATGCGGGTGAAAATGAAAAATGTCCGAGTTTAAGGATATCCCCATAGATGTCGGGGTTGTATACGAAGGAGAGCGGGTAAGAAGAGCAGATATGCAAGTAGAACTGGGAGGACCAAACATAGAACAGAAATTCGAGCTAGCAAAGGCAAGAAAGATCGATGAAGTCGAGGATGGAAAAATCACGATAATTGGACCTGATCTAAAAGATATCACGGAAGGGAGTAGCATCCCCTTTGGAATTATCATTGAAGTTGCCGGGAAGCAAATAGAAGAAGACCTAGAAGGTGTAATCGAACGACGTATACATGAATACACCAACTATCTTGAGGGTGTTATGCATCTTAACCAAAGATATGACATCTGGATCAGAATCAGCAAAAAATCCTTCAAGAAGGGATTCAACACATTCGAGCATATGGGCAAAGTACTTCAAACATTATTCAAAAGCGAGCTTCCTATCATTGAGAGGATTCAAGTAACCTTCATAACCGATCCTGATGAAGTCAAAAAAAGACATACGAAGGCTTTAGACATATACAATGCTCGAGACGCTAAAGCAAGGGGTCTGGAAGATGAGAAAGTAGATGCCTTCTATGGCTGCACACTCTGCCAGAGTTTTGCGCCCACACACTGTTGCGTAATAACGCCGCAAAGATATTCAAACTGCGGAGCCATAAGTTGGTTTGATGGCAGAGCTGCAGCCAGAGTGGATCCAAAAGGCCCACTATTCACAATAGAAAAAGGCGAACTTCTTGATTCTTTTACCGGGGAATATTCCGGTGTTAATCAGGTGATGAAAGAAAAAACTCTGGGCTCAATTGACAAAATTACCCTATATAGTGCCTTTGTATATCCTCACACCTCCTGTGGCTGTTTTGAAGCAATCGGATTCTATATTCCAGAAGTAGATGGCCTAGGAATTGTGCATCGAGACTTTAAAGGTGAAGCTGTAAACGGACTTCCATTCTCTACAATGGCCGATTCTACTGCTGGAGGTAGACAAATTGAAGGATTCCATGGACTTTCCATCGAATATATGCGTTCTCCGAAATTCCTCCAGGTAGATGATGGCTGGAACCGCGTGGTCTGGATGCCTCAGGCCGTGAAAGATAGAGTAAAAGAGTTCATACCTACAGACATTGTGGACAAGATACCAACCGAAAATGACGCCAAGAGTATCGAGGAGCTGAAAGCCTTCCTCGAATCCAAAAATCATCCCGTCGTTGAGCGATGGGCTGCTCTAGCTCCTGCTGAGGAAGTTGCAGAGGCTATAGAAAAAGCAGAAACTACTTCAGATCCTTTTGCTGCGGAGCTTTCAACAGCTAGTGGTACCCCGGTAATCTCGGCAGGTGTGCCTACATCTGGCGGTTTTAGGATTACATTGAAGAATGTTAAGATAAAAGCTGAAAAAGTAATAATTAAGAGAAAGGAGTAAGGAAAATGCCAGAGAAAAAGAGCAAATTTACTCTGGATGATATCCTGAAGAAATTCGCTGAATTCAAAGAGATTGAACTAAATGATGTGGAGATTGAGGCCGAGACTCTAGAGTTATGGTTACCTGCTATGGCTCAGGCAATCCTTCCTTCCCTTGCTCAAAAATTGGCACCTCCAGCTCCCGAAGTTCTTGCAAAACCTGAAGTGCCCACCTCAATACTCGAAACTGATTTTACGCCTCCTGTCATGGAATATCCAGGAGAGGTGGTTGAAGTTGTGTTTGGAGCAACGAAAGCCAAGGGGGGAACCAGAAGTCATACTTTAACTCTGGGTGGTGAAAAAACGCCTCCTTTTTACTTCTTCGAAAAGCCAACACCTCATCCCCCGCTAGTAACGGCTGACGTATTTGACTTACGCATTCCCTTGGCTAAAGCCATAAGAGTGCACCTGGAAGAGGTTATGGACGATCCTGGTGAATGGGCAAAGCTATATGTCGACAAGTACGGAGCAGACATGATAACCATTCATCTTATCAGCACTGATCCTGCTGTTAAAGACACTTCTCCAAATGAAGCGGCAAAAGCTGTTGAAGAAGTTCTTCAGGCAGTCAAGGTTCCAATAATCATCGGAGGCTCAGGCTCTCCCGAAAAGGACCCACCAGTTTTGGCCAAAGCTGCAGAAGTATCTGAGGGAGAGCGTGTCATGCTAAACTCAGCTACCCTTGATGTTTACAAGCCCATCGCTGAAGCTGCTAAGAAGCACAATCACATAGTTCTCTCGTGGACTAGTATTGATATTAACCAGCAAAAAGAATTGAATAGGAAACTTCTGGACTATGTTCCGAAGGAGCAGATAGTCATAGACCCCACAACAGCCGCACTAGGTTATGGCTTGGAATATGCTTTCACGGTAATTGAAAGAATGCGTCTAGCTGCCCTTCTTGGTGATGTAGAACTCCAAATGCCCATATCTTGTGGTACAACTAATGCTTGGGCAGCTCGGGAAGCTTGGAAGAAGGCTCCTGAACTTGGACCGCGAGAATTTCGTGGTCCCATTTGGGAAGCCATAACCGCATTGACGTTGCTTTTGGCCGGTGGAGATCTGTTCATGATGATGCATCCAGCGGCAATAAAAACTGTAAAGGATGTTATCGCGTGGGCAACAAGCAAACGAAAGAAAGACCCCGATCACTTCACAAGATGGGTTGATTTGAAAATTGAAGGATAGAGGATTAAGATGGTCAAAAAGATAGGTCCACTAGATATATATCGATTGCTCCCGCAGACAAATTGCGAAATTTGTGGGGAGAAGAACTGCATGGCTTTTGCCACCAAGCTTGCCGAAAGAACAGTGGACTTGAAGGCATGTACTCCACTTTATGAAGAAGCAAAATACAAAAAAAACATGGAAACTCTGGAGGAAATGCTAAGACCTCCAGTAAGAGAAGTATCTTTTGGAGTTGGAGAAAGAGCTGCGAAAATCGGCGGAAAGCTGGTGATGTACCGTCATGATTTACGATACGTAAATCCTACCGTTCTCGCCATAGATGTAACTGATGAAATGTCCACAAAAGATTTGAAAGACCGCGTTAAGGCGGTAGAAGAACTCAGCTACTTATACATTGGTAAGAAACTGAGGCTGGATGCCATTGCGGTCCGTTCTACCTCAAATGACCCCTCCAAGTTTGAAAAAGCCCTAAGGGCAATCGCGAAAAATACCAAGCTTCCTTTGGTCCTATGCTCATCTAATCCACAGGTAATAGAGAGTGGATTGAAGACCGTCGGAGACAAAAGACCATTGGTCTATGCTGCAACCAAGGACAATTGGTTTGAAATGGGAGAACTTGCAGCCGAATATAATTGTCCTTTGGTGGTGCACACACAGGGAGACCTCAAACTCCTTAGATCCCTTACAAATACCCTAGAGAAATTCGGAATCGAAGATCTAGTGCTTGACCCCGGCTCAACCTTTAGTGAAGGCCTTGGTAATGTCTTGGACAATTTCACGATGCTCCGGCGTGCAGCCGTCAAAGAAGATGACATACTTCTTGGATACCCTCTAATGGGGACTCCAATCGTTGTGTGGGCTGGTTATGATGGTCCTGCTGATGTCGCCAAATGGAACGAGGCTATACTTGCCTCCATTCAGATAATAAGGTTCGCTGACATACTGATAATGCACAGTTTAGATATGTGGACAGTCTTACCTCAGATGTTTTTGCGCGAAAACATATACACTGATCCTCAAAAGCCTGTGGATGTAGAACCCGGATTACGAATTATCGGAAAACCAGATAAGAAATCACCAGTTTTGCTTACAACAAACTTCGCCTTGACGTACTTCACAGTTTCAAGTGACTTGGAAAGCGCAAAGGTTGATTGCTATCTACTAGTCACCGATACTGAAGGTTTAAGCGTATCTTCGGCGGTTGCAGGACGTAAACTGACTGGTGAAATTGCTGCCGAAGCAATTAAGGAGTTCGACGTCGGAAGTAAGGTAGCTCATAAAAACATCGTGATTCCAAGAATGGCTTCCAGAATCAGGGGGGACTTAGAGGAAGCATCGGGGTGGTCTGTACTTGTTGGTCCCGAGGATAGTAGTGGTATCAAGAAATTCTTAGATGAACACTGGAACCAGAAAGACTAACACTTCTTTTATATCATTTCGAGCAATATGCTATGATTGAAAAAAGGAAAGTTGATAAACCTTGAACAAGAAACTAGTTATTTCGGTTTCAGGTAAGGGTGGAAGTGGCAAAACGACTGTTGTAGCTTTAATTCTAAAGGTTTTGCTGAACAGTTCCCACAAGAGCATAAAAAATATTCTTATTGTTGACGCCGATCCAGCGGTAAATCTTCCAGGTGTACTCGGTGTCGAAATAAGTAATACTGTGGGAATGACTGCAACCAAGCTGAAGAAAGAAGTAGAGCAAGGAACGCTTCCTGCTTCTGTATCAAAAAGCGATTTGCTGGAAGCATGGGTTTATGACATATTGGTTGAAACCCCCCAATTTGACTTATTAGCCATGGGACGTTCTGAGGGCGAGGGATGCTATTGCTACGTAAATAGTGTTCTCACAAAGATCTTAGATACCTTATCCAAAAACTATACGATTACGCTGATGGATATGGAAGCTGGTCTTGAGCACCTCAGTCGTAGAACTGATCGTGACGTCGATATAATGCTCGTTGTAACGGACCCCTCAAAAATGGGTCTTGAAACGGCCAAAAGAATCAAGGAACTGACTAAAGAAGTTCACATCGATCTGAAAGAAATGTATCTTATTGGTAATAGATTCTCTCCAGATATGGAGAGCTCTCTTAATGAGAAGGCAACAGAAATCGGTCTGAAACTCGCAGGGATCATACCTCAAGATTCCAACATTATGGACTATAACATGTTAGGCAAACCTCTTTTATCTTTACCCGATAGTTCTCCTGCCCTGAAAGCTGTAGAGAAAATTGTAATGAAAATCAATCTCTTGCCAGAACAGGCATTTCTGAATCTTCTCAAACCTGATTAAGGAACCGAGATCGTCAGATTTCCAACTGTTTGGATATCGGAGGTTTATATTTGAAAGTTGGCGTTGCGGGTAAAGGTGGTACAGGCAAATCGATTGTGGCTGGCACTCTAGCAAGATTATTTGCCAGGGGTGGATTCAGGGTATTGGCCGTTGATGTCGACCCAAACACTAATCTCGCGTCTACTATTGGCATTGCGCATGATGTCGCGGCGAAAATAATCCCACTTGCAAAGAATGTTGAACTTGCTGAAGAACGAACTGGGGTTTCTCCGGGAACCGGATTTGGACAAGTCTTTAAACTTAATCCCAAAGTCGACGATATTGTGGAAAAGTTTGGCGTTACGGGTCCAGACGGTGTAAATCTGCTTGTGTTGGGTACCATCGAACAGGGTGGTACTGGGTGTTTCTGTCCTGAAAATGCATTGGTCCGTGCTTTAATACGTCATCTGATACTTGAGCGTAAGGACCTAATCATAATGGATATGGAAGCAGGAGTCGAACACTTGGGCAGAGGAACATCGAAAGGAGTAGACATAATGCTTGTAATGGTTGAACCTGGGATGAAGTCTATAGGTGTAGCAGAGCGCATTTCCAGTCTTGCAGGTGATCTCGGTATAGGTCGAGTATATATGGTTTTGAATAAAGTAAGAAATGAAAAGGAAGCGGAAATCGCCAAATCGAAGCTACATCAACTAAATCTAACCGTCTTAGCCGAAATACCTTTTGATCCTGAGATAATAGAGGCGGATATGGCTGGCGTGGCCCCTATCGAGTATTCGCCGAATTGCCCAGCTGTTCAGGCTATCAGTAAATTGAAAGACAAAGTCGAGTCAGTAATATCCAAATCATAGACTGATTCTTTCAAGCAAAGGAACAAAAAAGACAAAGAGGATAATTATGCCTCTTTAAAGCGATCTTTTAGCTTTTCCAGAACTTGGGGTAATGTTGTGTATTCTAACTCTTCTGGACCTAATCTACTTGGCTCAAATGGTCCATGCCGTCTTATGTAATCCCCGATCTTGTTCGCTTTCTGTCTTGCCAAATCAAATGCTGGATCGTCAAACATGTCTGCAGGTCCTACTAACCGTCCTTTGTTCAATTGGAACCCTAATCCAAGTACTCTAGGCGGTCCATCAAATCTCGTGCACTTTGCATCTCGTTGGGACACTGGCATCAAAGGTCCGCGGTGACTTCCTCTCATCCAGCCTGCTACAAGGTGGGGGAACGAAAATGGTTCTAATACTTCACCAACCGCCGGCAATCCTTTCTGAGCTCTTACAATGGCTACAGGATCATCCTTCCCAACATATTTGCCTGCTATCAATGAAAGACGTGTTGTCGAGCAAGCAGCTGCAGGTACACCGTCGTGTCTAAAAATCTTTCGAATTACATAGCGTCCCGTCGTTCCGATAAGTGCCAGCAAATCATACATCTCCTCTGGACACTTGAGCTTTACAACCTTGTTTTCATGAACGTCCATAATCTCGAAGATGAATCCTTGATGAACATTTGGATCTATTATTAACCCTGCTGTGTTGAATGGATCTGCAAACACTCTAAACAAGGGAAGATTGAAAGCACCCGGCTCCGTCTTATCCATCATAAATACAACAATTGGATCACTTGCCCTTTCTTCAAATTCTAGTTCAGCTGCCCCCGGACCCATTCCTCTAACATTTCCAGAAAATGCCTCACTGAGTATGTCTTGCCCTGCTCCGTAAAGCTGCATATCCTTAGCTTTTTCGGCAGCCTTTAGGAAGATATTCCATGCCAATCCATGAACCCTATCGTTGTCCTCTCCATTTCTATGACTCATAATAAGCTCCAGATCATCACCACAATTGGCAACATAGTAATCAATGATAACACCGTCTTTTCTTCCATCTTCTAACATTCTTCTTGCGAGCTCCTTCAGTTCAGGATGAACAACGTGGTGGCCACATAGTGATCCCACATCCGCCTTTATTATAGAAATCGTAACTTTTTCAGCCATCTTGTTGCCTCCCATTTTTTAAAACTATGTTTTGTTCTATGATATCGAGATATAGTATTTTACCAATATAAAACATCTACTATCCGCCATCCCGATAAGTGATTATGCAATACTCTTATAAGGTTTATAAGATTTTGACTTCTATACTACTCAGTCAATTATATTTATGAGGGAGAATAAGTGAGAAGATTTCAACGAAAATTAGGCTCAATAATTCTACTTACTCTGTTAGTATCTAACATACTTGCTGTTTCATCAATTGCTTTTGGAATCAACCTAAACCAAGGAAACAATATGCTTCTGGTCAACTCGAAGTTAGACTTGGTGCTTCAAGACGCTCTCAATTCAAAGGATGCTACCACGCCTACAAGAGTCATAATTACTTTAATGGATGGATCGGATCTTGATCTGGTCTCAGAAACCATCAAAGCCAGAATTGGCGACTCCTATAAAGCGCTTCACGAATACTCAATTATCTCTGCAGTGAGTGGAGAATTGCCTTTAGGTAGAATTCCAGACATCGTCGAACTTCCGTTTGTCCAAAATATATATCATGACCGTATCTACTGGATTCCCAAACCGTCAGAGATGCTGGAAACCGTCCAAATTCAGCAATTGTACAGTAACGGTCTTGATGCTATTGGTGCTCCCTATGTGCATACGCAAGGATATCGCGGAGATGGTATAAGAATAGCTATTCTTGATACAGGCATAAATGATACCCATCCGGACTTGGATGATGGGAAAGTTGTTCTTGCTCACTCGTTTGCTACAGATGAAACGGAACAAACCGATCTAAACGGTCACGGAACTCACGTGGCAGGAACTGCTGCGGGAACAGGCGAGGCTTCAAGTTTTGCGTATATTGGCGTGGCTCCTAATGCTCTCCTAATAGATGCAAAATGCATTAACGCTGCAGGATTCGGGTATTCCTCAGATATAATCGCTGCAATACAGTGGAGCGTCCTACCCACCGGTGTTGGCGGCGCCGGTGCCGATATTTTGAGCTTAAGCCTAGGTGGTGGAAGGGCAGATCCTTATGATCCATTGTCTGTGGCGGTAGATAATGCTGTAGCGCAAGGAGTAGTAGTTGTTGTTGCTGCTGGAAACGCCGGACCATGGTACCATAGTGGTAGTTCTCCTGGAGCCGCTAGAGGCGTGATAACTGTTGGTGCGACCGATCTTGACGATCATATATCTTCCTTCAGCAGCAAGGGGCCAACTCTGGATAATCGAGTTGATCCCGATGTTGTTGCCCCCGGTGAAGATATTATTGCTCCACTATCTCCTGACTCGATAATGGACATTGCTGCGACGTATTACGGCTTTGAAGGAGGACCTATCCCAGGAACTGGAGGGGACTACCTTGCTTTGGGTGGTACCAGCATGGCTACTCCTCATGTGGCCGGGGCAGTCGCTCTCCTCATGCAAGCTTTTCCGAACCTAGTAAACAATCCTCACGCATTCCGTGCGGCCTTAATGAACACTGCTGATGAATTAATCGGTTATGATCCAAATGTCCAAGGGGCAGGAAGAATAAACGTTTCGAGTGCACTGAATTACTTGGATGTCCGCAATTCAACGGTAACGGGCGGGAAAATACCAATCACCACAATTCTTCCAGATGAGATTCCCATTGAACCTTGGATTGTAAAATTCCCTGGAGACGTCCTATCGATCAATGTATCCTTCGTTACCGGAAAGCCTGTTGACCTCAACATAACAAACATAGGTACTACCTCTGCCTCTCCATTCATTACTCTAGGAAATTCAACATATCAAACTGGCGGGACTTGGGAACTGTTGGTGAATGATCTTGCTGAGATTGGAGTAAAAATAGCGTTGCCTTTTGATGTGGCACCTGGAATCTATTCAGGAAGAATAGAATTTCTTAACGCGACCGATGGTGTCAGTTTACATAATATCTCAGTTTCATTTACGATAGAACTCCCCAGAGGTCGCGTATACTTTGAAAGATTGCATAACTATGACTTCGAAGACTCACCATATTACAACTATCTCGCGTTCATACAGGAAATGGGCGATTATGGTTATGATATAGACGTGAATGAGAAACTCATCACCTATGAAACCCTTATGAATTACGACATTCTCATGCTTCCAGATATTGAGCTCAGTTTCACAGACTCTGAGGTAAACGCCATTCAGCAGTTTGTTAGTGAGGGTGGATCATTACTGGTACTTGGCTCGTACTATCCATTTGTTGCAGGAGAGGCTTTAAACAGCCTTCTTGCGCCTTATGGTATTCAATATAAAACCTCATACAGTGAAAGCATTCTAAGTGTTGAAGATTTGGGGATAACTCGAGTTACTTCTGTGGGTATAACTGTTACAGACATTGACTCACATCCCATAACAACCGGAGTTAGCAGTTATACTTTGGGCTCGGGGTCGCCCTTGATCTCTTCACCTGCTCAGACCATTGCTCGATACCAAAATGATCCCGTTTTGGCGTACTACCAACATCCAAGCGGCGGAAGAGTTGCAGTCTTTGCCAATGAACTTGTATTCTATTATAATCTCATCGATGACTTAGATAACCTGCAGCTGGCGAAAAACACACTCGATTGGCTACTTGTCGAGCAATCGATCCACGTCAGTGTAGCGGCCTCGCTAAACTACAATTCCAGCCCTTCCCAGTTACAGTTTGGAATATATGTTTCCCAAGCAAGTAGGGCTGGCGTTACAGGATTACTTAATGGCACAACGATCAACTGCACTGTCGTAAACAGTACTGTCAATATTGTTAATATAACAGAAGTAGGCGGTGGTGTCTACAGTGGAAACTTTACCGCATCGGCCACTGGAGTATATGCTGTAGATGTTAATGTATCCGTTTCTAGCGTATTATACACTGGAACAACCTCTTTCCGCATTGTTTCATCAGTCCCACAGATTGTCGATATTGACCAAAGAAAAGGCGGAAGTAAGCCTGCCGACATAGAATATCCTACATGGGTAGAACTGCTAGAACTTGATTTCTACGGTATTGATGTCATATGCAGATATGATGAATATTTGGAGGTCAATGGAACAGTCAGTAATGCCGATAATGCGTCGATATACTTCACATCCTATCCTCAAAACTACTATGAACACACTCTCAGAAATATTACATATGGGTCCGCAAATATGCCAATTATTTCCTCGGAATGGAACTACACTATGACCCCAACAAACCCTGGGTTCAGTGCAGGAACATATGTCTATATTGTTGAAGCCAAGAATCAAACTGAAGGGATAAATCCTGATGCATTCGCTGTGGGGTCCATTGTAGTGGTTAGTGTGGAGCCCGAACTAGACGGTAATACATCTAAGGTCGGGGGCGTGGCGATTCCAGATATGGAAATATATGAACCCCTATCGGTACCGATAGTTCAAGTTGGCTTAGGAACTTCCGTCTCAGTAGAAGTTGTCGGAACAGATAGAGAAGATAGCCTAGCCGATCTGAGAGCATTCGCGTGGGTCATTGATATATCTGTATACTACCTAACTGGCTCTCCATTTATCTATCAGCAGCTATCACTTGATGGATCAAGTTTCACAGGATCTCTTTCAGTTCCTTCATCGGGAGTGGTTTCAACACCTTCCGGATCGTATAGTTTGCAAAGCAACTGGGGATACGTGTTACTACTGATAATAATTGACTCAGAAGGTGATTTCGACGCTTCCGAAGAGATACTCTTCGTAGTTGGTGGTGGTGGCATTGACTCCTTCTATATGATAATCATGGCTGTAATGTTCATGGTCATGATGTCCGCGATGTTGTTGTTCCAAAGAAGAGCTGCCAGGCGAAGAGCAGCTGCACCATATGGTCCCGAAATGGCTCAATATAGACCACCCGATGCGCCTTCGATTCCGCGATACTGTCCCTACTGTGGTTCACCAATAACGCCCGGATCTTCTTTCTGTATGGAATGTGGAAGCTCATTACCAACAGAGGAAATGCCTGATGAAGCAGATGTTGAGCCAGAGGAAATATGAGCCTAGCTGACCCCTGTTTTCCCCTTTTTTTTTATCAATGAATTGAGAACAGAAGATTGGCCTATTTTGACTCTTATAGCAGAGAAGTGCCCTTCAATAAGCTGGGGATGAGACCCGATAATCATTTATAGTTGTGAGATAAATGATTTGGGGAAAGAACCCCTGTGCATAATGATAAGTCAGATGTTTGAGGAAAAAATTCTCTGAGATAGTGTTTGTGGTTCATGGGCGTTAAAATGACTCCCTCTAGCCCTCTGATAAAACTTGCTGTATGTGGAGAGATTAAGAAATGCCTGAAATCTCATCTCCGATCATAATTGTCAACTTTAAATGCTATATCGAGGCTACTGGAAAGCGAGCCCTAAAATTAGCCCAGATTGCTGAGGAGGTCGGTCAAGAGACAGGTGTATGTATAGCTGTGGCTTCCCAGTACTCAGATATCTTCCCTATCGCCAATGATACTAGCACACCCGTCTTTGCTCAACATATATCACCTATTGAACCGGGTGCACATACCGGTAGTATATTAGTAGAGGCCATAAAAGAGGCTGGTGCGTCTGGTACTTTAATTAACCATTCAGAAAAGCAAATCCCTTTAGGAGATATAGAAAGAAGCATAGAACTGGTAAAAATCAAAGACCTTATCAGCGTCTGTTGTGCTCCCGATGTCGAGAAAGCAAAAGAGATAGCGAAATTCGGGCCAGATTTTGTTGCTTTTGAGGTTCCTGAGCTCATAGGAACAGGTAGAGCTATATCTAAAGAAAAACCAGACTCCGTAAGAGAGTTTGTTAAAATTCTTTCAATTGCTAATCCAAATACAGTACCTCTATGCGGAGCAGGCATATCTGCAGGCGAGGATGTAAGAATCGCTTTTGAACTTGGAACTCGCGGAGTCTTAGTAGCATCAGGCGTCGTAAAAGCAAAGAATCCACGTGCGATTCTTCTAGATATGGTAAAAGCTTTAACTAGGTCATTCTAAAAGAAAACTTTCTAGTCTTTAGTAACCTCATGTGGTACTCTTGATGTATTTTGAAAAGTGTATGACGCTCAGGAACAAAAACTGGCTTTCGGATGTTGAAGTCGAAAGCTTGAATCTCCTTCAGGACCCCCAACTCTTTCCTTATGAACTATAATTATTACGTATTTTACTAAATCAGAATAGCTGCAAACAGAACCATAATAGATGCAAGTCCGAGCAGCGGGGGTGTTAAGGTCTTTGCCGCTTCCAGCGCTGTATCCACCGCTCCTTTATCGGTTGTTGCAGATTCTAATCCCCAAATCCTGACGTCCCTCACAATACCTTTCCTAAAGGAAACATAAGCCTGCTTGGTTCGACCCCTGACCTCCCTAAGTAATTCATGGGTTTTCTCTATTAATTGGAAATGTTTTATTTTGCTGCCCAATACGTTGTATCGCCCTATTATTGTGTGAACAGTGTGGGTATCGGTTGTCATTAGGATAGGGGTTACTCCTGCAGCCATTAGAGATTCTAGAAGTCTCTCTCTAAATTCATCGGTCATAGAGTTAGCATCATAGGTAATATAGGCTAGTTCTTGCCCTAGGACTTTTAGCAAAAACAAGCGAATGCCTGCTTCTCCTATGCCATCATCCCATGTAAATTTGTCAAGATTGTCTGCGATGACAGCAAGGTCCATTTCTCCCTGTTTGGAATCCAAAGCTTTCCTTACCCCTTCTTTGACAAGGCGGATGATTTCATGTGAAATCTTACTTCCTGTATAGACTGTGGATTCCCCACGCTTAAAATGAGTGTGAGCATCAACGATTATGGCTTCTTCAGCTCCTTCTTTTTTTGCTATTTCAGCTAGCAAAACTCCAAATCCATAATCTACATCTCCACAATCCGAGAACAACTCCAGAATTATTAAGACGCTTTTTCCAAAGGATTGGCAGTATACTTTTGCCTTATCCCCTTCTACCACGATAATCTTTGATGCTTCTGCAATATAGTTTGAATCTTCTATAAGATCAAGGGCGACTTCTCCAACCCTATCAATCTCATCAGGTGATGTAGGATTGAAACAGTGTGTTGTCGGGCTATGAGGAACCATTACTATTGAACGGTGTTTTTGATAAATAGGAATGGAAAGAAGATGTGGAAGTCTAGCTCCTCCTATGTATCCTATGGGGCCTGGATGAAGAGCAGGAACGCAAATAACACCATCTATGCTATTTTGAACTCTAAAAGACAAAGTTCCTACCCACACATCAGTTCTCTCACCAACCTCTGGATCAATATCTGTAAACTGTTTAGGTTGTCCCAAGAGACTTGAAATCAGGACACGTCCTGCCTGCAATGATGTGATTCGGCCACCCAATATCTTGGGTTTATCTAACACAAGCTCTATCAACACAAAAGCTAAAGCAAAAACCCCAAATCCAATGATAGCCGATGTTAAGGTGGCCAGCGGAAAATAGAACAATAAATACAGAAAGATCAGAGAGCTTAGAGGCTGACTTAGGCTTGAAACAACTTTTTTCGAAATTCTCGCATTTGACAGTGTCACAATATACATGTGACGTAATCCATAACTTACGATTAGCCCCATAATACTGAGATCCCATATCTGGGTAATTATTGCAATATGGGAGAATAATAGAATGGGAATTGTTGAAACGAATGAAATGAGTGTTGAGTTGTTTAGTTGAAAACGTTCAATGAACATTGGAGAAATCTTCATAGAAATCACTCCAACAAAATAAGGTGTTATGAAGATAAGAACTGAGATCATTATTGTTATTTCCAAACCTAGATATGTCAATGCAAAAATCGGGATCAAACTGATTAGGACTGTGACCAATGTTGTGATACTCGGGCGTGGGGCAGCAAAGAATATACTATAGATTCCAAGAGGTCTTCTTATCTGTCGTTTATCAGTCAGAATCATCACCTGATAGTAAGGATCTTGAACAATTACGATTATTCGATCCAAAAGCTTATTTCCCTTTTTCTGAGAGATTTATTGATAATTTATATGTAAAAAAAGCTTATGAAATAACTTACTTCTTGATAATCTCTGGAATTGCCTTCTTTGCCTTACGCGCTCGATGAAAATCAATTATTAGGGCAGCCAAAGGAAAACACAGTGCAATAGGCAAAAGAATTATTATAACAATTTCGGGAGTGACCAACTCCAAGCTTTCGAGAATTGGCTGTGGGGCTCCAAAAAGCGATAGAATAGCAACCGGATTAAGGCTGATAAATGCGAGAGCTATGACTACGACTAAACGCAATACGATGCTTGGTACAGTGGATATGACTATTTTGCTAGTAGACGGAACTGCGGATTTGGCCGTGAGAGTGGATTCAGCTTCGGGATCCTCACGCATGAGTTCTTTTAGGTAAATATCCAGTCGCCTAATATCTTGAATGGACTTAAGTTCGATTATAGACTCCTTAGGTAAGCGTCTTCTTTCTAGGTGTTCTCTGAAGTATTGAACAGCTTCTGGACTAAAAGTTCTTTTAATAGACAGAGTAGTTGGCCTTTCTCCCTCTTTTGGTTTTAATTCTCGCTTGGCCTCCTCCTCTATGGCACTGATTTGCTTTCTTAAACTCTCCTTTCGAAGCATTGTGGGTTGACCAACTTCATAAGTATAAGAAGCATGGAATGAGACCTCCAGGAATATATATGTAAAAACAACTACTTGAAACAGGGGATTTACCAGGAAACCGATGATATCTGTAGGAGGAAAGACGTTTCCTACGGTAACATTTTGGAAGACTGCTCCCAGAACTACCATTCCCTGCAATGAAAGGAATGATACTGAAGCGAGTCGAGCTTTGCAACGAACTACAAAGAAGACCCCAGTAAGTATGGCAATCAAAAAAAGTACTTGAAAACCAAAATAGTATGCTGGCCACACTAAATCCATTACTGGTGGAAACTCAGAGACCGCAGGGCCAAACCAGCTTTTTTCGATGAATCTGGACACCACAAGCTGTAGAGCGGACTGAGCCGGAATAGAAGGAAATACGGATGTCAATAAGAATCCGAATGAAAATACCATGAATTCTAATGCAAAAGTAAAAGCGTAGTTAATTAGAGTCCACAACATATTGACCAAGTCTGGTAATGCTGTCCACACCCACACTGAGGGTGATAGAATTCGCAATATCAAGTACACTGAGTAGCCAAACGTTATAAGTGAAATCACCCTGAGAGCATTTACCAGATTGCTTGTCATGATATATCTCCTGTGATCCAGTCAATATACGGCGATGCCGCGTTTCTTGGCCTTTAGATACTGAGTAACAACTGCAGGTAGATAGTCATCTGGACCGACATCTATGACCGCAACATCCATCTTTCGGAGTTCTCGAGCAACTTTCTGTCTTTTTGAAAGAAACTCTTCCGCAATTGCCTCAGCCAAGGCCTTCTCAACCGGGGATAATTCCTCCATTTTTATTTCAAACCATGGCCCTACCGGGGAGATAACGAGTGACTCACACTTGTTTGATCTCGCGATTTTTATGGCATTGACAAAGTTTGTCGTTGTCTCCAAATCTGTTAACATGATAAAAAGCGCAGTTCTCTTCAAATGCGTGAGTACGTGCTTCACAGCCCTCATCGGATCCGACCTTCCCATTGACTGAACTCGAGCCAATGTGTCTAGAATCTCATAGAACTGTGTTTTTCCAGATTTAGGTTCAATATAGTTCCAAACTCTGTTGGAGAAGGTTAACAAACCCACTTCATCTCGCCTTTCCAGTCCGAGATGGGCCAACAGAACAGATGCCCGAATCGAATACTCCAGCTTGCTATTTTCTGGCTCACCGGCACCCATGGATCCGGAGGTATCCAAGAAGATAACTATCTTTATATTGCGCTCAGTTTCAAACTCCCGACTCATGAATTTTCCAGTCTTTGCTGTTGCTTTCCAATCAATCCATCTGATCTCATCGGTAGGGGCGTACCTTCTTATACCCACAAAATCTGTTCCAACACCTTTATCTTTGGCTCTGTGAATACCAAACATGATACCCAGTGCTCTTCTTCTTGCCAAGGTCCCCATTCTTCTGACATCTTGGTATGATGGGTAGACAAGGAGCTCTGTATACTCTCCGATTGTTTTCTCATCATAGTTGAATCTAAGCCTATCATGGATAACAAGCTTTGTCGGACCTATGTTGTACTGTCCCCTAAGACGCGGTTGCAGAACATATGAGAATTTTATATTGCTTTGCGGATCGAGGCTTGTGGCTATCTTATTCCTACCTACTGCCAAAATAAAAGTCTCTGGAAAAACATCATAAACCTCAAGAAAATCGATTCTTTTGTTGCCTTTGTTCCTTACCAGAATCTTCACGTGAAAGAAATCTTGGGCAAAGATCTTGACCCGATCAACTTTACGTTCGACCTCTATGTTCTCAATAAACGTTGACATCTTAAAAAAGGGAAGTCCAATTATCGATGTAAATATCAAGAATATGCCTAGAAATACCAGGTAGTAGTTAATAAAAGCAAAGCCGCTCGTTAGAAAGAACACTCCACTCAGAACGATTAGCTGACCTCGTCGTGAGAACATATTCATCCCTTTCTAACAAGCCTTCATCCTAGACAGGAACGGCGGTCTCCTCTAGTATTTTGGATATAACTCGCTCTTCAGTGAGCCCCTCTAATTCCACTTCCGGCTTAAGTATTAATCTGTGGTTTAGTGCCTGAAACGCCAGCGCTTTAATATCATCTGGTATAACATAATCCCTGCCTAGAATCGCTGCTCTGGCCTTGGCTCCCTTCAGCAAAACTATGGAAGCTCTGGGACTTCCACCGAGTAAGATTTGCGGATCATTTCTTGTTTTGATTACTATGTCACGAATATAGCTCATTATATCTTGGTCTACATAGACCTTATCAACTGCCTGCTGCATAGAGGCGATACTAATCGGGCTTGTTACCTTCTTGACTTTGGCCGTCCTTGCAGTGTGTTTCTTAGCGAGGATTTCCACCTCCTCTGCTTCGTTAGGATAGTCAACAATCAATCGGAACAAGAACCTGTCAATCTGTGCTTCAGGAAGCGGATATGTTCCTTCTTGCTCCAGGGGGTTTTGGGTTGCCATGACCATGAAAGGTCTTTCCAGTCGGTGGGTTTTTCCCTCGATGGTTACTTGTACTTCCTGCATTGACTCAAGCAGAGCCGCCTGGGTTTTGGGAGGAGCTCTATTAATCTCATCTGCAAGGAGGATGTTTGTAAAAATCGGCCCTTTCCTGACGTAGAAACTACCTTTTTGTTGATCAAATACAACTGTTCCCAAGATATCTGAAGGAAGTAAGTCTGGAGTGAATTGAATTCTTTTGAAATCACATCCCAAAATTTTGGAGAATGTTTTTGCAAGTTCAGTTTTGGCAACTCCTGGTACTCCCTCCAAGAGAACATGTCCGCTGCATAGAAGAGCAATTAAAACGTTCCTGAGGAGTTCTCTTTTCCCTACTATGACTTTTCCTACTTCATTTAATACCGCACGAGTCGTTCTTCTAATATCCTGCACACCATATTCGGGTTTATCAAGCTCTTTGGCTTCTGCTTCAGCTTTGCTCATTTAACTTTCACCGCCTCACCTAAACGTTTCATTTCGAAAAATATTTTGAGGAATTCATCCCTGTCTGTAATTCTCTTCTTGCCTTCAACTACATCATCAAGCAATTTGAATGTTTTTCGAATATCCTTTTCATCAAGAGCCGGCGCTAGTCTTGTAATTCCTGAAGTAACGCCGTCAACATCAAATGCCCTGAGTCTAAGTTGTTCTATCAGACTTCTTTTCAACCTCTTATAAAGCACGCCTATGGCCTGATTGTATGCTTGATGAACTTCATACCATCTCAGTTTTGTGGAGAAGAATGTTCTTCCAACTCTTCTAAAGACCTCTGAAGGTTTCATTTCTTCGGGTTTCTTTGTTTTGGGCAGCCAGCTTCTAATCAAATAAATCGCTATTAGAGGGTAGATTGGGGCAAGCAGCCAGTGACTTGACATCCAATTTATCCTACTCAAGATAGTGCCGAAGAAGAGAATAGGAGAATTCAGAGGCCAAGAGAGGTGCCCCTCATCAAAAACTATCAGAACATCAGTGTCGCCTCCAGTTAGGAAATCTATTATATTTCTTGCAAACACATCATTGTCTTGACGATCAATCATATCGTTACTGAAGAGGCTTGGATCGCTTACCAAAACTATTGAACCATTTCCTACCTGTGTAACACCCACCACAGGAAATGGACCTATATACTCTCCAGTGTCATATTCATAGTCCCTATCAGCATCTAGCCAAGAAGAAGTTGTGGTCATTGCGAGCGGTGCAAATCCTACACCACCAATTACCGTAGGGAAGTTTAGTTCAATACTCGATACTCCTTGAGTTATCGGGTGCGAGGCAAAATCCCTGATAACCGGCAAAGCACAATTCTTATCGAATGATCCCGTATCCAGCATCATTTGACCGCTGAAACTGGGGCCTATCACTCCAGAATATGTCAAGAGGAAATTGGCACTACCGAAATCATCAGCTACCAGCAAACTTCCTCCTGCGTTGAGGAAATTGATCATGCCAGTGGAGGCAATAGGGTCGTAAAATAACCTAGGACCAATGGCTAGGAGTATGGCGGGTTCATTAATTCTATTTATGCCGCTCACCGAAGACAGAAGAGGCCTTACCTGATAACCCGCACCTTCGATGATACTTCTATAAGAGGAGAGACCATTCCATCCCTCATTATAAATTGAATAGTCATTTCCGGAAATAGCCCCAACTCCGATAAGCGGAAGTAGCAGCGGTAGCCAGCTCACTCCAAAGATTACCAGGAATATACCCAGACGGAATCTATGCCCCAGCAATCTGCAGCTGCCCTCCAGTTATTTGGTTATACAATGTGGCAAAGAGTTCCATACCGGTCTTGAACTCCGGATCAGATAATGTATGTTTGCTGAATCTTGCCTTTTCATATATCTTGGTAAACTCGTAAAATGCTTGAGAACTAATACTCGTCTGGGAGATAACATTCTCGGCAAATTCTCGAGAAGTCTGACTCATAGAACGAGAAACGGTATAATTCGAGGACACAACTCTTACTAACACATCGAACGCATTGATCATTGCTTCACGCTTTTTACCTGCATTTATCAAGGCTCGTAGTTTTGCTAATCTGCCTCCAACAGTCACTCTCGGCTGCACTCTTATTGGCGCTGTTACTCTCTTTTTATATAATCTCCAGCCAAAAAAGGCCGCAACCCCAATTGCAATAATCGCAACAGCATATATTATAAGATCCAACGTTATTTGCATACCTACTCTCTCCATTATAGTTATCGTATCGGCTATATATTGAGATTGCGCTTCAGGTATTAAAAGACCATAGACGGAGACAAATCCTTCTGTTGCATTTGTTGGAACGTTATAATTGAACTCAAAGCTCCCATCTGTAAGTATCAAGGTCGTGATATGACTTTCGTTCCAGTATATTGCAACCGTTCTGTTTTGTATAAGTCTACCCAAATTATCTGTGGCATTTCCGCCAATGGTGACAACGTCACCAGGATAGACATTTCGTGGAGTTACTGAGATTACGACAGTTGATCTTGTAAATATCATTAGGCTCTCGTTCCTGGTGGATCCAAAATAGTAGTTTCCTGAATAATGTGATGCCGTAATAATAACAGTCCCTGTGGAAAGACCATAAGGAACTTGATAGTTTGGTATCACAAATTGACCAGCCAGTGAAGTTGTAAGGGTCCCTATTGGTACTCCGTCAAAGTAGATCGTTACATTTCGTCCTGAGATGGGACTTCCCTGATCATCTGCAAGAATTCCGGATATGCTAATGTTCTCTCCTGGCATCGCAAAGTAGGGCGTAACATCAAATGTGATGCTTGTTGCAGAATTCACATTTATGAATTCCTCCTCACTCACTATAAGGCCTGGGATTGTGGTCGTAACATTTATTTTGTATTCTCCTACGGAAAATCCTGAGGGAATCTGATATGTTACTGTAAATTGCCCAATCAAATTAGTTGTTGCTGTAGTTGTACCAGACAGTATATCTCCAGGTAATAGAAAGAATTGTATGGTGACCTGTTGGTTTGCTATTGGTTGATCATCGCTGTCCAATAGAAGACCGTCGACAATGATGTTATCTCCTCTACTAACATTTGTTGGGCCAACATTAAGATTCACAATCTTTGTTTGCCCAATATAGATCGTGGGATCAGTGTATGAATCAAGAATATAGGGGTCTGGTGATCGATAATACGAATAGATTTTCGCCTCACCTGAAGAACCCAGAGGAACACCGTATACATATTCATAATATCCACTTCCATCAGTTGTTGCATTATTGATTAGATAATCTGAATCGTTCCTCCACCAGATCTCTACAATCTCGCCTGCCAGTGGTGTCATGTTATCCAGCCCAAGATATCCATATATCAGGACATAATCGCCGGGCACTACGGCTGTTGCATTCACTTCTGTGGTTACCCATGAGGATGCCACTATCGTTACATTTTCAGTGCTGCTTACGCTGGAAGCTCCTGAAACGGCATAAAACAAAGGAATAGTACCTATTTGAATCAAGAAATCGCCGTTGAAATCTACATAAACCGATGTATTCATGTTGGGGTTTCCCAAGGGAACAAGGTAAGTTATTGAATATTGTCCAGACTGATCCGTTATGCCACGGGTAACGTTTATTCCATCCCAAAAAACGTCAACATATTGATTGGGTATTCCACTCCCATTGACAGGATCTGAGAGTGTTCCTGAGATTACTACCGTTTCTATTCCCCTTGTGGCGTTCGGAGGTGAGGAGGGGGTTGCACCCATCGTGAGAGATGTGCTACCTTCGAGGAGAAAAACCGTAATGTTTTGAACTGTTGGGTAGTTTAGGGCAAACGCCAGTATACGGTGAGCACCTACAATTGATGTAGAATCATATTCGATAGTTAGGTTTGCCCACCCCTCGGAATTAGTCTGTAACTGCCCAAGGAATCTATCATCGGTTTGATCAATGAATACGATATCCACATTGTTCATGGGCTGAGAATTGTTCATCATCCTTGCCTCAAATTCTACAAATTCTCCTCGCCCTATACTCACAGGACTAATCAAACTGGTATCATTTGCAAATAGAAAGAGATTGTAACGGACACTTGCTACACCGTCATCATCGCCTACGATGTCTGATATGTCTGAGGGCAGAGGAGTTGGGTCAAACTGAACCCAATTGCCCCCGCTAGTTACATTTGGAACCCAGACTTCGCTCCAGAAATGGATATTCCATCCGCGAATTATCCTGAAGCTACCGACTTGTTCTCCCGGTAGGAATCCGTATACAAATCTGGATGAGATATTCAAACATCTAAGTATAACGGTGTAGGCTGTGGAGAAATCTTGGCTTGTTCCATTGCCGTTCTCCAGAAACCAATCGACTTGATCTCTTCCTGATGGCGGGCGAGGTGCAAAGGGATCAAAAACATAGTTACTTGTGAGATATCCAAGAACTTGGGTCGCAGTCTCAAAGACATTGTGTGTTTGAGCGTAGCTTTCAAATAGATTGACTGTTCCTGCAACAAAGGGATTTGCACTTAGATAGCTCGTTCTACCTCCTGGAAGCTGCAAAAAGAGGGTTTGTATCCACGCGGGTGTATCGGATGGAGACCCAGCACTTGCTTCAATATCGGTCAGATTAAGCGGTTGATATGAAACATCATATATTATCGTTGAGTTGCCCGCCTCAATAAAGGATATTGTCAATAGTGCACTTCCATAAGTATCGGTACTGATGGTATGACTAAGATTTCGAGGCGGTATTAAAGAAAACGTATCATCAATAAGCATGGGATCTGGGGAGATTATAGGTAGGAGTAGATTCCCGCTTAAACCATGGGATATGTTCATGTATATCGTAAAGACTGTTGCAGACGGGGGAACCTCACCTAATTCGATAAGAGATAGGTCAGTTTGACTCGCGTTGGTTTTTTCCCATTGTGAACTGTTATAATAGTCGTAAGATGTCATCTTCCAATACTTGGGTGGTGTTCCTGGAGTAACATTGAAAATCGTCATGTTAAGAAGGTCCCCATATTGACCTGTTAGGTTTGGATCAATGGGCGGAATAAACGGAATATCTGTGCTAGGTATTTGATCATAGAACTCATAACTAACATTTTCGAAGAAGTCCCCAAGATCACCCCAACTATCAAAATCGAGATCTTGCTGTCCCGAAATAATTATTACATCCTCTTGCTGTTGGATGGTATTGTATTCGAGCTGTGAGACTGGAGGAAAAAACAGGTAAGGCATACTAATGTATAAGTAGGCAAAAGAACCAATTAGCAGAATGATAACAGAGACTGCGAGCACTTTTCCTCTTGCCAAATTAAACTCTCCAAAAGGTCGTCAAATTAATATTCACGCAGTCTCCTTAAAATATCTTCTTATCAGACAAGAGGACTATTCAATAAATCGTCAGACCTTTACATAGTGGTCTATCATCATCTTCGCAATTGAGTTAAAGGCTTCGCTCACGTTAAGTCCCGATTTGGCGGAAGTCTCCACAAATTCGATACCCAATTTATCGGCCAATGTCTTACCGTCTCCAGAGGTGATTTTTCTCTCATTTTCCATGTCCGCTTTATTGCCAACCAATAAGCACGGGACTCGTCCACAGTGTCTAGTAACATCGTCAAACCATTTGTCAATATGTTCGAAAGTGTCCTTGTTTGTTATATCGTAAACTAATATGGAAGCTCGAGACCCCTCAAGATAGTGCTTACGCAAAACTCGATATTTGTATTGTCCTCCCAAGTCCCAGATTACCAGATTGATATTAAATTCTCCAAGGGTTATCAATTTCGCACTAAAATCAATCCCAATTGTGGGGATGTATCGCCCAATGAAACGGTTCTCAGCATAACGATAAATTATCGAAGTCTTGCCGACTTCTGCATCTCCTAATACTGTGACCTTAAAGATGTATTTTTTTAGGTTTTTATCCTCTTGTGTCATCATAGTTTCCTCAATTCCTCTAGTCTTTCTTCAGCAGGAACATTAAGAGTAAGTAGTTTTTCCGTAAGATATTCGAATGGTTTGACATAGATAGGATTCTTAATCCACAAAGCTAGGTCGTAGATCGGTTTTGGAGCCCACTTCCCTATGAATGTAACTAGACACTCTTTTCCATCTATTGTATATACTCCTATCGGCGTTTCACCAAGAGACCAGTGGTAGACCGTTGCAGTCTCTATTAATTGCGTTGCTATATCCCGATCTTTTTCGGTTATTTTCCATCCGATTATCAACTCAACGCCCTTAGAAACTCTGTCTCTTAGTAACTCAAACATCTGCTCTCTTAGATCTTCGTTGAACATCAGTTCGGGTGTAGCAAGAACAACGACTTGGCTTTCCGCTTGCTTTATGAGTTTCATTGTTAGATCCTGTATTTCCTTTTCTCCGTTGACCAACCATATTGTTTCCGAGGCACTCGAAATCTCAGTTGGCTTAAGGGTTTTGACCAGTTTCTTGAGAGCATCCAGCAATGATTTCTGCTCTTTAAGCTTCTGATCTAGCCTAGCTATGACTTCTCTGGGTGGAACAGCTATGTAGCGTGCCCCCCTCTTTACTGCTTCCTTTCTAACCAGTCCTTCATTCTCCAGTCTTTCAATAACTCTGTATACATTGGGCCTTGGGACGTTTGATAGATCTGCGATTTCAGTTGGGTTAAGCGCCCCCCCTGTTGTCAGAACAATATAGACTTTGGACTCGTAATCTGTAAAGCCTAACTGCTTCAGGTGTTCAACTATCTCTTCCGCTTTTCCTCGTATCGGCATTTCTTGGAACCTTTTCTAATTTCATTCTGTGATCTACAATATGACTACCAAACAGAAATTCTTAGCCAGCATTTGTCATGACAAAAATACTGACTGTCTACTTCAGTCACTACTTCTCATTCGTATGTTTTCCATCTGTATCTATATCCCCGCGTAATAAAAAGCTTTTCCGAAAAATGTAGCTGAGCTATAGAAAACCTTATATATTCTGTACGAGTAATATAATTCTGTAGCTTAACTACATAATATTTAGGAAGGTCTCAAGTGTCTCCCAATCAATTGCTGAAGATACTGGACGAGCTCCGTCAACATAGGCCCACTCTCATTAACCTAGAAGAGAGCACTACAATATTCTCGAAATTTTGGGAGACTATAGATAGAAATAAAGCAGAGCTTGGGAAAATTAATTGGGCCCTTTCAAGAAAATTGATGGAGGCAGTAACGCAACTCATTGTTGCAATCGATGCATATAAATTTGGGGCAATAGGCAAGAATAAGCTAGAAGATCTATTGCAAAAAAACGATATACAGAGCATAATTATGATGATCTTTCCTGTGCTAAAGAACCCAGTTTGATCATCCTCATCACTCTCCTCAATCTCCTCCCCCCTCAAAACCTTTCAAACCCCGCCTTTTTGTCCCTCCGGAAAACCGGGGGGACCCCCCCCTTAATCGTCGCGACATCACATTAACAAGAAAATTCTGAGAATATTCAGCATCTTTTAAAAGAATCTATCCCCGATTGGATCAGGTCATAAACTTGTTAAGAAATAGCCATTCTAGGTCGCCTTCACCTTCTTTACTATAGGTGGGCGAGACTTATAGAGAATTCTGTGACCACAGTGGGGACATTTAACACCGGGAAGAGACTTCAAACCCTCAACTGTTATTTCGCGTCGGCAGTTACCGCATATATAAGGCATTTTTAAACCTTCCATTCAATCAAGAAGCGATAATCTATTAAGCTTTTTGGTTGGGTTTTTGCTACTCCCTGCCCACCTAAGATTCCTTGAACCGATTCTCTGACTCCAGTGTTTTTCTACTCTTCGGGGTAAACTTTATATTTATGCATAAAAACTTCTTGTTGAAGAAAAAGTAAAATGACTATAAAAGGGTAAGATTATATGGCAGAGGATATTTGTCCGAAATGCGGTTTACCAAAAGACCTTTGTGTTTGTGAGGAGATAGGCAAAGAGGAACAACGAATAAGAATTAGAATAGAAAAAAGAAAATGGGGTCGCGAAGTAACAATCATCGATGGACTTGATGATAAGGATTTGAATCTGGGTGATTTAACTTCAAGGCTTAAAGCCAAGTGTGCATGCGGTGGTACATTCAGGAAGAATCATATTGAACTGCAGGGTGATCACAGGCACAAGGCAAAGGAGCTTCTGGTAGGCTGGGGTTTCTCACAACAAAACATTGATGTTCAATAATTTTTTCTAAAGCGATTACTGTTGATGATGATCATGGGACGAACCGGTTCTTTTTCATTTAAGCGTAGAAAGGGTGAACTTGGGAAGGTATTGGTCAATCTTTGTCCTAGGTGCAGAAGCACCAACATAAGATTACTCGATTTTACCAGCGGCTGGCTTACACCGATGCGATATGTTTGTCACAATTGTGGCTTCCAAGGTCCATTGGTTCTTGAGGTTCAGGTTACGGAGGAAGAAGCGAGGAGATTGTCGGAAGGTGAACCTATAGAAACCATCGAATCCCTTAAGGAATTCCTTAACTTGGAAGAAAAAGAAAAAGAAAATGAGAAGGGTTTGACCTGAGAAAGCTATAATGATTCTCCTTCAACGCTTAATTCAAGTTCTGATACTATCTCCTTATACCGATTTCTCACAGTTACCTCTGTTACTCTGGCGGCCTCAGCAATCTCTCGTTGAGTCTTTCTCTCTCCCTCTATCATGCTGGCAATATAGATTGCGGCAGCCGCTAGACCAGTTGGATCTTTACCTGCTGTTATTCCTTGTTCTCTTGCACGCTTCACAATATCTGCAGCTTTTCGAAGAGTCTCTCCTGATAGATTGAGTTTTGTTCCGAGCTTGGGAATAAAATCTACAGGACTAGCTATAGGTATGTGTATCCTCAATTCACGAAGCAAAAGCCTATAACATCGTCCAAGCTCCTTTTTGTTTATGCGTGATTGCTGAGCGATATCCTCCAATGTGCGGGGAACCTTTCGTAATCGACAAGCTGCATAAACTGATGCTGCTATCATGGCTTCGATTGATCTACCTCTAATTAGTTTCTTCTCAATGGCCTTCCTGTAGAGAATGGCTGAAGCTTCTTTTACGCCTTTTGGCAGATTTATTTGACTCGATAGTCGGTCCAGCTCTGACATGGCATATGCAAGATTTCGATCAATTGAGCTATGTACTCTTGTTCGTATTTGCCATTTTCTAAGACGGTAAACCTGTGCTTTCCGTTTAGGTGATAGTTTCTTTCCATATGCATCTCTATCTCGCCAGTCGATGACAGTGCTTAATCCTTTGTCATGTACAGTATACGTCATTGGAGAACCAACTCTGCTCCTCTTGGATCTCTCTTCGGAAGAAAAAGCCCGCCACTCTGGCCCGTGGTCGATTAACTTGTCCCTTAAAACAATACCACATGAGCTACAGATCAGTTCGCCCCGAGTCATATCATTAATAAAATCGTCCCCATCACATTCGGGACATTCTTGTGTCGCTATCGGAAGCGTTCTCTTCTTTTTGGTTCTTGTAGGGGTTGTCACACCAAGATTCCTCCAAGTGCGATTCCCCCGCCCTCAAAGCACCATTAACGGATGCTGATTCTATGTCTCGGCTCGGCGATCCTAATGACCCTCAAATATCCTTCCATTTCTACAGAATGCCCAGTAGTTATATATAAGATTTGCGATATTTTGGAGATTTGACTCAATTTTGGCGCCCAATCACAATTTTGAATTTTGATATTTGTGATATTGTGAATAATTTTCATCAAAAAGACGCCTAATCCCAAATTTATTTTGTAATGATCTGTATTCCATCTTCTACGACGATTACGGTGTGTTCTGACTGGGCAACTTTGCTGCCCTTGACGTCTGACAAAACGAAATATCTCTGCAGTAATCCTTTGGATGTTAACTCTTTAAATCCCATTTTGAGACTCAGGGGTGGAATACTTTTCGTGAGCCAGCGTTCAGCAAACGGGAGTGTTTTGTATTCATCTCTTGCTACCTTTATTATTTTTCTAGCGCCTTCAAATCTTACCGGAATCCTTATCGGGAGTAGGCTGTAGATGTAGCAGTAATTGGTCTCATGCGCCGCGCCTTTTCCTGTTGAAGCAAAGGTCTCAATACCGTATACTTCTCCCTCTTCAATCTTATGTCCATGGGGAACACTAATATTTGGAACAACCTTTCCTCCATGAACCATGTATTGATCAACTGTATGTCCCGAGAGATCTTTTATCGGCCTATAACCGTATTCCTTTATCGTTTTCTCGATAATCTTTCCAATCTCATTGGTTTTCACTCCTGGTTTGAAAGCATCTAGCGCTTTTTCCAATGATTTCTCTGCAGCTTCAACGAGCGATTCATACTCTGAATCAAAACATACGGTAAATGCACCGTCAGCAATATATCCCTCAATATGAACTCCGAAGTCTACTTTAACCACATCTTTTTCTCCTATCGTCAGTTCATCATTATGGGGGGATGTATAATGAGCAGCTACATGATTTATTGATACATTTGTCGGAAAAGCCGGCCTGCCTCCCTTTTCTATAATTAAGGCCTCTGTTTTTTCACATAATTCAATTACGGGCATTCCTACTTTCACAGATGACTCTATTTGTTTACGCACTTCTTTGTGTATCTCGCCTGATTTCTGGTAATTATTGAATTTCTCAGCTTCCTCTTCTTCCTTCTCCTTTTCATCCTTCTCTTTTTCCTTCTGTTTTTCATCCTTCTGTTGGCTCATGTCTTTTTCCAGCTCCCAATATTATGCCTCAAATAGCTTTGATTATGACCTATAAATCCGTTTATGTCTATATAAGAGGATGGTCTAGAGGTACAAAAGTGAAATACCACCAACTTTCGCAAGGGGCTCCCTCCCTCGAACTTTGAAATACCAATGGGTCTCCTTTCGGAGTGATGTACACTGGGGAGGTTTTGGGTTGGTTCACTTCCTTTTCTACTTCAGCCACAGACTGCTGGACAGCCCTGCTCTTAAGCATATAGCCTAGGAGCCTGTTACCTATGTTCAAAGTCACAGACCTCAGACACCCCATCCTCTTAAGGTCACAGACCTCATCCTCAAATGCCCCGGAAAAACATTTAAGCCCAACACAATTCATCCCCACGCTTATGCATGGGGTCTTTTTACAAAGGATGGATAAAGTTTTATATTCATAAATATTGTTCTAGATTAAATGTAAAGAGGGATAAAAGTGGCTGATAGCAAGTTTGGCCAGATCGAAGACATACTCAGAGAAATTGAAGTAACAACGAGACATATTGAGGCTAGTGTTGTTGTGAGTTCTCAAGGGTTGCCAATATGTTCTGCTATGCCACGTGGCGTAGATGATGGAACTGTAGCAGCTATGACTGCAGCAATCCTTAGTATGGGCGAACGTGCGACAATTGAACTGGCCAGGGGCAATCTCAACAGGATCTTAGTTGAAGGTGAACAAGGATATTTTATTCTTACTGGCGCTGGAAAGAATGCTATTCTAGCCGTGTTGACGAAACGTGAGGCAAACCTTGGAATGGTCTTTCTTGTCATGCAACGTGCTTCAGATAAAATAAAGGGTTTGCTCGACTAATTCTGGAGAGGTGATTGTTGGCTCAGATCGCCCATCGCATAATCATCCATTTTACTGTCAATGCTACAAGATCTTCATCGCCGATAGGTATATTCATGTTTGTGCAAATAAATCTTGCTTTGACAAAGCAGTTTCACAGCTTAGGAAAAGGAGATAGATTATATTGGCCTATTTGATTAATTTCGAAGGTATTGATGGCTCAGGCACGGAGACCTGGTCGAAATATGCGCAAGGTCTTCTGGAAGAACTGGGATTCACAGTGAGTCTATTTAGGTACCCAGACTATCAAAGTCTATGGGGGAAGATAATTGAATCATTTCTCGACAAAAAGGTGAACCTGTCAACTGAGGTCCAATTCCTCACTTTTGCAACAGACATAATCAAAGACATATCAAGAATAAGGGAAGAACTCCAAGCAGGTCGTTCTGTTGTCACAGATCGATATATAATTTCTACGGTCGCATATCAATGCGCAAAGGGTTTTCCAATGGAGATCGCTCAGCGGTTCGTAGAGCTATTTGAGGTTCCCAAACCAGATATGACAATTCTTCTTGTAATATCTGCCGAAGAAAGCGCTAGAAGAAAGAAATCTGAGAGAGGAATGCTGGACCGGCATGAAGAGAACATTGCATATCTTAATACCGTAAATCGATATTATCGTAAGCTCTATGATCAAGGCTTCTTTTCAAAGAAATGGGTAATTATTGATTCTTCGGGATCAAAGGAGAAAACAAAAAAGGATGTTCAACAAACATTAATAAACGCGTTTAATTTACCATTTAGATAAGTCGGGGGAATCCGAATTGATGGGTATTTCAGGCGAAAATAGCTTTTACTTCTCGGAGAAAAAGAAACTCGATCCAAGTAGCCTAATCAATCCTGTTTGCATCCAAGGGATGCCAGGCATAGCTCTGGTTGGAAAGGCTGCAGTAGAACACATAATAAAGGAACTGAATGCAGAAAAGGTATTGGAAATATACTTCTACGATTTACCACCACAGGTATTGATCAAAGATGGTACAATGAATCTATCAAAGACAGAACTGCACTTTTGGAAGGATGAGAATCAGAAAAATGACCTATTCTTGCTGACTGGAGATGCACAACCTACATCACATACGGGCGCGAACCTGTTGTCAAGTCTAACCGGAAAATATCTGGCTGATAATAATACAGGTTTTCTAATGGCACTGGCTGCCTCAGCCGTTCAGATTCCCGTTACTGAACCGAATATATATGTATCCGCCTCGTCCTCCGAAATATTGCGTGATCTAAAAGATTTACCTCGGATTCATCCTTTTAGAGGTGGGATAATTACCGGCATGAATGGAATGCTACCAGCCTATATGAAACGGCTTTTTGGAATAGATAGCTGTGTCCTTTTGGTTGAAGCCTGTCGGTATCTTGAAAGAGATTTGAATGCATCCAAGTTTCTAGTCGAGACTGTGAATCGTTATCTTGATATCAATATCAGTATAACGCCCCTCGAGGAGAGAATAAAGAAGGAAAGGACACAGTTAATGCCCGAATATAGGCCAACGGGAGTCCGTGAAAGAATACCGAAGAAAAGGCCCGACTATCCAAGCTACATTGGCTAAAGTCCTACAAAGGTTTTATTTTGAAGCATTCTGACCGTAAGCTTTATAAGTAGAGATAACAATAGGTAGAGATAACAATATATAGAGATAGAAAATATATCGTAGATACGTGATAAAAATGTTTTGGCATGGACGTGGACTTGGAAGAGGCATCTGGGATAAGCAAAGGATATCTCCGGTTGAATTCCTCATGTTGATAATGCTTAAGGAAAAACCTCGGTATGGTTACGAGATTATTCAAGAACTGGGTGATAGATTCGGAGAACAGTGGACTCCAAAGACAGGAACAGTATATCCCGCCCTTCAAAGACTGGAAAAACGTGATCTTATTGCAGGTAAACTTGAAGAAAGCGAAGCAGGACCATCAAGGAAAATATATAGTCTGACTTCCAAAGGTGAAGAGATTCTGAGTACAATCACAGATAATTTCGATCGAGAGATAAAATTCCTGAACACATACGTGGGGATAGTCGATCCTTTTCTCTCTTCGAGGAGTGCAGGTTATGCTGTACGCCGCCTCAAAGAGGCGATAAGAACGAATATCAAAAAGGTGGCTAAATTATCCAAGGTTTTCCTTAGAATACCTTTTGAGGATTTGGAAAAGCACCTTGTCGAGTACCGAGATTTTCTACAATCTCAGATTGAAAATATAGAAAGCGAATTGGAAAAAATCAAGAAGAAGAGACAGAAATATGTCAAAATTGATGTTGAATAGGAGGTGTTATGATGAATTGCAGAATGGGACCTTTTGTACGTAAAATAATGAAATCTCGCCATCCATGGAGACACATCTTTCCCTTTAGACCAGTAGGGTTGCTCAACGAAGCAGATCAAATAACAGTTCAACTAGATATTCCAGGGTTTGAAAAGGAAGACATAGATATAAAAGTAGGAGAAGATGAGCTGGTGATTAAAGCTGAAACCACGATTGAGATAGAGAAACCAATCATGGAAAAAAGTCAAAGAAAATTCTATGACGCAATTAAGCTTCCAGCTGCCGTTAAACCCGAAGGGACGAAAGCTAAGTACGAGAAAGGGGTCTTAACCATAATTCTTCCGAAAAGAGAACCTCAGAAAAAGATAGATATAGAGTAATTCAGCTAATCGTTTTCATTTCTCACCTTTTCTTATCTGTTTTATAGCACGAATTATCTCTCCCAGTGTTTGCCCTTTATCTCGAAACACGGTTTTCTCAACGAAAGTTCCTTGCACAATCATTCTGGCACCGGCCTTGGCAGCAGAAACAGCTTCTTTTGTTGTGTTAATTCCTCCACCCACAATTATCGGTATATCTGTCGTTTTTGAAACAGTTGAGATCATCTCTGGTGGTACCATTGCTTCAACACCTGAACCCCCCTCCAAATATACAAGTTTGAATCCCATGTATTGGGCCGCCAGAGCATAACTTGCTGCAATCTCTGGTTTATTTCGGGGTATAAGACGTGCTCCGCTGACATAACCAGCAGTACCGCCTGGCTCAACTATGAGATACGCCATTGGTATTGCTTCTATGCCAATCTTCTTTACTGTAGGCGCCGCTAAAGCTTGGGCACCTACTACCCAATAAGGATGACTTGCATTGAAAACACTCATGAAGAAAACTGCGTCTGCATGTTTGCTAATTCCTGTAATATTCCCGGGAAAAAGTATTATTGGAACCTCAGTCTGATCTTTTATAGCCGTTACTGTTTCATCAACATCCAGACTCGTTGACCCGCCAACCATAATCGCATCGCTTCCGGCTTTAGTGGCCAAATTGGCCAACTGTCCTGCCTGTGATGGTGTTTGATGTGCCGGATCAGGATCTATCAGAGTGAGGTGAGCGACCCCCTCATCATTGACGACTTTGCGTAAATAGTTCCAAACTTTGTTACTCACATCTTGTCCCTCATCTGCTGCGAAAAATCATCCCCGCCTTGACTATTCTATATTGGAGGATTGAATCTATTATCCTTCTTTTTGTGTCTTTTTGGATTTAACTCTATTGGGAGAAGATCTCCAGAATTACAAACAGGAGGAGACGAAATAGGAGTAAAACTCAGCTGCAAATGGAATTGCTATTGTCAAAGCTCGCTATCAACCTATTATCATATTGGGAACTCATGTCCACATTTCGGACATTTACAGTATTTGCAGCTCCCCATAGCAATATTGGGGCATGCGCCACACGCTACCGCCCTCGAATGGGAAATTGAGAACTTAAAATTGCATTTGGGGCATATCAGGATTCGAACCAATTCCTTCCTCACCATTCCGTCCTCTAACAAGACCTTATATGATAAACCTTTTAATATTTCTCTTTCAAATTCCCTCAACTGGGGTTATGCCATGAGTAAGGGAAACAAGAAAGCAACTAAGCAGACTACGCTGGGCGCAATGCTAATTGCCGTAGGAATAGGTTTAGCCCCTTTCTGGTTTCCCTTCTTAGGGGCAAAAGCTTATCCAATGCAGCACATGATTAATGCAATTGGGGGCGTCTTCCTAGGCCCCATCTGGGCAGCATTCATCGCGCTTGTCATAGGGTTAGTAAGGAATGTTTTGGGCTGGGGAACAATCTATGCTATGCCAGGTGGTATACCTGGCGGACTCATTGTGGGGCTATTCTATTTCCTGATTGTCAAGGCAGGGAGAAAAAAATATGGGAATCTGGCAGCACTAACAGAATTTATCGGGACAGTCTTTATTGGAGGCACTCTCTCAGTCTACATTGTTGCTCCTTGGATCGGTGACTTTCAATCAGTTGGAGCTTTAATTCCATTTTGGATTGCTTTCGCTGTCAGCAGCATTCCCGGATCTATTATAGGATTCGTTATTCTTCAGGTGCTGAAAGTTGGGGGAATTGAAAAAGCGTATTTCCACTGAGGAATTTTTGCGGAAAAAGACTCTAATCCTTGGAGATATAGGTACAGGAAAAACCAGACTGACGGCGCAAATAATCAAAGAATTATTAAAGAACGGGTACCGGAATGATATTACCATAATCGACTTAGCTCCCATACAACCTTCTAACTGCGGAAGAAAAGTTGGTGGCCGAATTACTGATTATATCAATATTGATCAAGTGAGATATCTGACTTCTAACTCTATCACAGCACCTAGATCAACTGCAAGAAGTCGGGATGAACTAGTTGTAATGATTGTGAAAAACAAGCAGCTAATTGACCCCCTTCTCAATAAATATCTAGAGTCTCCCACAAAAATACTGACCATAAATGATCTGACGATGTATCTACATGCTGGTAAATTGGATAAGATGGAAGAATGTATCTTGAAATCCGAGTCTTTCATTGGAAATGCATACTATGGAACTTTCTTCAAGAATGATCTAGGGACAGGAGTTTCTGCGAGAGAAAGGAAATTAACAGACAAACTATGCCGAATTATGGATAAAACCATCCGACCATAATCGAGGAATAGGGAATCCTTCCAGTTCCAACTATACAATTTGAATATTTTTCCGTCAGGAAATAGAAGTAAATCATATATACTTTGCTTTAATAGGAATCATCGGGGGCAGCCGATGTCGCATCAACCAGAAGATGTCAAAGAGGCCATTTTTAAGTCTCTAGGCTCCATACAGACTACGCTCAAGGATGGAACAGAGATCAGGGTAAGACCTCTCAAGCCAACTGATAAGCACCATCTTCTAGAGATGTATGGTACCATTTCGCCTTACACACAGAATCTCCGTTTTGGCTGCGTTAAGTCAGTTGAGGGCTGGAGAGCAATAAACATAGGCAGATCGGTAATCTACGTTGATGGAACTGATGTAGATTATGATACAAACATGTCCATTGTAGCAGTCAGAGAAACTCCTAATGGGACCAAAATTGTCGGAGACGCTCGCTACGTTCTAGATAAAGATAAGAATGAAGCTGAGTGTACACTTCTGATACATGATGATTACCACAATTTAGGGCTAGGAACTCAACTTATGCAATGTCTTATTGATGTAGCCAGAAGAAGGAAAATAGATAGAATCTATGCATGTATAGCAAAAAAGAATAGGAAGATGTTACACGTAGCGCGAAAAACTGGTTTTGAACTTGTCAGTAAGGATTCTGATGAACATCTTATGAAAATCGAACTCTAAAGAACTTGGGAATTATGTTATTTCTGTTGTGGGTTTCCCTGTAAATGACCCCACGAGTTGATCGTAAAGTCTTCTTCCAACTCGAATATTGGTACTCACCAACTTTCTACGATAACTACTTCTTATTGTTCTGACGAGCTCCTTAGCTGCCCAGCCCGGTCTCATTATGAACCTTTGATAACCTTCAGCAATCATCTCGGCTATTTTTTCTTCCGGGACGCAATTCGGATGAACCTCCGGTACATCCACAGCATCTTCCCAGCCAGTCTCTTGATTGATGTAACCGGATTTCACCAACTCATCATGGATTTTTGCTCCCGGAATTGCTGAGAGGATATTGAATTGAGGGAAATCCAGGTCGAGTTTTGTTGCAAAGTTTATCGTATTGTAGATCTCTGAGACTGTCTCTGTTGGCGCACCAACGATAAAGGTCCCGGTTATGATATCTGTGCCGGCCTTTCTGGCATTATTTACCGCAGCTACCGCTTGATCTACTCTTGTCCCCTTGTCATAATAGTCCAAAATCCTCTGATTAGCGCTTTCGATACCAATATACAATATTTTGAAACCAGCGGAAACCATCGATTGAAACATCTCTCTTGAAGCAGAATCTACTCGTCCCTCTGCGATCCAGTTGAACTCAAGCTTTCTTTTTCTGATGAGGTTGCAGATTTTGATTACTCTCTTTTTGTTTATTGTGAAATTGTCGTCAATGAAGAGCACATTCTCATATCCCTCAGAAATAACCTGTTCTATCTCATCAACGACGTTTTCTACACTTCTGGGTCTCCATCTTCTATGTGCAAATGCCGCACAACAGCAATATGTACAGGCAAAGGGACATCCTCTGGATGAAAGAATAGAGGTAAATTTCGGCATCTTAGCGCCTGATATATAACCATAGTCATTTCCTTTAACGAATTGCCGACGCGGAATGGGTAAACTGTCCAGATCTAGAATCAACTCTTCTTCTTTTCCGTGTTTTATCTTCCCATTTTCTCTATAAACAAGCCCGCCAATATTCCTCAGATTCCCACCGCTTTCTAATGCTTGAACCAAGCCGAGCATTGAATACTCGCCTTCACCTTTGATGATATAGTCCACCTGTGGGTATTTCTTTAATATTTTCTCAGCATTCATGGTAGCATAATAGCCGCCAAAAACGATGGGGAGGTTTGGATTCCACTTCTTGAGATCGTGGGCT
>JBHLKK010000002.1:0-77954 GCA_048886745.1 Candidatus Hodarchaeota archaeon | reverse complement strand
TACCTCTAAAACTCTTCCTGAGATAAACGAGGGGTGCTTTGCTTCCCTAAAGGAGTACTTGACATCAAGGTTTCTCAACACGGTTTCAATAATCGATTTGATTTCTGTGAACCCAGAATTAGAATGAGCCGATAGGGCCGCCAGCCGCCTTTCATTTCTTGCATTGGTTTCTGCCTTATCATCCAAGATTATTATATCACCGCATTCAAATATCAGCTGAGGGTAGGCAGCATGTCTATTTGATCGGAGAGTTTTCATAAGCTCCGGTATTATCCATTTCCGAGCAATGTTTACTTCTATGGCTTTTGCCCCCTCCAACTTCACAAATTCATAGTCATCGATATTCATTAATCTGGCTTGATCTCTATCATTAGAAAGAATTAAGGTCATAACTTCATGAAAGCCTAGACCAATCATTATATCCCTAGCCTTATCCGAGAGTCTTTCCAGCCCCAGCATCTGTCCAATTGTTGTAATATTGGGCGGGATCGGTTCGATCTTGTTAAGGGTGTAGGCACGGACTATATCATCAATGATATCGAGCGGATGCAGTACATCTGTTCTGTTTGGCAGAACCATGACCCTTAGCTCCTTCCCATTGATCTCAACATCATAGTTCATTCTTCTTAGCAGTTCCGCCATATCCATGCTCGAAAGTGTAAGACCAGTTATTTCATTGCAATAATCTACATCAAGTTTCTTCTGTTTTGGCGTAAGATCCGGAAGGATTAGTTCAAAATCTGGGTATCGTAATCTAACAGGTTCTATCTTACCACCTCGATCTGCTAACGCAGTTGTAATTATGTTTAGAGTTTCTTTCAAAGCTCCGAGGTGAGACCCAGTCATATCAATGAATATATCCTGAGTTCCAGCCTGGATATTCCCCAAATCATTGCTATTGATTATGCCTGGAATGGAAAGATAGTTGCCTGTGGAATCCACAAGAGCGGGAAGTTTGGTCTCATTCTCAAATAGAAATGCATATTCTACACCTTTAGGGTGCATTCTCATTATGTCATCTCCGCTCATTTCTTCTGTAAACCCTAAAGGCGCAAAGCGAATCTTAGACGGTAGTTCGGCGCGATAATATATGGGCGGTCTGATTAACTCCATTCTGTAGAATCCTATTGCCACCTTTCTCCTATTTCTTCCATAGGTTGCATGAAATTTCTCCTGTAGGTTCATGAAGTATTTTATTTCGTCGTCGTTAAGTGTTATGTTTCTTATGACCGCATTAACGATATATGGTCGTATCCCGATGACTTCAGAATCAACGATTGTCTCGATTCTGGGCTCTAGGATTTCGTACTTTGGAAGGCCTACTTCAATCCCTAGATAGGCTCTCAGGGCACGGGCAAGTCCTTCCATGCTAATCAAATCTGTGCGATCTGGTGTAATCTCTATCCTGCAAATATCTTCTCCTATGATATAGCTGTCCAGCTCCATTCCTATATCGAACAACACCTGTTCAAGTTCTTCGAGTTTCAGAGGTTTTCCTATCAGACTTTTCAATTCAGACAAGTGAAACTCCACCATCGGCAAGTTAATCACCTCAGGATTCTTGGATAAACTGGAAATCTCCGAAGCCAATCCATATCAACGGTATGACCGAGTAGTTGTCTAATATCAGTAATCTCGAACAGTATCATTGCTAGTCTTTCCAAAGCAAGTCCCCAAGCCAAAACCTGAACGTCATCGAGATCAAGTGGAATTAGAGTCTCCGGTCTAAACATGCCTGAATTCCCAATCTCAACCCACCTTTTGAGGCTTGGATGGTAGCCGAAAATTTCGGCCGAGGGTTCAGTATATGGATTATATGTTGGTTTAAAGCGTATCTCTGTAATTCCCATCTTTTCATAGAACTGCTTTAGCGCTCCCAAATGGTTCTTTAGGTTGAGTTTCTCTGCAATCACAAAACCCTCGATTTGGTTGAATTCGGGTAAGTGTGTCTTATCTATCGTGTCGTTTCTGAATACACGATCTATGCAGAAGAACTTGGCAGGGAGGTCAAAATCTTTTGCCAAGTATCTGATCCTTGCAAGATATCGGTAGCTTGTTGCGGTAGTGTGTGTCCTGAAAATCGCTCTTCTTGCCACATCCTTGTGCCATTTATATTGCCAGCCATCTGAGCCAGTAGTCCCTCCATTCTCGTGAATCTGTCTGACCCTTTCAACTAGTTCGTTTTTCGGGAGTTTTGTCTTCCTAGGGCTCTTCGAGAAAAGCGTTTCCATCAGCTCTCTACTCGGATGATCTTGAGGCATAAACAGCAAATCAAAATTCCAGAACTCGGATTCAATCATAGGACCTTTCATTTCTACAAAACCCAGCTCGGTCCATACACGTCGAATCTCATCCTCCAACATTCTCAGGGGATGACGCTTTCCAGGGTTTCTCTCGATTACTGGTGCCATCACATTGTATTTCCTGAGCTTGATATTCCTCCATTCCCCAGATGCCAAAAGATCGGGAGTTATTTGTGAGACTTCTTGAACATATTCAGTTCGATCTGCCAACTCCAGACCTTTTCTGCTAATTTCAGCCCATCTAATTGTTTTGTAATCTAGAATAACGAACTTTCTTCTTCGAAGGTTCTCCAATTTTTTCTTGCCTACTGGTTGGCCTCGACTCACTTCATTTAAAAGGACTTCTTCTGGGCTTTCCCTAGTCAGATACTCCTTTCCCTGCTTATTTACGCTAAGGTATATCCTACCATCAATCTCTTCCATATCAATCAAATTCTTCTTTCTGGACCAGCCAATAGCAATATCCTTGTCTTCAAGGCTAATCTTGTCGATTTCGACTTTCCTATTGCCAATTTCTGAGATCAAGTTCTTCTCAGGTAGCCCCTTTTTCAGAACCTCCCTTGCCTCATTAGTCAACTTAGGAATGACTTTCTTTTCATCCTCTATCTCCAGCATTCCGGCGTTGCCAAGTCTGCTTGTGGCGCGTATCACCGCAATATGATCTAAACCTAGCTCCCTAGAGATCTCCGAGACAGTACGTCTTTTTCCATCACTTAATAACTTGAGAACTCTAATCTCATGTTCCTGCAACCGGAGCTCGCTCATTTTCTATACACCAAGTTTGATACAACTTCTGGAGGACTGCTTAAATAGATTATGCTATCATTTCACCCAAAAACACAATAATTTTGGACTGCTAGTCATAATTTAATAGAAAAGCTTAAAAAACTTGACCAAGCAATTTTTAAACAGGATGCCGTGGTAGCTCAGTTGGGAGAGCGCCGGACTGAAGAGAAATAGTGTTGCAGAGATCCGGAAGTCATGGGTTCAAGTCCCATCCACGGCACCAATAATCTCACGTTTTACATGTATGAAAAGTATGCCTCTCAAAGAATAGTAAATCAATACAGGATGAAGAGCTATGAGTGATGACCTACTCGCAAAGAGAGTAGCCGAATTTACGAAGATATTCAACGATATGCTACTATTGGTTTTGACAAAATTCCCAGACTCCCTGACAAGGACTGCATCGTCGGATGCAAGGCTCTTGGCCACGGAAAATTTGCTTAATCTTTTCAATCTGGAACTGGATTCAATTAAGAAAGCTATGAAAGCATTTCAAACATGGATTAGAGTAAGAGAAGACGCAGTGAACTGCACAAAATCGTTATTGAGGAAATTACACGAACTTACCGAGAAAAAGACCGATCTAAAGGCAAGAATAAAACTTTTCATTTTGCCACTTTTGGAAGACTTGATGAGGGTCATAACCAGGGATAAGGAATTAGACTATTATTCAGAAATTGGTCCGGTTCTTCTGACAATCAGTAAGAGTATTGACAGAAGTGATTCCATGTTGCATGGAATATCAACATATCTCGAGTTTGCCGGTTATAATCCGAAAAAACTTAGTTTGGAGGCTGAAGAGTTTTTTGATGCCATAGCGAATCGTCGAGTCGATGCAGCAGACTACCTGCTAGAAAATATGAAGAGAAGACTTGAAAAAGCAAAACGAAGAATTCTAAAAAGTCGTTAGTGCATAGATGTTCAAGAAACACTACCTGTTTACAAGTCTCTTATTGATATAGTCACTGATTTTTTCGATTCCTTCTTGGATTCGATGGTTTGATTCCGATACAAATGTCATTCTTATATGATTCTTTCCATTTTTCCCAAATACATTTCCTGGGATTACAATGACATTCTCCTTTATTCTCAGTTCATCTGCGAACTCCTCTTCAGTTAGATCCAACTTGTCGAGATAATTCCCGATATTTACGAAGTAATAGAATGCTCCCTGCGACTTAGTGGTTTCAGACTCAGGCAGATATTGATCAAGATATGTAGCCATCGCTTCAAGTCTCTCCATGTAGGTAGGGATGACTCGTTTAGACAGGTATCGATCCTTTGCGTCAGGATGATTTAGATAGCTCGCCACTGCTATCTGTGAAAGGGTTCCAGGGCACATCGCTAGAAACTGCGCGTACTTCTCCATTGCATCAATAACCTCCACAGGTCCATAGGAGTATCCCAGTCTAAGTCCTGGTATGGAAGCTTCCTTTGAGAAGCTGCATATCGTAAGAGTGCGATCTTCGGCCCCAGGCAGCGTGCTAACCCAGACATGATTTCCTTCAAAGACTATGTGCTTGTAAACATCATCGCAGACTATCCAAAAATCATGGTCAACTGCAAGATCAACAATTGCCTTGGCAATCTCCCTTTTGATTACTCTTCCGGTTGGATTGTCTGGTGAAAGAAGGAGGAAGATTTTTGTACGTTTGTTGATTATCTCTTTCAGAGCTTCGATATCAGGTTGGAACCCGTCTGAGACATATACCGGTAGAGTCACTGTTCTAGCATTCATTAATTTCACGACTTCGGGATATCCAAGATAAGTTGGATCGGTTATTATCACTTCCTCGTCAGGATTAAGAAGAGCCTTGAAGCATGCGAAGATACCTAAAGTCCCCCCGTTTGTGACTATAATATTGTCAGGGCTTTCCAGCTTCACATTTCCATATTTATGGAGATCTTTGAGTATGGCTTGGCGCAGTTCCATCATACCACGAGTCGCCCCATAGGAAACAGCCATCCATGGCTCATTTAGAGCTTCCTTAAGTTTCATAGCAAGCTCATTTGGAGGCGGAAGACTAGGTGCCCCCCCTCCGAAACTTATGATGGATTTCTTGTTCTTTGCCAAAGCCAGCCATGCAGCCGTTCGACGAATAGCGGAAGCTCTGATTTCTTTCACTTGATCTCCCAAGCTAGGCAATTGAGGAAAACCTCCTCCCATGGTAACTTAGAAGAAGAAAGATCAATCAATCAACTCCACATTTTCATTGCAGCAATTCATCTTATTCATTTGTTGTATTTATTAGTTAGGTTAGTCTCACTGGACAAGAGTATGACCGCCCCAAAGAATAATTAATATTAGAGAAGAAGGCTATGTAACCTGGAAGAAAAGGAGGTTTGACATGTTTTGTCATCAAAATCATACAACCATATAATCCTTGAAAAAAAGAACGGAGTTGCCAGACTAACCATTAATAGACCTGAAGTTTACAATGCACTAAGTCCTGAAACCATGCAAGAAATCATAAATGCAATAGAAGAAGTTGACAAGGATGATGAAATAAGGGTCCTCATGATTAGAGGTTCGGGAGAAAAGGCTTTCATTGCAGGAGCAGATATAAAGACGTTTCCCAGACTAAGCCCTTTGATGGCCAGAGAGTTCGCGAAATCTGGGCAAAAAATCACCCAACTCATTGAATCACTTGGCAAGCCGGTCATAGCACTGGTGAATGGTTTTGCTCTTGGTGGAGGATGCGAGATTGCATTGGCGTGTGACTTCATTATTGCTTCGGAAAATGCAAGATTTGGTCAGCCTGAGATCAATTTGGCTATCGTGCCTGGATGGGGGGGTTCACAAAGGCTCCCCAGAATGATGGGAAGAAATAAAGCCAAAGAATGGTGTTTGCTAGGCGATCATGTCAATGCTAAGGAGGCAGAAAGGTTCGGCCTGATATACAAGGTTGTCCCGTCTGAGAAACTGGACGAGGCTGCAGAGGAACTATGTAGAAAGTTGATGAGCAAAAGCCCGGTCGCACTAAGTCTAACGAAAGATGCAGTTAATAGGGCCCTCGAGGTGGATTTAGACACTGGGCTGGCGTATGAGAGAGAGATTTTTGCCTCAGCATTTTCCTCGGAAGATCACGTTGAGGGAATAAAGGCTTTTCTTGAAAAGAGACAACCAAAATTCAAAGGCAAGTAGGAGGAGGGTTAAAATGATTCAAGATTTTGATGGGGAATTATCCAAGGCAGGAATAGACGCAATTGTTGTTATTGGGGATTCAACTTATGAAAATCCTTCTCTGGCGTATGTTATTGGAGCAGTAGCCGCTAGAGGAGGAATATACATTAAGAACGTTAGAAGAGAGCCGACCCTCATTGTTGCCGATATAGATGTTGGAACCGCAAAACAGGGCTATGTTAAGGATATCAGATCTTACTCTGAGTTCGGTTATTTAGAACTTGCAGAAAAATTAGGTAGAAGCAAGGCAAGAATGGAGGTTGGGGTTCGAGCTCTGAAGGAACTCGATATAAAGGGAAATATTGCTATCGCCGGCAAAGTTGAGGCAGGCGTCGCCCTGAGCTGGGCGAAATGGCTGGAAAAAAGCGGATTCTCAATTTCAATCGATGAAGAACTGATCGATAGAGTAAGAATGACAAAGGATGATATTGAAATCGAGAAAATAAGAAGTGTAGGAAGAAGAACCGAGAAAGTTATGGGTGCTACCCTAAGTATGCTTTCGGAACGCCAAGTGGATAAAGACAATAGACTGAAGACTGAAGAAGGAAACGATCTCACGGTGGGAGATGTTAAAGCGTTCATACGTGTGAAGCTAGCAGAAGAGAATCTAATAGCTTCGGAGGATACGATTTTCGCAGTGGGACATGAAGGGGCAGATCCACACAATACTGGTGGAGAAGACACAGTCCTAAAAACAAACACTCCGATTGTGTTCGATATTTTCCCTCAGGAAGTTGGGGGGTATTGCTTCGATACAACAAGGACCTTCGTTATCGGAAAAGCCTCAGAAAAGGCGAAGAGAATTCATATGGATGTTCTCGAGTCTCAGCAACTGGCTTTAGACATCATAAAATCGGGAATTCCTTCAAATGAGGCAATGTTAAAGGTTTGTGAATTCTTTGAAGCAAAGGGATATAAGACGCCCGTCTATTATACCGAGAAAAAGATTCCAATGACCGAAGGGTTCATTCACGGATTGGGTCATGGAGTTGGGTTAACGATAGGCGAACCGCCTTATCTGGGTCTGACTTCAAGAGACATCTTAGCGGAGGGAGCCATTACAACGGTTGAACCTGGACTATACTTCCCCGACGAATTTGGAGTAAGAATAGAAGATGTTGTGATTGTCAGAAAGAATAGGATAACGAATATGTCAACATTCCATAAAGAACTGGAGATTTGATCTTACCGATTGCTCGATTTCTTCATGATTCCCTTCCCCACATGTATTATTGGAGGCAGAGGTAATGAAGTTTGAAACAGAAGTAATAGATATCATATCCCGAACACATAATGTCAAAAGCTTCAGGTTTGCTAGACCTGAAATCTTCGGCTACAAAGCTGGGCAATTCATGTTTGTCACCATTAAATGAGGAAATGAGGAAGCATTTCAGTATTTCAAGCAGTCCGACCGAAAGTGACTTCATAGAATTTACTAAGAAACTCACAGGAAGCGAATTCTCCAACGCATTGGATCTCTTGGAAATTGGAGACTGGAGCAAAATCGATGCGCCTTACGGCAGTTTTACTTTCGAGGGTGAATTTGATAAGATAACAATGCTTTCAGGCGGTATCGGAATAACACCCTTCATGAGCATGTGTAAATACGCTACCGATATGAAGCTAGATACGAAGATCACGATTCTTTATGGTAATGTGACTGAAAAAGACACCACTTTCAGAGGAGAACTCATCGAAATGCAGAAACAGAATAAGAACCTTAGGGTGGTATTTGCTCTCAGCAAACCTGGCAAGGACTGGGGTGGCCTAACTGGGTATATTACATCTGAAATGGTAAAGAAAGAGATTCCAGACTATTTGGAAAGATTTTTTTACACCGAAGGTCCGCCCGCAATGATTAAGGCAATGGAGAGGTTGTTTGAAGAGATTGGCATATCCAAGGAACAGATTAGAATGGAATACTTTGCTGGCTATCGATTAGTATTGACTCCTTTGTAGGAGCCTCTACAAGGTTATCCTTGGGTTTTTATGGATTTGCGTCTCAAAAGAAGAGAGATTTCAAGTGTTATAGGGATTACTGTGGCTGCCGCAAGAAGAGCCAAGAAGACAAAAAAAGCTAGCAGCATGAGTATTCAACTTTGGCCAGGAAGAGCGTTAATCCGTCTTCCTCTTTCTGCGACCAGCTTTCCATTCTTGAACACCTTTTCTGCGAGATTGATTCCATAATTGTATGCGAAGAACATGTGATTTGGAGCGTCAAAAATCACAATATCCGCTCTCTTCCCTACCTCTAGTGACCCAATATCGTGTCCCCGATCTATTGAGTGCGCCGCGTTAATGGTAGCAGCGGTGAGAGCTTCAGCAGTCGTCATCTTCATCCGAAGAACCGCGAGCGTCATCATCATCTGCATAGATTCACAGAGGTTTGCTGCACTCACATCGGTTGCTAAAGCAACTGCTGCTCCCCTATCAATGATGTCCCGAGCTTTGGCATATGTTCCTACATAGCAGAATGGAGAAGTTGGTAAAAATACTATTATTGTGCCTTGTTCTCTTAATGCATCGACATCTTCCATCGGAGTATAGATGAGATGGTCTGCCGAAACCACTCCTCCTATCTCTGCAGCCAGTCTGGCACCACCGCTGTGAACAAGCCAATCACAGTGATTTCTCAGTTTCATGCCATGTTTTCTTCCTGCTTCTAAGATTCTTTTTGTTTGTTCAAGGTTAAAATAACCTTTTTCACAAAATACATCCGCGTATTCTGCAAGGTTTCTTTTGGCTATTTCTGGAATCCATTTTTCCACGATCTCATCCGTAAGTTCATCTACTCTGTTCTCGTATTCAGGAGGAATGCCTTGGGCACAGAAGGTTGGAATAAGATCGATTGGATGAGCTTTATTGAGGGTATGAATGACCTCTAACTGCCTTATCTCACCCTGAAAAGTCATCTCATAGCCGCTTTTCGCCTCGATTGTTGTTGTACCATGAATGAGCATCTTATCGAGTATTCTGGTAGTTATCTTGAGTTGATCCTGAAAGCTTGTCTCTGCAGTTTTTTTAAGTGATGTTGGCATTCCTCCTCCCTGAGCCTTAATTTCCAAATAGGGTACACCTTTCACAGCCATAGCTTCGAGTTCTTGCTCTCTAGTACCGGCGAATACCAAGTGGACATGTGGGTCAACAAGCCCTGGTGTAACAAGTTTGCCTGAGGCATCTACGATTTCAAAGCCTTTTTCAAGATCTCCTAGTACTTTGTTTGTAGATCCGACAGCCACTATGCGTCCTTCCTTTACCGCAATAGCCCCCCCTTGAACAATACCTAGGTCATTCATAGCATCTTTGACTTTGGGTCTGTCACTTGAGCCTTTCAGAGTTACAAGCTCATTGGCGTTAACTATCGTGAAATCGGCTTTCATTCCCATGATTTTTCCTCCGATTTGGGTAACATCCTTGAGAGAATATGATCTATTAACTAGCCCAAAACTAGACATCCAGATACTTTTTCCTCTCCCATTCGTGGACCGTAACGCTATAATCTCTCCATTCTTTCATTTTGAGCTCCAAAAACTTCTTGTGAAATGCATTTCCCAAGCTCCCCTGAAGATATGAGTCTTTAGAGAGTTCTCTTAGGCCTTCTCCTAGATTCGCTGGGAGCACCCCAATGCCTCTTTTGAGTCGTTCTGACTCACTCATCTTGTAGATGTTCTCTTCCACCGGTGCCACAGGTCTGATTTTCTTTCGAATACCATCTAATCCGGCGGAAAGAAGAGCAGCATACGCAATATAGAAATTGCAGGACCCATCCGTAGGTCTATACTCCAGCCGGGTTTCTTTCCCCTTTCCTGGAGGAATCCTTACGAGGACCGATCGGTTATATCGAGCCCAGGAAATATAGACTGGAGCTTCCCAGCCAGGTACGAGCCTCTTATAAGAATTAACTGAGGGGTTGGTTATTCCTGCCAGCGCCTTTGCATGAGTTAAGATACCGGCCACGAAGTTCAAGGCAATTTCACTCAGCCCATAACGTCCATCTGGATCAGAGAAAATGTTTTGATTCCTTTCATCATCGATAAGGCTGAGATGAGTGTGCAGACCAGCGCCATATTCGTGATGAAATGGTTTTGGCATAAAAGAGGCAACTAGTCCTCTTCTGGCTGCCATAAGTTTCACGAGAAACTTAACTAGGTAGACAGTATCAGCCATCCTTAATGCTTCTGAGTAAGCTAGATTGAACTCACTCTTTCCGTGAGGAACTTCATGATGATGTTTCTCAATAGAGATATCCATATTTCTAAGAGTTTCAGCAATCTCAAGTCGTAAATTGGCGGCTCGATCTGCAGGGGGAGTATCTAAATATCTCCCCTCATCAATTAGTCTGATCGTTCCATCTTCCTCCCTTTCAAACAGGAAGAATTCTACTTCACTCGCAGTGTAAAATCCAACAGATGGACCCAAGTCCTCCTTAGCAACATCTAATGTTTTTCTGAGGATGAATCGTGTATCGAATTCAAAAGGTTTGCTTGATTCTGGCTCGTAAATATCACATACAACCCTTGCAACTTTCTGGGGAAAAAGATTTGAAGGTAAAACTAGAAATGTATCTAAAGCTGGCAACAACTTCAAATCGCTTTTGCCAACATCTACCACGCCCCCCAACGATGATCCATCTACATGTATGCCATCATCTGCTATCTTTGGGAAGAGTTTGGAAGAGACCCAAAGAGATCGCAATGTACCAAATATATCTGTAAACTGTAGCAGTACTTCTTTTACGTTTTCCTTTTGAATAAGCTCGGCAACTTCCGGCATAATTATCTCTCCCCTTATCAGAATCCTCTTCTTGTCAATTCTTTTCTGCTTCATGTACGAGAACCTATTTTCATTCCTATATAGTTAACGGTCTTGTGTTCGAAAATCCGATATTTCATCTCATTCTTCAAATATGTGAAAGCTTTTTAGCTCGAATTGTTCAGGCATAATTATTCTGATAAATTACCAGAATAAGAATTCATAGAATTTTAAAGGATTGGAGATATTCAATGGTAGAATTCAGGATTAATGAAGTCATTATCGAGGATACGTTTTGTGAAACCTTTGATGCATACATTGCAAGGATACTCATAACTTCTATAAATAGAAAATGGGCCCTTGAAGCTGCTCTGGAAGCCAAAGGATTGGGTAGGTCAGCTACTATCCCCCCTTCAGAAGCTTCAATGGAATCAGAAGTGAAACCCAATAAAGCTCCCGACGGAAGACCAGGTTTTATAATCCAAGTGATCGACAGAAGATACAAGCAACTAAAACACTGGCTCATAGTTAGAATTAGGAAAGGTGTTGTACCATATCCCAAGACCAGTGTTTTCGATGCCTTACCCAGGGAACTGGCCGAGGAATTCATAGATATCAAGGGTACCATGGTGCAAAAGTTTGGAGATGGATTTGAACAGGAGACTGAAGCATTTGGAAGAGAAGTCTTCAAAATACCCAAGATGGATGGTTGGTTTTACGTGGAAAAAAGATTTGGAATTATTAAAGGTATAACTGGTGGAATGTTTTTAATCTTGGCGAATTCAGACAAAGCTGCATTAGAATCCGCGGAAAGGGCACTTGAAGGCATAGCAACTATCCCTTACGTTGTGGGAAAATTCGCGGCCTCCGGGAGCAAAGTCGGAGGGAAAAGATATAAAGAGGCAATAGCCACAACCAACGATGCATACTGTCCAGTTCTAAGACATCAGAAAGGGAGTAGAATCTCTGAGAATGTAAAATGCATTTATGAAGTAATAGTAAGTGGATTAAGGCAAGAAGATTTACATAATGCATTAAGGATTGGAATAGAAAATGCCACAGAGATCCCCGGTGTATTAATGATAACTGCAACAAACTATGGGGGGACCCTGGGGAAAGGAAAGATTTTTCTTCACGATTTATTCAGATCAAAGACTAAGTGAACTCTTATCACGCTATTCCTTGTTTCAAACTTGGTCTTGCTCTTCTTTATCTGGATAAGCAAATGTAAGGATTTCCTGAAGCTCTAGCTTATTACAGCATATCAGATCATTGGTACCTACATATTATTCTTAAGCAAATTTGATTGATGTTGCGGTCGAGAGAAATAGAATCATAGTTTGGGATGAAGATGGTTAAACTAGTCGGCCAATTCTTTTCTCAACAGAAGCTACCAGTTCACCCCCTTGAACAAGTCTCGCTACGTTTTCAATAAGGGGAGATAGTTCAGCATCTTCTTCTAAGCTTTGTGCTACTTTTCTAATTAAATTATATGCTGCTAATGTGCCTACACCAGCTTTATCTACACCTCTGAACTCGAGTCCCTGTGCTGCACACAGAAGCTCAATTGCGATTATGTACTCAGTATTTCTCAGGATGTCTTTGGCTTTTCCAGCCGCCGTCATACCCATACTTACAAGATCCTCTTGATTGGCGTTTGTTGAAATAGAGTTTACACTTGAGGGGTTGGATAGGCATCTGTTTTCAGCAGCCAAGGATGCAGCTGTGGATTGGGCTGTCATAAACCCACTACTTAGCCCTTCTTCGCCCATTTGTTTCACCAGAAACGGAGGCAATCCTCCGCTCAATTTGTCATCAATTAACCTGGCGACCCTACGTTCACAAATATTACCAATATTACACATTGCAATCGATAGAAAATCCAAAGCCATTGCTATTGGTTGACCATGGAAATTACCACCAGATACTATATCTCCATTCTCAGGAAAGACCAACGGGTTATCTGTTGCAGAATTGATTTCAACTTCGATTGTCCTTCTAACGTAGTCGATGGTATCCTTTGAAGTTCCGATGATTTGAGGAGAGCACCTTAGGGAATAGGCATCTTGAATTCTTTTGCTGGTTGCATCTGAGATAATTCGACTGTTTTCGACAAGTCTCGAAATATTCTCTGCTACTGCAATCTGTCCTTTGAAAGGTCTTGCACTGTGAATTCTTTTATCAAAGGGATCTATCCGCCCATTGAGTGCCTCCAATGACAAGGCAGTCGATATCTGAGAGGCCTTCAGTATGTTCTCAGCATCGAAAACAGTCAATGCCCCAATGGCGGTAATCAATTGCGATCCATTAATAAGTGCTAATCCTTCCTTTGGACCTAATCTAACGGGATTCAGATTAGCAGATTTCAAGGCCTCTCCAGAGGGTAGGATCTTGTCCCCGACCTCGACCTGTCCTTCACCAATCATGGTAAGCGCGATATGAGCTAGGGGGGCGAGATCACCACTAGCCCCCACAGAGCCTTTCTCGGGGACTAAAGGATGAATCTGCTTGTTTAGCATCTCAACAAGTATCTGAACAACATCAAGTGAAACGCCAGAATACCCTCTTGTCAATGCATTAATCCTGAGAAGCATTGTTGCTCGCACAATTTCATTAGCAAGTGGTTTTCCCACCCCAGCAGAATGGCTTCTAATGAGGTTTATCTGCAATCTTTCCACGTCTTTTCTTGGAATGATTCTATCACTTAATGCACCAAAACCTGTATTGACTCCATAGATGATCTTTTCCTCAGAAATCGCTCTCTCGATTGTTTTTCGAGATCTTTCTACTCTTTCCAAAACTTTGTCTGACAAATCTACCTTGGCTAGATTACGAGCGACGTCTATGACATCATTCAAGCTTAAACCTTGAAGAGAGATAATCACTTCATTCATTCGGCCCATTCCTCCCTAGTGAAGACTCTGAGGGTTTATTTGGGCAGATTAGGAGGGAAAACTGATTCCTGCTGGTCTTATTCTTTTTCCATTGGTATTCTCAGTTCGAATTCTTTCGCCGTTTTTATGGCCTCCTTGTATCCGGCATCTGCATGTCTTATGACTCCGCTCCACGGGTCCGCCGTCAATACCCTTTCAAGCTTCTCTTCCGCTTCAGCTGTTCCGTCTGCCACAATAACCATTCCAGCATGTATTGAATAGCCAATCCCAACACCGCCACCATGATGAACCGATACCCATGTTGCACCGGAAACGGCATTAAGTAACGCATTTAAGATTGGCCAGTCCGCTATGGCATCGCTACCGTCAATCATTCCCTCGGTTTCACGATTTGGCGAAGCAACAGAACCTGAATCAAGGTGATCCCTGCCGATAGCAATCGGGGCTTTGAGTTCTTTTTTTCGGACCATATCATTGATTATCTTTCCAAATTTCGCTCTTTCACCTAGGCCCAACCAGCAAACTCTTGCTGGCAAACCCTGAAACTTCACCCTTTCTCCTGCAAGTCTTATCCATCTAACCAGTTGGTCATTGTAGGCAAATTCCCTTTTGACAACATGGTCAAGCTTATAGATGTCTTCAGGATCCCCTGATAACGCCACCCATCTAAATGGACCTCTCCCTTCGCAGAACAGCGGACGGATATATTCCTGGACAAATCCTGGTATATTGAACGCGTTCTTTATTCCTTCATCAAAAGCTTGTTGACGGATGTTGTTACCATAGTCGAACGCTATTGCTCCTCTACGTTGAAATCCTAGCATGGCTTTTACCTGAATTGCCATAGATTTCTTGGCCTTCTTGATGTATTTTTCAGGATCTTCTTCTCTGAATTCTGCTGCTTCTTTTAGATTGATCCCCATTGGAATATACCCATTAAGCGGATCGTGAGCTGCAGTTTGGTCGGTTACTATATCGGGCTTTACTCCCATATCAAGCAGTTTTGGATGAGTCTCTGCAGCATTGCCGAGGAGAGCTATTGATTTTGCCTCTTTTTTGTCAATAGCTTCATTCGCTATAGAGATAGCTTCATCGAGGTTTTCAACAATCATGTCGCAGCACTCTTTTCTTATCGTTTTTTCAATTTGGTCTTTGTCGACTTCGACGACTAGCGCTACTCCTTCATTCATCGTTATCGCAAGTGGTTGGGCTCCTCCCATCTCACCTGTGCCGGCTGTGAGCACCAATCTACCTCTTAGACTCCCGCCAAAGTGCTTTTTGGCTACTGCAGCAAAAGTTTCGTAGGTTCCTTGTAATATCCCTTGGGTTCCGATATATATCCAGCTTCCTGCAGTCATTTGCCCATACATTGTCAGATCCAGATTTTCAAGTCTTCTGAACTCGTCCAGTGTTGCCCACTTGGGCACTACCATAGCATTTGAGATCAAAACACGAGGAGCAGCTCGGTGAGTTCTTATTATACCAACAGGTTTTCCAGACTGAATTAGCAAGGTTTCATCATGTTCCAATTCTTTGAGCGATGCGATAATCTTATCAAAACATTCCCAATTCCTTGCTGCTTTTCCTGCTCCGCCATAAACGATCAGATTATCTGGATCCTTTGCCACTTCGGGGTCGAGGTTATTTTTCAGAAGTCTTAAAACCGCCTCCTGTTGCCACCCTTTACATATCAGTTTGTTGCCCGTATTTGCCCTAACAACTCGGGGACCACGTATTCCTAGGATCTGTTTAGATTCGTTACCCAAATAATGTCTCCCCCAAACAGTCATTTCAAAAATGCTGTTCTATTCATTTTACTAGACTCAGCCCTATAAAATATTATTGAAATGTGAAAATATACTATTGAAATGTGAAAATACCAAATCAAGAAAAAAAGATAATAAAAAAGAATGGATATTATAGTTTCTCTCTGATCTTCTTCAGTTCTTCTAGTATTTGTTTCAGGAGTTCTTCTTCAGCCACAGATCTTATAGCTGCTCTTGGCGTTGGAGCTTCCGTTATTGCCACTGGCTCCTTTCCAAACCTTCTGATCCTTTCCATTACTACCTCTCTGACCTCTTCAGGGTCTCTGAGTCCTGCGATTCTCTCTTCAGCCAGACTTGTCGCACCAAAACCAGCTGTCTGGATACCTACCCTCCCTAGCCCAAATATTCTTTCCAATGGTCCACGTCTCACATTTACATTTGTTACTTTGAAATACGGTATGCGCTGTTCATTCTTCCAAATTACTCCCCTTTTGGCTACAATTTCCTCAGGAAGTATTTGATACTCTATCGATCTGTAGTAGAATGGAATCCATACAGCTGCTGGAACAGCCCAGAGAAACAAGATGCCAAATATCCAGTAATAAACGGTTGTCAGATCAAAAGTAGGTGGGCCTGTCAGATTGATAAGGTGTACCACGCCTATCGCTGGAAGTGCTATAATCAAGAGGTATACGATAATGCCGATAAGGAGGTCGAAGTACCAGAGGGTTCTCAGTCTGGGATCCGGTCTAAAACTCTCCATACTTATTTTACCCATCACAGCTCCCCACTGTATCTTAAAAAAATTGCATATAAAAGGTTTTGGGATTTCCCTTTCCAGTCTAGCCAATGGGTTCAATATCTTCCAGTTCCTTCGCAAAGGCGTTGGCTAGTTCAACGCTGTAGCCAATAAAAACGATTCTTTGAATCCCTGTGCCACCGTCTATATGTCTTAGTGTTTCACGAATCATTATTCGGGCAGCGTTGTTCTCATCTACGCCACCGACACCCGTTCCAAGCCCTGGAATTGCTATGCTTTCTACATGCTTCTCATCGGCACATTTCAGAGCCCCTTTTAATGCCTTTGACACGGCCTTCAAGGAAGTTCTTTGGGCTGGGGTTTCCATGGTTGGAGCATGTATAACATACTTTGCATTCAATTTGCCCGCTGATGTAGCAATCGATTGACCAATAGGCATAGGAGCGGATCTTTGAGCTTCAGTCTCAATGTTCGAGCCCCCTTTCCGCTTTATGGCTCCAGCAACTCCTCCACCCATAATTAGAAAGCTATTAGCCGGGTTCACTATTGCTTCTACTGCGACTTCAGTAATATCCCCACGATGCGCTTCCAAAATGGTTTTTCTGTATTGTGTTTTGAGGATTCCTTCTGACATTTTGGTCCCTCTTACCGATTCTGCCGACTAAAGACTTCTAGGAAGCAATCAATGTTGTTGTTTGCTCTACACCATCTATTCTTCGAATCTCAGTAACTATGTAGTCAAGCTTTCCGAGAGCTTCTGTTTCAATTCTTATGAGAACGTCCCACTGTCCGTATACAATCAGCACTTCTACTACGTCCTCAATTCGCTTTATTTTTTCGGCTACCTCGTGTTCCTTTCCCATTTTCACAACCAATAGAAGACATGCAACAACTTCAGAACTCATTCAAATCTCCTCCTCCATAATTACACTCACATCTTCTTTAAAAGACTTAGATTTTGTATTCTATTTTGCTGCATCCAGAAGCCTTTCTATTACCCAAGTTCGTTCCAACGAAAGTAGAAAGGGGGCCATCCTTGGACCGAATTTCTTCCCTATAATTGCTAAGTATATGGCTTGAAACATTTTCTTTGCCCCTATTCCTAGCTCTTTTTTTCCTAAAGTGAATACTCTGTTTTGAAGGGTTTCCTCATCCAAATCTTCAGATTCAAGGAATTCTGCAAGCAGTCTTAAGCCTTCTCTTTGCTTATCGCTCAACTTTTCTTTTATTTCGTTTGTAACTTCTTTTGGAATATCCAATACGAACTCAGGAGGACCATATGACTTCGTCCAGTTTTCGGCACGCTGGAGGGTCATTTGAATGGTCTTAATTGTATCATCCGTAACTTTGTCTATTTGATAGCTTTTTTTGACCACGTCAATTGCTTTTTCCAATACCTTCTCCTTTGTAAGAAGATTCTTCAGTTGTGAGAATATGATTGCAAAACGGTATGGAAGGCGTTTCGGAATCTCTGAGGAAACCTCTTTAATCTGACACAGGGGATAAAGGAACTTCGCCTCGTTCTTTTCTTCTTCATCTGCCTCTTCCAGATCATAATAGATCCTCTCAAACCGATCATACTCGTCTACTAGTTGAACCAAAAGCTCCGGTCTGAAACTTATGTGCTTTGAGGGGTGAGTTCGGAGAATTAGGTATCTGAATACTTCGGGAAAGCATATACGGAGGAATTCACGTGGGGTGAAGGTTATACCTCTAGAAGTTTTCATGTCTGCCTCACCGAATCTGACCCATTCATACACTACCTTCACTGGTCCTTCATATCCGTAGATCTTTTGACAAATCTCCAGCCCTGTGTCATAAGCACCGCCTTTTACAGTATGATCTTTTCCAGCCGGCTCACACGTCACACAATAAATGAACCATTTTGCTGGCCAATCTATTCTCCATGTCAATTTGATTCTCGCTTTGGCAATAGTTGTATCTCCCTCATAACCACAAGCCGGGCATACATAAGTCACTCTGTCAGCTACTGGATCGAAGGAGGTAATTCTGTTCGGTTGAATCCTACCTTCTGCTTTTGCCTGTAGCTTCCCACACTTCTCGCAGATTATGGTGGCGGGCCATCTCTCCTCCATCTCTATTAAGTAATCCTCAACTTCCTCTTCTCTTAACGTTGGGGCGATGTATTTCTTTAGAATCTTTCTTATCAATTCCACGTTCTTGAGGGCGATACGTATAGCATCTTTCATCTCTGGCGATTCATAAAGCTTTGAACTCCAGACGATCTTTGGGTCTATTCCAAAATCATCGAATGTTTTGATCAGGTTCATTGCATAGTGACGCGCATAACTCTCACAATCATTATCAGGACATGGGATGTCCGAAAATGGGGTACCTATGTATTTTTCAAACTCTTTGGGGATATAGTCTGGAAAACGTTTTGCAGCATCAAAATCATCCATAATTAAATAGAAATCCCAATTGGTATTTCCACTTGTAAGCAGACGGCCAAGGCTATCACAGATCAGAAGCTCACGGAAAATTCCCATATGGAATTCTCCACTAGTTGATTTGCCGGTGTTTAGGACCACCGGGTCAGCTTCTCTATCATATAGTTTTTGAAGTATTTCTTCCAACCAGTGAGAGTGTATCATCTAGTAGTAATCCCCCGTCTAGGGTATGGATTGAACCTCTTAAGATTGGAGGTCAAAATCGTTTATAAACCTTTTAATAAGAGCAAAAGGTTTAAAACTAAGAGTTCCAGAAAAGATGCGTCGAGCGTGATGGGCAGTGTTAGGCAAACTTAGAGAAAGGTATGAAAAATTAATGTTGCCAGTAGGAAGGCGGCTATCTAGGATTGGCCTAACACCCAATATAGTAACAGTAATCAGCCTTGTCGTTAGTGTTTTTTGTTGTATATTACTCGCTCTCGGAGCATTAATCTGGGGGCTCATCCTGATTCTGCTGACTGGTTTCATTGACATGCTTGACGGTGCAATTGCAAGAGCGACCGGTGCTACCACAAGATTTGGAGCTGTTCTGGATCATCTGCTTGACAGGTATACTGAGTTCCTAATTATCCTCGGATTGGTTTTTGGCGGCTTCGTATGGTGGGTTTGGGGATTTTTTGCTTTCTTTAGCATGGTAATGGCTAGCTTTGTCAGAGCTAAAGCCGAGTCAGTAGGACGATTGGAGAAGTGTACCGTGGGAATCGCAGAGCGTCAGGAAAAACTGATTCTAATTATAGTTGGTATCATATTCGTTTATCTGTGGCCAACTATTCTTTTTCTAGGCCAAAACATCTTGGAAGTCTGTATTATTCTTGTTGGGGTCCTTTCTCAAATTACAGTGTTACAGCGCCTTCATTATACTTGGAGAAAGACAGAGGGAATTAAGCAAAAAGAAGGAGAAGCAGATGACTTATGATATTGTTGCCGTGGGAAATCCGGTATATGACATAATAATAACTCCCTATCTGTCAACCAAGAAACGTGTTCTGTCAGGGTGCAGTACTAATGCGTGTTTAGCTGCCAAAAAGCTCGGCATTAGGAGAGCGGCGCTAGTCGGCTACATTGGAAAAGACTTCAAGGCAGTATTTACTGAGGACGTAGAGAGATTTGGTGTAGAAATACCTAAATTGATGATATCAGAGGAGACAGGAGGCTTCAAGCTCGTTTATGATGAAAAAGGTGACAGGACACTGGATGTGCTCGGAATAGCTGACAAGATTACTATTCAGAGCTTTCCGAGAGAATGCCTAGATGCCAAAGCGATTATTATAGGACCGATACTCCAAGAAGTTGATTACGATTTGATTTCATTTCTACGTAAAGAGAGCGACGCTATCTTATTCCTGGATCCTCAAGGGATAACCAGGATAATAGGAGATGGAGGCAGAGTTAAACGTGCTTGCAGCCGCGATGAGATAAAAAAGATCGTGGATCTTGTACACTTTGTAAAGCCAAACGAACATGAATCCTTGGTTATGACTGGAATAGAAAAACCGCAGGAATCTGCCAAAAAGCTTGTAGACTGGGGAGCAGATGTTGGTATAGTTACGCTTGCAGAGAGAGGTTCAGTCATATATGATGGAAAGAACATCATCAGAATTCCCGCATATAAGACTCTTGCTCGAGATCCGACAGGAGCGGGCGACACTTATGCAGGATCATTCGTCTTTGAATACTTGAGGACTGGTGATGTTTTTCGATCTGGCTACTTCGCATCAGCAGCGGCGTCCATAATGGTTGAATACACAGGTCCAGAGTTTCCAATGAGACTTGAGGAGGTCAAAAGAAGGAACGAAAACCTTCTCCATCAATAGGCGAGTCCATATCGATCATTATTGATTCCAAAAACTTATAACGTGAATTATTATCTGTTCATTGGGGTGCAATATTTGCCTAAGAAAAGGAAAAGTCGAGGAAGAGCCAAAGGTTCATCTGGGAAAAAAAGTATGGTTCAGTGTTCATTTTGTGGAAAGCGAGTACCGAGAGATAAGATTAAACGAGTAACAAAATATGTTAGTTTCGTTGAACCGACAATTGCTCGGGAACTGAGACAAAAGGGAACATTCATTCCTAGAGAACGAGTAACAAAGTTTGCATGCGTAAGCTGTGCTGTTCATAGAGGTGTGGTTAAAATTCGATCAAGAGACACCAGAAAATGACGATGGATGCAATTAATGAGCTTACTAAGAAATCATCACGGCTAGTAGAGGAGGGCAATATTGAGTGTTCATTTGTCATTAAATGATGGTGCTTTGGATTGAAGCGGATATTTGTCGTAAAATCTGGAACCGCGCACACAATTCCTGATTTTTCAATAAAAGATATACCTGGAACCAGCGGTAGACTGGATGTAGTGTGTCGGTGTCTGATTTCTGCATTCGGAAAAAAGAGAGAAAAGCAAAATACAGATTTCTATGGTCTGCTAGAGGGGGAACCATTACCACCCAGACTTATAGCGGTCGAAGGCAGAAGACTGCAACGTCTTCCTGATGATGAATTCGAAGTAGCCAAGATTATGAGTCAATTGTTGGGAAAACCCTCAGAAGTTGAAAAGGTATTGGATGAATGGCCAGGCATTAGCATATGTCCCAAAAACTTCAATAGAATCACGGATGAATTGAAAGGTGAGGGAGCTCTATTCTATTTGCATCAAAAAGGGCAAGATATTCGTGATTTTGACTTCCCCAGGGACAATCATTTGGTTTTCGTAATGGGGGACCACATGGGCTTAGGTAAAGCTGATGAAAATGTACTTCGAGGATTGGGGGCTATTCAAATTAGCGTCGGTCCTTTGACTTATCTGGCAAGTCAATGTATTACGCTTGTACATGAAGAGCTGGACTGGAAGCTGTGAAATTAGCGAAATCTATTATTAGTTTGAGTTAAACTATTATAGAAGGAGAACATATCCACCAAAGCAAAAGCATGATTCAACCATATTATCTGAAGAGGTTAGCGAAGGTGAGTTCAGAGTCTTCAACTTCTGAAGAGAGTGAAACCAAAGCATTTAAGAGACTTAGGAAGATGCTGACTAAAGAAAATCTGTGGTTATACATTCTGCGTCTTCTTCAAGAGCGTCCAAGATATGGCTATGAAATCAAAAACGAAATAAGAAAGAGGTTTGGATTCTCTCCAGCAATAGTCACAGGCTATGTCATTCTATACAAAATGAAACGGGATGGTTTGGTCGAAGTAAGTCTAGAGAAAAATGAAACAAAAAGACAGGACAGAAAGTATTATCGTATTACCCAGCGGGGTCAGGAATCAATGAAAATGGCCAAGGGTCTTCTCCTAGACTTAATGAAGAAAGTTTTTGACTAGGCACATTAGACTGTCTCCAAAAGCAGCCCTATGAATGATCTTTTCTGTACAATTAGGTGATAGTCCAATTTTGCCAGAAGTCCAGTGGCAATGCTTCAGATCAAGCTACAGCAATAACTATTATAGTGGGGGATTTATTAGTAGGCAGAAGTCAGTTGTGGGATATGTTTCTTCGTCCGCTTTAATCAGATGAGTATTTCTCATTGTGAATTAGTAAATCAAGAGATTTTCTATTTTTGACAGGTTTCTCATCAGGATATCCTAAAGGAAAAATAGTTAACAGATACTTCTCCTCAGGTATACCCAGAATCTTTTTAACAGATTCCCGATTCATGCTACCTATCCAACAGGTTCCCAGACCCAAAGCCCAGGCTGCCAATTGGAAGTTCTGAGAGGCCAAGCTACCATCAACAACATGCCATCTGGAGGTTTTCGGATCCGTTACAATTGCTATTGCCAGGGGAGCATCAGCTATAAAAGCCCCGTAGGGAGCTTCAGTGGCAATCTTCGAGAGTGACTCTTTGTTCCTTACGATTATGAACTCCCAAGGTTGCCTGTTTCCGGCAGATGGAGCCCATCTCATGGCATCTAGTAAGATTGAGATCTTCTCTTCTTCTATATTTTTCTGCTTGAATCTTCTGATACTTCTTCTCTCCTTTATGGAGTCAATAACTTCCATTATCATTACCTCCTTGAATTTGAGATTGTACAAACATCTTCAAATTCTGTTTGAGTCGACATCTTAGTCAAAAGACAAAGCGACTTGATCTATATGATTGTTGCTATTCAAGCTATTATAAGCGAACTATTCGCTCTTGGAGGATGCATTTAGGCGATTCTTTACTTCCTTTTCAAGCTTCTCAAATGCTTTCATGTTGTCCGTCAGAATAAACCTAAATAGCCTGGTTATGTCGCTTTCTCCACTTTTTTCATCAAATTGGGTGATTCTCTTGAAGTACTTAGCTCTTTCATGTACACTTCCTGATGTTGCTTCAAGCCGCTCAAAAACGTCTATTAGAGGCACGATACGGCTATCGATTATTTCTGTTTCGCGCATCAAGCTGTCGACATAGCGTTCAAATTCGGGGATTAGGAATATCCTTATTCTGTCTTTGACTTCTTTTACGCTTTCAGACTCCTCGGCAGATGTTTCTAGATGCCACAGTAAGGATCTGGCTGCAGTCAGAAGAAGTAGTATCTCACTGAGCCACGTTTTTAGAGCGTTTAAGGCTTCTTCAATGCGTTTGGATGTTTTATCGGCGCTAGCCATTCGCTCCTTAAGGCTCTCTCCATCCACTATGAACGGGAAGACATTGAAGAGTTTCTGGGTGAATGTGGCTAGTATCTCCCTGAGCTTTTTTAATGCATCAATATATCTATCCAACGGCGGTCTCCCCGATAAGTTTCCTACTCCCTGGATTAGATTTCTAGTTTGGTAAAAGTATTTAAGTTTATTCTTTAAAACCCAGGCTTTTCTTCAACATTTCGCTGTTGATACGTCCGGCCTTGTAGGTTATCCCCGTTCGCACATCATTGACTACAATCAAAGCCGGAGCAAAGATTCCAGGATCTATCTTATAAAAGTCTCCACCTACTGATTTAAAGATTTCAGAGAATGGTCTGCCATAGTCTTTTGATGCAGATGAAGGAGTTTGATCTACTATATTCTTCAGTTCATCTTCTTCTTTGCTTCGGACACCAAGAATCACTGAACCGGCGAGAAGTATTGCATCATTAGTTGTCCCCATAGCTTTTGAGTCTTTTTTCTCAACAGGCACTATTGGACAGCTTCCAAATCCGTGCAAAATACGATCGGGGTCCAATCCTACCTTCGTGATCTTGTGTATGCCTGTTTCAACTACTCTCGCAGCGATCTGAACTGAGCCAGAAATGCTTGCCGTTGGAGTCACGATAGCATAAGTTTTGGAGACGTCAACACCACATTTATCAGCTATGAACTGCATAACCTCTTCTTCAGGAAGTTTTCTAGTTTCTAGAACTATTACTGCTGAATCTGCTTCATCTGAATAACCGATCTCTTTGAACAGTTTTTCCTCAACCTGAGCTAAAGCTCTAGCAGGACCAGAACCCATCACAAAATAATCTCCGACTTTGATTCTCCAGCCAGCAAATTGGGAACCCAAGCAAGCAACAATGGGTTGGTCGCTGTACACATTTACAGCAGGAAGCAAAATATCATCGAGCCAATAAGAGAATAGAGAAATTTCTCCTAGACCTCCCAGACAGATTTTTCCAGTCAAAACACCTGCCTCGAGTCCACCTGAGGCTTGGACTCCTGCATCTATCACCTTTGCACCGTTGTCCAATTCTTGAACATCAATATTGAGTTGCTCTGCATTCTTGATCATGTTCTTTGCAATCTTTAAGGCCTCGCTATTAACGCTTAACATGGATTCTCCTCCAAATCATGAATTGAAACGTATAACTGTCATCTAGCTTATAAGTCTTAAACTTCTAGAGGTTGACCAATAGTCAATCCGGGGCCGCAGAAAATGAATGATAACAATCATTATTCTTTGAAAATGATCAGGTCGTATTAGTAAATACTTAAATTATTATAGAAACAAGATGTATATGTGGAGAAGAATAAGCTGTTTGTTGGGAGTGAGAGCTTAAATGTATTTGATTGGTGAAGCATTGATTGGTAAGGGAGACGAAGTTGCTCATGTAGATTTGATAATTGGAGATAAGGAAGGCCCTGTTGGGCAAGCTTTTGCTAACAGCTTAGCTCAGCTTTCAGTGGGACACACTCCTCTACTGGCAGTAATCAGACCGAATCTTCCCTCAAAACCCATGACTTTAGTAATACCAAAGGTTACTGTGAAAAATCTGGAACAAGCATCAAAGATATTTGGACCAGCACAATCAGCAGTTGCAAAGGCGATAGCAGATGCTGTCGAGGAGGAGATCATACCGAAAGACAAGATTGACGAGTGGGTAGTAATATGTAGCGTATTTATCCATCCAAATGCTCAAGATTTCCGCAAGATATATCATTATAATTACGGTGCAACAAAGCTTGCCTTGAAGCGTGCAATGATAGGCTATCCGTCCATAGACAAGATATTATATGATAAGGATAGAGCCACACATCCCATTATGGGATTCAGAGTTCCAAGGCTGTGGAGACCTCCTTACCTGCAAATAGCGTTAGATATTCCCTCATTCACGAAGACATTGGAAATTATGAAACAGGTTCCTCATAGTGATAGGATCCTGCTTGAGGCAGGTACGCCTTTGGTTAAAAGATATGGAGTTGATGTTGTTAGAAAAATGAGAGAGGTCGCGAAAGACGTATTCATAACTTGTGACCTTAAGACTCTTGACGTAGGAAAAGTTGAAGTTGATATGGCTTACGAGGCAACCTCAGATGCAGTAGTAGCTTCAGGTCTAGCAGCAAAGGAAACACTTGACAAATTCATCTATGAGGCACAAAGACTCGGCATTTATGCAGTAGTAGACATGATGAACGTTGAAGATCCTGTTGAGAAGCTTACGGGTCTTAAGGAGAAACCAGACGTCGTAATTCTGCATCGTGCCATAGATGTAGAAGCTTCTGAAAAACCCCGGTGGGATTTCATCAAAGAGATTAGGGGGCTCTACAAGAAGAAGAAAGTATTGGTAGCTGTTGCTGGCGGCGTGGTTCCTGAAACAGCAAGCTTGGCTTTGAAGAGTGGTGCGGACATCCTGATAGTAGGAAGATATATTACACAATCTCTGGATGTTGAGAGAGCGGTTAGAGAGTTCTTGAAGACCTTTGAAGAAATGAAATACTGGAGCGATATCGACTTATTCAGAGTTCATGTAGAATAGCTCAGAATTTGTGATTGCCTTTGGGAGCTCAATGAAGCGATTTTTCTCTGAGTGAATGTCAGAGAACAATCTCATAGAAGGTTAGCTATTTGAAGCTTATTACCTATCTTCATTTGATCATCTACCGGAGGATTTGCTGGTTCTGAAAACAAATAGCTTTATTTACATCTTTGCAATGAATGATTTTTCAAGAGCGTGGAGATCGTGTGTCCTATTTTGAAACATAAGGGTGTGGAACCTGAGGTTCATAAGAGTGCATATATCGATGATCTTGCAAGAATTGTAGGTGATGTAAGAATAGGTGAGCATACGTACATAGGTCAAGGGGTTATCATTAGGGGGGATCTAGGTAGAGTCACTATGGGAAACTATGTGGTTATACAAGATAATGCCATTATTTATCCCCCAGAGGTTTTTATTGATGGTACACTAAACCACGGAAGCATAATAATCGGTAACTATGTTTTTATTGGAAAAGGAGCGGTTGTTCAGGGATCATATATTGCAGATTATTGCTTTGTGGGCAATAATGCAGTAATAGAGCGTGAGTCCCAGCTTAACCAGGGTGATGTAATTCTGCCTGGTTCGGTAGTTCCGAATAAGGCCGTAGTCCCACCAGAATCCGTTATGGCGGGAAATCCAGCCAACTTGATAAGAAAGCTAGGTCTGGGCGAACAGGAAAGACATGAAGAATTCATAGAAGCATATATTCGATTTGTAGAGACTTTTGAAAAGACCAAATAGGTGATGATAATTGCCGGTAGAGTACATTTGCTCCCGATGCGGAGAATTCAAATCTGGATACCGCAGCTTTTTTTGTTTGCCTTGTCAGGAAGTTGTATGCGAGAAATGTGCACATAGAGTACCTGTGAGCTACAAATGTTATCGATGCGGCTGGACAACGGATGTTAAGACCGCTAGAGAGTACTTTACAGAATGCCCAAATTGCTTTGAATGTCCTATCTGCAGCAGTGACTTAGAGGTAGAAGCTGGAAAGAAATACCTCCTCCGCTGTCCATACTGCAGATGGGATTCAAGAACCACTAGTCTTAGAATAGAAGGGTCTTCGGAGGAAGAACTGAAAGCAATAGCCAGAAAGGAGCTACATCAGGAACGTTTGTTTGAAGCAATTAAGCTTTTTTGCGTTAAGTGCGGCGAAAGCCTGGTTCATCCAAAGCGGGAAATATCATCCTTGACTGCAAATGTATTTCCAAGGTTTGTTTTCTACACAGTAGCCATCAGGCAAGGAGAGCGAACAGAAATTCCTTACTCCGTTAGGAATCCTAGGCCTGAAGGTTGCGAGATACGGTTTGACTGGTATGCCGATACACCTTGTGAGATTGAGCCGCATACTCGAGGGGTCGACTTTGATTTTCACTCTCCGTTTGTGAATGCACCTAGGAATGGTGAATTGATAATCAAGGCAAAAGAGATTGGTGAGATGCATTTGATGGCAGATATGAACTACAAATTCGACGAAATATATCTTGGCATAGGCAGAACCAAGGTCCGAGTAGGGCCGATCTTTGTTTGTCCCAATGTCGGTGTAGAGCGTGAAGTGCAATTGCCCATCAACCGAGATGGAGAGAATGTTGTTAAGGTCATTATTTCAAATAAATCAGACCAAGAAGTCACTCAAGCAATAATATCAGATATGGTCTGGGAAGGTTCTGAGGATAGAAGACGAAAATTCTGGGAAGTCAAGGATCTTAAGCCCGAGGATGAAAGAGAATTCAAATATGTATTCACTTTGACAGAAGGAACCAAATACCTGAGGTTTGACGGGATAAGAGCGAAGGTAAGATTCGAGAGTTTTATCCCGCAGAAATTCTTTGATTTTGTTTCCAAGCCTCTTACTATGGAAGTCGAGTAATCATCTCAATAATATGTACCGAGGAGTACCGAGATGCGCAAATTCAAAGCTATCATTTTCGATCTCGATGGAACTCTAGTGTGGTTTAAGATTGATTATATGAGCGCACGAAAAAAGGCCTTAGACCGACTTCGAGAACATAACATAGACCCCGAGCTTTTATCAACAACTGAACCGATCTTCACCACCGTAGGCAAAGTATTTGATTATCTCAAGAAAAAAGGGGCAAAAGAGACGGAGTTAAAGGAAATAAGACAGGCAGTAGATCGTGCAATCGAAAAATATGAGCTTGATGGTGCCGAGATGACCTCGCTGATTCCCGGAGTCATAGAAACCCTGGAGGAGCTCAAGAGGAGAGGATTTAAGCTTGGAATTTTCACGCTAAATAGGGACCTGATTGCCAACTACGTCCTTGAAAAAACCAATATTAGAAGATTCTTTGATGTTGTCGTGACCCGAGATGATGTTATTAAACCAAAACCCAGTATCGAGCATTTGGGCAAGGTGATCGAACTTCTGGGAATAGCACCAGAAAAAACAATAGTTGTTGGCGATCATCCAGTAGATTTTCAAGCGGCCAACAGTATTGGAGTATTAACTATCGGCGTTGAGACTTCCATGAAGACAGCAGAAGAATTAAAGAAAGGGGGAGCCGATCACACCATCGGAGTGGTATCAGAGTTGACAGATTTTCTAGATAACATGTGTTATCAGCCAGAACAATAAAACTTAAATAATTCCAAAAGATTATCGAGTATAGCCTTAAAGTTTTGAGGTGTCGCCACATAAATGAGTTATGGCATCAAACGTCTTGTGCTAGACGTTCTCAAGCCACATAATCCTCAACTACACACACTGGCAGACAGAATAGCGAGACTAGATGGAGTAAGTGGAGTGAATATCTCTTTGATCGAAGTCGACGCCGAAACAGAGAGCATCAAAATAACCATTGTAGGTCCTGACTTAAAATTTGATTTGATCAAGCAGGAGTTGGAAGAACTTGGGGGTTCTATTCACAGTATCGATCAGGTAGTTGCAGGTCATAGAGTTGTTGAAGAGGCACAGACGCATCAATAGATAAATACAGGATTGAAGCTGAAGGCTTAAAGAAGCTGCTAAGTCTTAGAAACTTATCAAGAGTAGAGGTAAGACCGTACCCTATTCTTGCAGTGAAGAGAACGAGTATTTCTGTCGCTTTCTAAAATGCTTTCGACTCTAAGTTGGGGATTTATGCAATGCCCATTCGGGAGCCCTGGTCCCAAGGACAGCATCATTCCCCGAAAGGTAGGGTTTTATGTCGACTATCGGAGATCCTTCAAACGCATCTAGACCTTTCACAGTAAGAGTACAATTAACTACTCCTATTATCTTGGCAACACACAAACCAATTGGGTTTGGCCTACTAGGACTTCTGGATGCAAACACTCCGACCGGGGGTGCCCCAGGATGTTTTTTAGGAATTACACTCAATACACTTCTTTCCTCTCTGCTATCTCTGAGATGAAACCAGTATAATATGATGGCATGCGAAAATTCTACAAGACTCTGTAGACCTGAGCAATACTCCGGAAAGACGCTTATTTCAGATGTGGGTCCAGAGCTTTCTACAATACCGATGGCCTTTAATTCAAATGCTGAACTCTTGGACAAGATACTCTCAACCTATGGTTATTGATTAATGAGGGGAAGACAGCAAGATTTAATGATGTACTAATCTTTCTTTCATTACGCATACTCCGTACACAACATCTATGCCGTTTTCCTGGCAGAATTTAATTGCCAAATTAGATTCTGAACCTGGCTGCAGCCAGATTTTTGTAATTCCAAGCTGTTTGCATGTTTTAACAACTTCTTCAGTTATCTTGGGAGGGACCACTACATCTACGACATCGGGTTTTTCAGGTAGACTTCCCAGATCGGGATAGACCTTATCTCCCAAGACCTCATCTATTTTTGGATTAATTGGATAGACTTTGTAACCTGCACTCCGCAAATCCTTGTAAACTCTATGACCATATTTTTCTGGATTTCTACTCACTCCTATGACAGCATAAACATTCTTCTTGTTAACAAACTCCCTGATTAGATCCTGAATCATTAATACCTCCTTTGGATTCACGCTACTATGATTTGGACTCTTTCTTTTCCCACATCTTTTCCAAAGTCCATCTTATTGTCCTCTGTATTTCTCTATTTCTTTCTTGACTTCCTGCGTTTCTGATGATTATCTCCTCTAAGATCCCGTCTTCAATCTTGACCTCAAATGCGAAAGCATCTTCTTGGGTTAATTCGCCAGCTTCTACTTTGGCCTGATCTTCGTCTTTCATATTGTTCATTATCCTATTTACAAAGAATGAATCAAAAGGAGGTATTCCTGGATCGAATCGATGTTCCGGCACAGGGATTATTCGAATTTCTTTATTGTCAATATACATCGTAGCTAACTCGATATTGCCTGATTTTATGGAGAGAGTCTCCCCCATCATTTCAACTTTAAGTTCTTCCCTCTTGCCGGTGAACTTATCTGCAGTCTTGAAACTGCTTTTTACGAGAAATGCATCAACAGCCTTGAGAAATCGCCTAAGTGTATTTGCCTCTTCCTGCTTCCTTTCAATCTCTTTCTCTATGAAAGCTTTTAGTTCTGCAAGAATTTCAACATCTTCTTCTGGCAACACTATCTTCTCCTTTGAATCGATAGGGGGAAGTAATAAATTAATCTTTAGTTGATAAAGACTTATCAAGAGCATCTTATTGGTGAACTCTTAGCCAAGAATAGCATAGTCTGCTGAATCACCGCCAATTCGATGTTTTTTTGGCCAATGGTAGTAGTCTCGGAATGATGGAAAATGGTTAAGCGATATATAATATTCGTCTGTGGGAATTGTGGACTTCCGCTTTTTGCAAAGGAAACTCAGAAAAGAAGAAAGTGCCCAAGATGTGAGTATAATAACAAGATAGAACGTGTCCGTAGAATAGGACATGCTGATGATGCATTTGAGGCAAGCCGAATTGTGAGGCTAATTAAATTGCCTAAGAACAAGAAGGGGGAATTTGAACCTATTGATTCGTACGCACACTCACGGGGATCTAAAAGAGATCGGTTTATGAAAATTCTGCTTTCTCTAGCTAAAAGGTCTCGGGGAAAGGCAATTTCGGAAATTGAATTGATCAGAACAGCCAAGAGCAAAGGATTGGAAGAGGAATGGGTGAACAAGCAGCTCATTCGTTTGGAGAGAAACGGACTTATTATAAAGCCCAAAGAGGGGTTCATATTGTTCCTTCCTCAATAGTGTGATGAAAAGGAGGAGTGATCCTTGAAGGAAACTTTCTTAGTGTTTATTTGCCCTAATTGCGAGCGTTTCACATACATACCGGCAGAGCATAGAATCAGGATTTGTAACCATTGCGGCAGGATTATTATGGTCAATTCCCGGCATTCAAAAATCGTAGAAGGACAAAAAGAAGCACATTCCAAAGTTAGAGAATACGACAAGAAGGGAGGAAAGAAGAAGTTCCTGTCGGAAGTTGAGGTTCATTCCGAATTGCATGATAACTCCATCGAGAATCTTGTGGATTTTGAAATTGATATCGAAAGTTCTAGAGAAAAGCGTCTATTTCAGATACTGAGGAATCATTGTGTTAAATCAACGCCGCTTGGTGATCTCTACCGTATGTGTGTTAAGGCTCAATTAGAATGGGATTGGGTAAGTAAGAGAATTGGGCTCTTGGCAAGTCAGGGAGGAGTAATGTTTCCCAATCCATGGTCTTTGAAATACATAATAATTGATACTAAAGCAGATAAAGAAGAGAAATCGAAAGTTCCAAAAAGAAGAAAGGATGTCGGTGAAAAACTGCGGCGACTCTTCAGAAGAACAGCTGAACCTGTATCCGAGGATTTTGTCTATCTAAGAATGAAGGAGTATGGTTTTGGACAGAATGAAGTAGAGACAGTCCTCAATGATTTAATTGACGGGGGTTATATCATAAGACCACGTCCAGGCCTTCTTAGATTCATTGAGGATTGGAAAAACTAGGTTCTCTACATATGTGTTAAAATCTTTCCAGAGTGGATGGCGACAGATCCTCCAGAAAGCTGAAGATTTTCAATATCATTGTCTACTTCTTGAACCGATTTCAGAAGATTGATGCAGTTATCCGCAATAGTTGCTCCATACACCAGTTTCTCAATTTCCCCTCGGTTAATCCTATACGCCTGTATGATTCCTACGCCGAAGTCACCAGTTACGCTATTTGATGTGTGAGCACCGCTAACATCGCGTACATAAAATCCTGAATCCAGCTGTCCCATCAGTGACATGTTGGCAGTAGGCGGTACAAAGAAGCTGTTCAATGAAATCATGGGAACGCCACTATAGCTTCTCTGTGCATTACCAGTGCTTCCTTTTCCTGCTCTATTGCCCCATTCAATGTCATAAATGAAGGATTTGAGAATCCCAGCTTCTATTATATCGTTTTTTCTGGTGGGCATTCCTTCTCCGTCATAAGGACGAGAATTAAAGAGACTGTCCAAATTCCCCCAGTCATAAATCTGAAGCTTTTCGCAAGCTATTTGTTTGTTTATTGAATTGGCCAGAAAACTTCGACCTCTGCATACATTCTCCCCACTTATGGCTGGTCCCAATGTATAGGATAATATCTGAATAAAGGAATCGGGATGAAACAATACCTGACCACTGATTTTATCAACTTTTGCAGGTTTTAGCGAAAATGCCAGTGTTTTAACAAATTCATCGCTTAACTCTTCTATAGATTTTCCAACACCTTTTGCAAGTGACTCAGAGACCTCACACTCGAGAGACAAGGGATTTATTGCTTTACCACCAATTCCTTTCTTAAGTATTGATTTCTCATACTGGATATCCAATCCCAGAGTGTTCAAAATCCTCATTCTACCCACACCTCTGATAAGCCCCCCGCTAATTACTGCATCTATTCCTCTTTTCCTGAGGGTGTCCTGAGTATTGTTTAGCAGATCTCTCGCGTTCTCAATGAAGTAGCTGTAAGGCAAGTTGGAGACTTTTGGATCAAGAAAAGCTTTGGTACGGTCCTTCTTGGCTTCTGCAAAGCCAATAAAAGGATTCTCACGATTGACGTTAGCTAGAGATATTGCCCTATCTAGGCCCTTCTCCAGACTCTTCTCTGTAATTGTGTTTGTTGAGGAGAAGCCCAGCTTATTATTTCGGATTACTCTAATACCAACACCTCTGGAGACTCCAGTTCCAAACTCATTCAAGATATTGTTCTCAAAGCTACAGTCTGTAACTTCGCGATATACAAAGAAGATTTCGGCCTCTATGCCTTTTGCTTCAGCCTTTTTTATTGTCTTCTCCAGAATATCACTCATCTAATCTCCTCCGACATTGAGCTTTGGAACTCTTATAGGAGGGCCTCCACTTCCAACACTTATCTGTTGGCCTTTTCCACAAATACCAATATCTGTTCCAAAATCTTTGCCAATAGCATCAAGTGTTTTCAAGGTCTCCAGAGTTGAGCCGGAGATAGTAACATCTCGGACAGGCATAGACAATTGTCCTTTTTCAATTAGCCATCCTACTTGTCCGGCAAATTGAAACATTCCAATCAAAGAAGCCTGACCACCCATAAACTTCTGAACATATAAGCCTTGGCGAATGTCTTCAATCAGTTCCTCAAAACTGAAATCACCTTTTCTGAGGTAGGTATTTCGCATCCTAATTATAGGAGGGGTGTGATAATTGGATGTGCGCGCATTGCCCGTGGGATCTATACCCAACTTGGCTGCATATTCTCGGTTGACCATGAAGGTTTTTAGGGCTCCATCCTCAACCAATGTGGTTTTCTCGTGTCTGACGCCTTCATCATCGTAAGGCACCCAGGCGCCGTCCTTGCGAATGCCTTCATCTATGATCGTCACACCTTTGTCTGCTATCTGTTCCTTGATCATTCCTCTATTTAGAACACCTCCAGCCATAACGAGGTCAGCTTCGCACAAGTGGCCAAAGGCTTCATGAATCAATGTACCAGTCATGGATTGATCTAAAACAACAGGGTAATATCCTTTCGGAGGTCTTTTGCCTTTTAACGCAACCCTTCCTCGGCTCAAAACTGAATCTGCCAGCTCGAAGGGTTTCCAGATGCTCCCATCCTTATAGAACTCCAGTCCATATGTGCCGCCTATTGCATCTGCAGATTTCGCCAACTTCCCATCTTCTTGCAGCACAGCTGAAAAAGTCATCACAGTAAAGGGAGCTTCCATAGCAATCTCTGATCCGTCGCTGCTGACAAAGAAATCCTCACCATAAGATGCGGCGAGTGAGATGGTATAGGATTTCAGTGTTTTTGGAGCTTTGTCTTCGGACTGAAGTCGTCTATGAAGTGATAGGGGGATGCTGCAGATCTCATCAACAGGTGTATTCTGAATATCTCTTTTGCCTTTTACCCGCACCCTGTCCCTAACCGTTTTGGTTTCGGCTATTTCAATGATTTCATTCCCTCTGCTGCTTCTTGCTGCTTTAATCATATTCTTGACCTGGTTATGTATCTTTCTTTTGGAAGGGTTATCAAGAGAGGAGAAATGCCACATATCATTCATCAAGAAACGTATGCTTAGTCCCTTATTCTCACTATAGTCTACTCTTTTGATTCCTTCTTCTGAGATTATTATCGTTAACGCTTCACCCTTTTCTGCCCTTGATTCAACTAGTTTTGCTCCATGTTTTGAAACTAGCTCTACCGACAGCCTAGCAAGGTCCTTTAGATCTGCAACCATAACCTCACCTCGAGTATTCTTGTGGATCAACTACCCATATTTCTCCCAGTGTACGACAGAATTTAGAGTTTTCCTACCAGTGGCGTATGGTTTTTCTGCCGGATGTCCTATAGGTATAAGAGCAATAGGACGGACTTCTGGCGGTGTCTTTACCACCTCGCGTGCGGCATCTTCATTAAAAGCCCCGACCCAGCAGCTTCCAAGCCCCATCGCATGAGCAGCCAATAAGATGTTTTGAATTGCTGCAGCTGTATCTTGAATACAATATAAGCTTCTTCCTCTCGAGCCATACCCCCAGCCTGAAGCTCGCTCATCTGCACAGACAACTATGACCAAAGGGGCCTCTGCGATGAACATTTGACCATATGCGACCCTTGCAAGATCCCTACGTTTGCTTGGACTTTTTACCAAAATAAATGACCAAGGCTGTATATTTCCTGCGGAGGGAGCATGAATTGCTGCATCCAAAATCCTTCTTATTTCCTCCTCGGAAACCTCTTTGCTTTCATATTTCCTGATGCTTCGCCGTCCCTTAATAGCTTCGAAGACATCCATTATAGTTCCTCCTTAGTAGTCCCTATTTCTATTATTAGGATATTAATAAAAGATGAAGGTTTTATGCACAAGGTTTAAATTTGAGTAATCTCCCTATTGCATCTAACAAGGAGATGAAGCAAAGTGAGGTATTGCGTTCTCCTTCAATAAGCTATTTTTCAAAAACAACCCTAGAGATTCATCCCTCTGGTTTTTGGAGGTATAATTGATGGTAGACTGGAGACCGATTGAGGCAAAATGGCAGAAGAAATGGTCCGAAAGCAAACTATTTGAAGCTGATCCTGATGGACGGGAAAAAATATTTGCTACGTTTCCAATACCCTATATGAATGGTCCTTTTCATTTGGGACACGCTCTAACATGTTCAAGAGTTGACATATACGCCAGATTTAAGCGAATGCAGGGATATAATGTTCTGTTCCCCTTTGCGTTTCATGCTACTGGTGAACCCATAGCAGGGGTTGCCGAGAGAGTTCGAAAGGGAGACCAGGATCAGATAGACATATTGATAAGGGGGGGCGTGGCGGAAGCTGATGTCAAAGAATTCAAAGATCCCAAGTATATCATTAATTATTATAGGAAGGGGTTCGAAGAAGCGCTGAAGGGGATGGGGTATTCCATAGATTGGCGAAGAAGCTTCACCACAATTGATCCACCGTTTAATAAATTCATCGAATGGCAGTACTCAACTCTACATGATAGAGGATACGTCGGTCTGGGCACACATCCTGTTATATGGTGCCCCAATTGCAAGAGTCCAACCGGAGACCATGACAGGTTGGTTGGCGAAGGTATATCCCCCGTTGAGTATATCATACTCAAGTTTGGATATGATGATGCCTGGTTGGTAATGGCCACCCTGAGACCCGAGACAATCTATGGGGTTGTAAATGTATGGGTTAATCCCAGTTCAACACTTGTCCTTGCAGAGGTTGATGGCGAGAATTGGATAATGAGCAAAGAAGCAGCAGGAAAACTGAAGGAACAAACTAAGAAATTAAAGGTTACTTCTGAATTCCGTGGTAGCGAATTGATTGGTAGATATTGCACAAATCCTGTCCTTAATAATGACATACCTATACTTCCTGCAGATTTTGTAGACCCAGGAAATGCGACCGGAATCGTTATGAGTGTTCCGAGTCATGCTCCTTATGATTGGCTGAGCCTGAGAGACTTGCAGCATCATCCCGAAGAGCTGGAGAGATTTGGGTTGTCTCCCGACGTAATGGATACTATCAAGCCTATTTCTCTTATCAAGACACCGGGACTGGGAGAGCACCCGAGTTTGGAGATAGTTGAACTAATGAGAATCAAAGATCAGAATGACCCAAAAGCAGATCTGGCAACAAAGCAGATCTATAAGAAAGAATTTCACCGAGGCATATTGAAAGAAAACACAGGAAAATATGCTGGAATCCCGGTTCGTCAAATAAAGGACAAGCTTATCCAAGACTTCAGGGCACAAGGAATAGCAGATTCAATGTGGGAGACTGCAGATAAGGTGGTTTGCAGATGCAATACGCAATGTATTGTCAAGATACTGGAGAATCAATGGTTCTTGAAATATGGCGATCTGCAATGGAAATCGAAATCAGAAGACGCCCTGGAGAACACGATGATTCTTCCAGAGGAGGCCAGATCTGCTTTCGAATACACCATCGACTGGCTTTCTGAAAAAGCGTGTGTTAGACGGACAGGGCTGGGGACCAAATTGCCTTGGGATCCGCAGTGGATAGTAGAGACGCTTTCCGATTCGACTATCTATATGTCATTCTACACGGTCGTGAAATTTATCTATCAGAATAACATTCCTGCTGAAAAATTATCTGCAAGGGTCTTCGACTATATTTTCCTTGGTAAGGGTAATTCCGAAGAAGTATCAAATAAAGCGGGATTAGATCCGCAGGTCTTGAAGAGCATGCGCGAGGAGTTCCTTTATTGGTATCCTGTAGATTTGCGTAATTCCGCCAAAGAGTTGATCTACAATCATCTTACTTTCTATATATTCCAACATGTGGCGATATTTCCCAAAGAGCTTTGGCCTGGAATTATAGGAGTAAATGGAATGTTGAATATTGAAGGGATATCTATGTCAAAATCCCGCGGTATCTTCACAACAATAAGAGAAGTACTGAAGAAGTATGGTGCGGATGCAACTAGGATAGGGTTAGCTTACTCATCGGAAGGCATGGACGATCCCGATTGGAGAGCAAAGGATGCTGAGGCATTGAGAGATAGGTTAGATGGTCTGTATGATTTCGCAACTGGGCTGCCCAGAATGGATGCAAAATATAGTAACATAGACTTCTGGCTGATAAGTAAGATTCATAGCCGTATTAGGAGCACGACGGAGCACTATGAGAAAATAGAAACAAGATCTGCTCTTCAAGATGGTCTGTTCAACCTGTATAACGACATTAGATGGTATTTAAGACGTGCCGATAGTTACTCAGACGTGATTAAACAGGCTGTTGAGACTTTGATCAAATTAGTGGCTCCCGTTGTACCACATATATCTGAGGAGATTTGGGAGAAACTTGGACATAAGGAATTCATATCAACAAGCAAATGGCCGGGATATGATGAGAAAAAGATGAATAAAGAGCTTGATATGATCGAGGAGCTTATCTTGAAAGTCTTGGAGGACTCTAGAGAGATCATCAAGGTCTTAAAGATCAAGAAACCTAAAGAACTGATTCTATTTGTAGCCCCCAGTTGGAAATATAAAATCCACAAGGAAGCTCGAGAGAGCACTGAAAATCTGATAGAAAGAATAATGAAGAAGCCTGAAATCAAGAAACATGGCTCAAAAGCTGTTGAATTTGCCAAAAAGCTGATGAAGACCCCGAGTTTGCTACCAATATTGTCATCAGAAAGAGAGTATAAAGCCCTAAAGGAGGCAAAAGCATTCTTCGAGAGAGAAAGCAAGGCTCAGACAGTAACCATACTAAGAGCAGAAGAAGCAAAACACCGAAAGGCAGAGGTGGCCGAACCAGGGAGGCCTGGAATACACATTACAGTTTAATTTCCTGCCAAGCCTCCTATAAACGATCTTGATATGGGAAGTGCTAGAAGATAACATGCATAATAACTGAGAGAACACAGCAAAAACTGTGGATAATTCCACCTATATTGTGAGAAATCCAATCCAAAACTCAATAATAAACGATATATATAAAAGACAGCTTCTCAAAATATTAGATTGTTAAGTTAATTTAGGAGGTCGTAACTTCCTATGGCTGAACGAACTAAGTGTCCAAGATGTGGAGGATTTAATATCACCAAAGAAGATGATAAGTCAGAAGCACTGGGATATGCAGGTCATATCCCCATATATGGCAAGAGACTCATTTGTCACGATTGTAGAAATGAATGGACTTAACCACTCCAATTTTTTTAAATCTCACGAAGAGCTCGTGAAATACAGAATGGTCTGCAACCCTGTCAGTCAATTCATCTTCTGGCTCTTGCAGTATTTCTTCTTAGGAAGGATGGATAGTTTTAATAAGTAACAAGAAGCTTTCTTGTAATGGTAGGTAGGCATGGAAAAACTCTTCGGGACATCAGGCATTAGGGGGACATTCAACACACAATTTACACCATTGATGGCTCTGAAACTGGGGTCGTCTCTAGGGACATATATTACTCCAAAGTCAGTTGTTGTGGGGAGAGATACAAGAACCACTGCGGAGACGATTGAATGTGCAATCACCTCGGGTCTGTTAAGCACAGGCTGCAAAGTCTATAGAACTGGAATTGTTACCACACCAACTCTTGCCTACATTACAAAGCATCTGAATGTATCATCAGGTATTATGATAACTGCCTCTCACAATCCACCGCCTGCAATTGGCATAAAGCTATGGAATCCCGACGGAATGGGGTTCACATCTGAGCAAGAGAATGAAATCGAAAGAATATACTCTGAACAGGCCTTTTCGCTAAAACCTTGGCATCTATTGGGGAAAATCGAAAGAATGGAGACCGCAGACTCCGTTCATATAGACATGATAAGAGCATCTGTTGATTTTAAGATCATTCGAAAAAGGCATTTCAAGTTGGTTGTTGATCCCGGGTGTGGAGCAGCTTACAAAATAGCACCTAGATTATTGAGAGAATTGGGTTGTACGGTAGCTAGCCTGAATGCGCAGAGAGACGGTTTCTTTCCGGGTAGAGATCCCGTTCCATCTGTGGAGAATCTGGCGAATTTATCTGCTTTAGTAGATGCTGTCTCTGCCGATCTAGGTGTAGCTTTTGATGGGGATGCGGATAGAGTTGTCTTTACGGATGAGAGGGGAAGGGTCATCGAAGGGGATCGATTTCTAGCAGCCTTGGCCAAAAGAGAGATCGAGAATGGTGGTAATGGAAAAACAGTTACTACTATGGATGCCAGCATGGTGATTGAGGAAGTAGTAAACAAGGCCGGCGGTGAAGTTTTCCGAACGCCTGTAGGCGATATTCAAGTTGCCGTAAAAATCAAGCAATGCAAAGGCATGCTCGGTGGAGAAGCCTGTGGAACATTCATATGGCCTGAGGCTCACTACGGACCGGATTCCTTACTGACCATAGGAAAGCTGCTTGAATTCGTTGCCCATGATGGGATCAAAATTAGTGAATTCGTCTCCTCAATACCTAAATATCCCATTTTGCGAGAAAAAATCGAATGTCCTGACAAACTAAAGCAAGTTTTGATGGACAAATTGGAAATGGAATCAAGCTCGCTTTTCGAAGATATTACTGAGATTCAGAAGGTTGATGGTTTGCGTTTAGTAATGAGTAAAGGCTGGATCTTGATACGTCCTTCTGGAACTGAGTCCATAATACGCCTCACTGCTGAAGGCAAGAATATCGATATTGCTAATGATTACCTAAGGAAACTGGATATAAGAGTATCTGAACTTATTGAATCTCTAAGGAAAAGCAACAGAGAATAAGAATTACTCGTTGGGAAATAGATTAGCAACCATCTTTGCGTAATTTCGAAATACACTCACAGTATTACCGAGACTGGTCATCGACCTTCCAGCACCTATCAAGACCAGCTTTCCCGCCCCAGATAAGACTATATAGCCCTCTGCTCCTGTGACAATGACCTCCCATAGATCGCCAAACCCCATTCTTGATACAGCTGTCTCTCCTACATGAAGCATGGCAGCTGAAATTGCTGACATAAGATCCGGTTCAACTTCATACCCAACCGTTTTAAAAGCAAGCCGTTGTCCCTCACGGGTGACGCAGGCCAAAGCCTCTAACTCTGTTTTCATGGTAATTTCGCTTAGATAATTGGCCAATTCTTTTGCTTTTTCAGGAGTGATTCTAACAGATGACACCTTCAAATCCCCCGAATCAAATAATGTGTCAATTACAATCTATCTTAGTGTTCCGCTATTTCTTTCCCTTCTTTTCCTTCTTCTGCTTCTTCTCTTTCTTAGGGATATCTATTTTGAAGAAATCGACTAGGTCGCTCAGATGTAGTTTCATTTCATCTCGCAATGAACGGGCAGCAGCATCCGTGGTAGGAACTTCAACCCCCTTACCCGTTTTCAAGAATTCAACAGCCAGAACGCGACCTTTGTCCACTATTACCCTGGGTGTGTAACCTTCTGCGAAAAATATCCCCTCTGGCAGCTTGGCAGCTTTTTCCAGCTTTGTTTCAACCTTCTTCTCCCCCAGAAAAATCGTTCTGTATTCTGTGATTGCATACACCTCATTGCCAACGATAACCAACTCTCTTTCATATCCACGAGGGATTTCAACTCTTTCAAGTTTTGATATCACCTCCGCTTCAAGAGGTGTAACGATTGCTGTGGCGGGGGAGGGCACAGGTGAAGTGGCTTTTGACGTCATTGGAGTTTTTGGTGCTTCAGGCTGTTTGGCCAAGGGCTTGGGAGCTGAAGCAGCCGGTGTTGGAACAGACTCAGGAGCCGGAACAGGAGCGGGAGGCTTGGGCTCAGCTGGAAGGGGAGGATGGGGGGCTTTCTTTGGTTTGGCTCCTGATGAATCAAGAAACTCTTGCGATTCATCACCTTCATCAATGCTTAGAGTTTTGTAGGTCAATCCTCTTTCTTGCCTTATTTGATTTGCCACTCGCGCACTAATAAATTTCTGTCGGACAGGGGCGCTTTTACCTTTCCATATCCAAATTTTCTTCAAGTCGTCATCTATTAAAATAAGAACCTTGTCGCTAACCAAATAATCCTTAATTGGTTTGTCCCCTTTCAATTCGTTCAGATCACCAGTATCCGATACACCGTAAAGTATCATGACTAACACATCTTTTTCATGCGTTTTGGTCTCAGTCTTTATTATTATTTTCCTATAATTTAACTTTTCCTTCAACTGTTAATAAACCGCAACAACTCTGATACAAAAGCCTTCGAATAATGTGAGCAACCGCCCGCACAATAATAACTCACAAGCATTCCCTTATGGCCTTTGGAATCATCTCTATGACATCCGTAGCAACAATATGATGGCCCAATTTATCCACAGCTAAATCACCGGCTCGGCCATTTATGAAGGCAGCTGAAATCGCTGCTCTAAATGGATTGGAACCTTGCGAAAGAAACGTTGAGGCGACACCACTGAGAACGTCACCTGTACCCCCCACAGTCATACCAGGATTGCCAGTAGTGTTGATTTTGTAGCGTTTTCCATCAGAAATAATATCTTCATGACCTTTAAGAAGCAAAACTACACCAAGTTCTCTTGCTGTTTTCATTATTCTGTCAATTCTTTTCTCAAGCTCCTCAGGGGGAGGTAAGATTTCGCCAGTAAGTTTGGCATATTCGCCAGCGTGGGGTGTTAATACAGCAGGAACTCCATTCAAGATCGTCTTCTTTTCTGCCATTGCCTTTATTGCATCGGCATCAACCAGCGTCGATTTATTGGACTCTTTGATAAGATCAAGGATTTGAAGTACAGCGTCCGTTGTTTCTGCTTCAACGCCCAAACCAGGGCCGATGGCAACGCAGGATGCCCAGTCAATAAGTCCTTTCAACGATGGGATCGCATCCTCCGTAAGAACATCCCCAGGTAGGCTACGGACAATCAGATTCGGAGAAAAACTTCTTACCGCGTCCACTACACTGCTTGGAGTAGCGATGATTGCGAGGTCTGCTCCAGCTCTAAGGGCTGCGAAAGCGACAAATATGGGAGCCCCATGATAATAACTGCCTCCCCCAATAACCAGTATTTTTCCAAATTCCCCTTTCTTGGCATATGGGCCACGGCTTTTCTGGATTACTTCCACATCTCCAGGTCCTGCAATAATCTCTGCTTCTGGCGGAATACCAATTCCAGTCACTATAAGTTGACCTACATGTTTATGCGCTTTAAGTAATCCGGGTTTAGCTTTGTGGAATGTTATTGTCAGATCTGCTTCAACCGCTCCATCAGATATCTTTCCGGTAGATGCATCAACTCCTGTTGGTGCGTCAACAGCAACCTTTAATCCAGTGGAACTATTGATTATGTTAACGGCTGTAGTAATAGGATCCTTAAGCTTTCCAGAGAATCCTGTTCCAAGAATAGCATCTACAACTATGTCTGCATCAGATACTAGATCCTTAACCTTGGAGCTTTCCGAGAAATCTGCGAAAATCACCTTATTAACGGTTAACCGCATCCTGTCCAGAATTATCCAATTCCTTAGGGCCTCAGGTGTGTGAATCCGATCAGGGTGACCCATTAGGATAAGGCATACGGTGGCTCCCAAGCCAGCCAGGTGCCTGGCAGCTACAAATCCATCTCCACCATTATTTCCTAGCCCACAGAATACAACGATTTTCTTGCCTTCAACCTTATGAGAGTTGTTGATGACATCCGCGACTCCTCTTCCTGCGTTTTCCATCAAGATATGAGGTGAAACGCCTAGATAGCCGGAATTCCTGTCTGCAATCCTCATCTCTTCAACAGTAATAATATCCAAGTTACTCCCCCCAGCAATTACCAGGGCTAAGTATGTAAACACTTCTGAGTTTTAAGATTATCCATCAGTCTTTAATACCTAGCAAAGTAATTAGGGACGCAGCAAAAACCTTAGCACCCTCAATCATATCATCAATCTCAATATACTCGTTTGGACTGTTGCATTTCTCTTCATTCCCAGGACCAAATATGCACACGGGTATTTTGCTCTGAACCAGTATCTTCGCCAAGATATTCTCTTTGGTTTCAGTAAAAGAGGGTTCTTTGTTGATAGTATTGTATAGGCCGTCTCGAACCGCCATGACCACAGGAGCATCGACTGAAGAAGCAATCTTTAGAGGTTCGGGCAATTCCTCGATGGTCACATCAACATCGGAATCCAATATCCTGACATTATCAATGAGTTTCCGAACCTCATCGAGTATCTTTTCATTGTTCTCTTTGAATAGATGACGAATATCTATAGTTGCCTCTGCCCATTCAGGAATTCCACCAACACCAGGCATTCCTCTGATCTCCCTTATGTTAATTGAACATTTGGCTAGCATTGGATATTCGCTTTGGTCTGAATCATTGAATCCCGCTAGCACCTTAACGAGTTTTTCGGCAGCATTGATGTCCTTAAATGAAGGTTCAAACACTCGTCCTCTGCTCGTAAGTCTGAAGGCCAGTGTCTCCAGTTCTACGGTCTTTATTGTTGTACAGTTTGTAGGACTAGCTACAATTGCATGATTTGGAGCGAGTCCTACCTCCTCTATCAGATGCCTTAATCCAATTGTCCCATCTCCAAGTCCATCGGATGCTGCGACAACCATTGCTTGTCCGTTTAGTTCTACATTAAGAACGTGGATCGCTCTAAGAGCCATTATGGCAGAAACTAGGGGACCTTTACTACAACAGGCTCCTAACCCGTATATCCTATTTTCTTTTTCAAGAGCATCAAGTGGCGGATGTTTCCATCCCTCAACTTGCGGTGCGACATCATGATGACAAACCAGCATAACAGAGGGGTTCTCAGCTTTACCAGACCAACTAACAACATTCGTTCTATCCTTCTCGCTTTCATAAACCCTGAATCTGATATTGTCTTTCAGTAATTCTTCCAGTATTATTCTAGCTGCTCTGAATTCATGTCCAGGAGGATTGGTTGTATCAGCGCTTACGAGCCGTTTTAGTAAATCTATGAAATCGTTTCTGTGTGATTCAATCCATTCATAGACATCCATAACAACCTCAGGGAGTATTGCTGGTTCAGCGGGTAGCAGATCAGCAGGTGTTGCGGGAATATCAGATTCCAGTTCAGCTTCTGGACCTATAGCAAATGAAGTATCTACAGAGATTCCAGGGACTTTTGCAGGTATTTGAGCGGGAACCTCAGAAGGAATTCCTTCAGCTTTCTCGCCAACTGTCACTCTTGCCATGATCTTAAATATATCCACTACCTTTTCTCCAGTTTTAGCGCTGGTCTCAAGATAATCCATACCTAACTCATCGGCCAGTTGTTTCCCTTCTTTATAGCTTATTTCTCTCTCTAGATCTATCTTATTACCAACCAATAGTCTGGGAACATCCCCAACTACTGCATCTATATCTTTAAACCAGTGTCTGATGTTCTCGAAGGATGGTCTGTTAGAGACATCGAAAACATATATAGCTCCACGGGCTCCAGGATAGAATATCTTGCGAAGATCCTTAAAAGTATCCTGACCGCCTAAATCCCAGATTTGGAGCTTGGCTATGGTCCCGTCAATATCAACATTCTTGATGGCGAAATCGGCCCCGATTGTTTTCTTATAGGTTTCCTTGAAGGTATTTTCAGTGAATCGTAGAATAAGACTGGTTTTGCCAACCATCCCATCCCCGACAGTAATTATCTTAAACATATATTTCGCGGTCTTGGGCAACTCATCTTCCCCCTTAATATACCCCTTTACGATAACATAATATCGCTTTTCTTGTCTTTTCTTTATTAATCAGGGGGTGTATATTCTTTTCTTTTCGTATATAATATTAGAGATTTTGAATATAATAAAATTATCATATTGACTCGGATGATAGGTCCTTCCATAGATTTCTTCTGATTTTGCTCTTGGTGCTTTGCGATTATCACAAAGATGCGTATCAGTATTGCGAAAGCATTAAATGTTTAGATACGATATTTTAGATTGAGCAGAATCCCGGGTGGCGCAGTTGATACGAGAGGTACTAATACTCAACAAAACAGGAGGTAAGGTTTTCCACAAAGCATACACGAAATCGAAGGAGATTTCAGTGGATGCAATACTGCCTACAATTTTGGGTGCCTCCGAAAGGATGGAGATGGGTAATATTGAGCACACGAACATTGTCCGTTTCAGGTTCTCCTATCTCAAGTCAAACGGGAATATATTCGCTATATTAAGCGATAGAACAAATTCAGAACGAGAAGTTCAGGATATTCTGTTGGAAATAACGACCTCATTCATTAAGAAGTTTGGTCCGGAGAATCAGACTGAGAATAGCTCCAAGCTAGGGGATGGATTTGACAGCGTTGTGATAGATATTATAAGCAAGCTTCCTGTAAAATTGTCTTTGGTCGGATTTGGAGGTGTTGGGAAGACAACTATACTTCGTCTCTTGAGAAAAGAAGAAATTCCAATGAAATATGTCCCTACGATCTTCGCTGATAGAGAACCACTTACAGTTACAGTAGGAGTATATTATGTCATGATATTCGACTTCGCAGGTCAGGAGCAATTCATGTCTGCGTGGGACATACTTGTTAAGGGAACAGAAGTCATTGCCATAATCTGTGACTCTACACTGGATAATATAAAGCTGACAAGAGAGAAAATCCTTCCACTGGTCAAGAGCAAAGCCCCATATGCAAAAATCATAGGAGTTGCGAACAAACAGGATCGTGGAAATGCGCTTCCTCCCGAAGAAATTGAAAAGATACTTGGTATTAAGACCTATGGACTGGTGGCGATAGAGAAATCGCAACGAAACAATCTTCTGGAACTCTTGGAGAGGATAATTCTAGAATAATGGCAAACGAAGGTGCTGCTCGAGATGGAAGATTAGAAATTGATGTTTGAGGGCACTATCTTTTCTTTAGTCTCGCCGCATATTTGAAGTCTGGGCCCAAATCAATAAGTTCTGTTCCAGAGGTAAGGAAATAAAGAGTCGATTTAGGGGCTGCATTTAAGCATTATTGGTTGAATGACAGCAAATTGAAGGGAGTTCATGCCGTTATTGATTCTCAATCTGTAGAGAGACTTATTGATGGCAGATTGAAAGAGCACTCCTACCGAAAAAGCCAACGCAAGTCTGTACTTGATTCTGAACATCTCTGGGTTAGAAAAAGTCTTGAAACTAGGACTCTTTTTGGAACTGTGGCAGGGATTAGTTTTGAGCTGACCTATCTTCAGATAGGAAATCATATAGGCCAGAATCTCACAAGATCGAACTAATTATACTATCGGTTGATTTATAAATCATAATCCTTATTTTTCAATTCTAGAAAATAGTGTGCTGGCGAAACAGATGGCAAAACTCAAAGTAGGTTTGATTGGGTGCGGAGCAATTGGATATATTATCTCTGATGCAATCAAAGATGGCAAAGCAGGAGACACAGAATTAGTCATGGTATATGACGTAATAAAGGAGAACGCGGAGAAGTGTATTCAGAGAATGGTCAAAAAACCCGAGGTCGCTAAAACGCCAGATGAACTTATTGTAAACGATCAAATTAACCTGATTATAGAAGCAGCTTCTCAGGAAGTTGTCAAAGAATATGCAATCAAAATTCTAAACTCAGGCAAAGACCTGCTAATACTAAGCATAGGAGCCCTTGTAGATAAACAGTTGCTGAAAGAAATTGAAGAAACCGCAGAGAGAAATGATAAGATGGTCTATCTTCCATCTGGAGCAATAGCTGGTTTGGACGGAGTAAAATCTGCTTCGACTGCTAATCTTACCGAAGTGACACTGACATCACGTAAGCCTCCCAATACGCTAAAGGGAGCACCCTACATCGTTCAACATGAAATTGATTTAGAGTCAATCAACAAGCCAACCGTGGTTTATGAGGGGGATGCAGAAGAGGGAGCAAGAATGTTTCCACAGAATATTAATGTTGCTGCGGTTTTGAGTTTAGCAGGGATTGGTGCCGAAAGAACGAGAGTTAGAATAGTCGCGGATCCAACGGTACATAAGAATGTGCACGAGATTGCTGCAAAGGGCGATTTTGGCACCATATATATCCATGTAGAGAATGTGCCTTCCTTATACAATCCCAAAACAAGCTATCTTGCAGCACTCTCAGTTATAAGAACATTAAGGAAAATTGGTGAACACGTACAAATTGGAACTTAATTATTGGGGATCACTATGTCTCCGTTAAGTAAGTTACAGAGGAAGACATTAGAACTAAAGAAAAGAGAAAACGCTGTAATGCTCATCCACAACTACCAAGTAACTGAGATACAGGAGATAGCGGATTTCATAGGAGACTCCCTCCAGCTTTCAATCAAGGCCACCGAAGTTGAAGATGCAAACTACATCGTCTTTTGTGGAGTTGATTTCATGGCCGAGACTGCTTCAATTCTTAACCCCAACAAAAGAGTGGTTCTACCGGCAATAGAGGCGAGATGTCCAATGGCCGCTATGCTTACCGCGGACAAAGTAGTTGAAGCAAAGAAACAGCACCCTGATGCCATTGTAGTTCTTTATGTTAATACACTAGCTGAAGCGAAGGCTGAAGCAGATATCATGTGTACGTCAGCTAACGCGGTAGATGTTGTGAGAAAGCTTGATTCTGATAAGATTCTTTTTGGACCCGACAAGAATTTGGCATGGTATGTTCAAAGTAAAATCTCAGATAAAGAAATAATACCGATTCCCAGAGATGGGTATTGCTACGTTCATACAATGTTTGGCGGAGAATCCATTATGAAGAAGGAACAATATCCACAGGCAGAGTTTATGGTTCACCCTGAATGTGATCCAGAAATTCAAAAAGCAGCAGATTTCGTTGGTAGTACTGGCCAAATGTATAAACATGCCCAAGAATCAGGTTTTAAGGAATTCATAGTTGCTACTGAGATTGGATTGATTGAAAGAATGAGACGGGAAATCCCTGGAAAAACATTTATCTGCGCCAACGAAGAAGCCGTGTGTAAGCAAATGAAACATATCACCTTGGAGAAGGCTTTTCTTGCATTGAGAAATAAATCCCCCGTAGTGAAAGTCCCCGATAAGATTGCAGCTAGGGCAAGAATGGCCATAGAACGTATGATGGAGTTGTCATGATTGAAGGGTTTTGATTTTGAGGAGCGAGTTATTCATGCTCTAAATGAAGATGTAGGTTTTGGTGACATAACAACAGAAATACTAATTGGAGATGAGCAGGGCAAAGCCAGAATAGTAGCCGAAGAGCTCGGCGTCCTGGCCGGAATTAGAGAGGCAAAAACCCTTTTTGAGCAAATGGGATTAGAAGTTACACTCAAAATGAATGATGGCGATAGGGTCGAAAAAAAAGGAGCTACCGTTATGATTATCGAAGGATCCGCAAAAGCCATACTCACGTGTGAGCGAACTGCACTCAATTTCCTGATGCGAATGAGTGGAATAGCCACTGCAATTCACGAAACCATCGAAAAAGCAAAAAAGATTAACCCGGGGATTCGGATTGCTGTTACCAGAAAGACAGCTCCTCTTCTCAGATACTTTGATAAAAGGGCCGCAGAGATTGGAGGTGGAGACACTCATAGATTCAGGCTTGATGATTGCATATTAATTAAAGATAATCATCTTACTCTCGTTGGAGATGTCGAAACTGCAATAACAATCGCTCGAACCAAGGCTAGCTTCTCCAAGAAGGTGGAAATTGAGGTCGAGAATACCAAAGACTGCTTGAGGGCAGCTAAAGCGAAGGCAGATATAATTATGTTGGATAATATGAAGCCAAATCAGATTAGACAAACTATAATTGAGCTAAGAGATCAAGGATTAAGGGAAAAGGTTATTATCGAAGCATCGGGAGGAATCACATTCGAAAACGTCGACGAGTATGCAGCAACCGGTGTTGATGTAATCTCAATGGGAAGCTTAACGCATTCAGTCAAGGCACTTAGCCTGAGTTTGGAGCTTATTAAGAGCCATCTGTCAAAAGATGGCCCGTGAGACCCCCGATGGTACAACTAATTGGCAATTTTCATGCCTTTTTTGGGCATAACTATTATATCTATCTTCTAATTTCACGTTGTATGGTTAATCTAATGATCTGGAGGCGATGTGGTGTCTGCGGACAAGATTATAGAGATAAGATTTCATGGCAGAGGTGGTCAAGGTGCTTGGACCGCGACACAGATATTGGCAAAGGCAGTGATCCATGAAAGGCGATATACTCAGTCCTTCCCAGCATTTGGACCTGAGCGAAGCGGTGCTCCCGTGGAGGCATATGTTCGTATTTCGGATAGTCCAATAGATTTGCATTGTGGCATTTATGAGCCGGAAAGCGTTGTAGTCTTAGATCCCACGTTACTTGATGCTGTAGATGTTTCTGACGGATTGATTCAAAATGGCATAATAGTGATAAATTCGCGAGATTCTCCATCGGACTTAAAGAAGAAAATCAAAATGGCCAAATCACAAAGAGTCTGGACAATACCGGCCACTGATCTCTCTATAGAGATTCTTGGACGGGAGATAACCAGTACAGCCATGGTTGGTACCCTAGTAAAGGCAACAGGGTATACAAAGCTGGAGAGTGTGCTGAAAGCAACCAAAGAGAGATTTAGAGGAAAGGTTGGCGAAATGAATGTTGAACTGATTAAGAGAGCATATGAGGAGGCAAAAGCAAGTGACTGAGAAGAAGAGCTGGAAAGAAATACCCATTGGTGGAGTTGCCTGGAAATCTAGTGAAGAGTATCACACAGGTGATTGGCGTACATTCAAACCAATAATAGATCATGAAAAATGTACGACTTGTATGTTATGTTGGCTTTACTGTCCAGATATAGCGGTGAAGTGGGATGGAGAAAAGATCTCTTTTGATTATGATTTCTGCAAAGGGTGCGGTGTTTGTGCAGAGGAATGTCCTGTTGAAGCAATAACCATGATTAAGGAGTGATCGATATGGCCGTGAAGAAAAAGATTTTAGCTCTAAATGGCGACGAGGCTGCAGCCTTTGCTGCAAAACAATGCGACCCAGATGTCGTGGCAGCTTATCCAATAACACCCCAGACGATAATTGTTGAGAGATTCTCAGAATATGTTGCCGATGGAGAAGTTAATACTGAGTTCGTAGCTGTTGAATCTGAACATTCGGCTTTATCTGCATGCGTGGGAGCGGCCGCTGTAGGAGGAAGAGCATACACCGCAACTGCTAGTCAGGGTTTGGCATTAATGTGGGAGATTCTCTACATAGCTGCAGGATTACGTCTGCCAATAGTTATGACGGTTGTCAATCGTGCGCTTTCAGCACCCATCAATATTCATTGTGACCATTCAGATAGTATGGGGGCTCGAGATAGCGGTTGGATACAAATTTACTGTGAGAACAGCCAAGAAGCCTATGATACCACAATCCAAGCATGGAGGATAGCTGAACATCCTAAGGTCCAATTACCGATTATGGATACGCTGGACGGTTTTGTACTAAGCCACACATTGGAAAACGTGAGCGTGCTTCCAGATGAAGCAGTCAGAGACTTCATAGGAGAGAAAGTAACTCCCAAGGTAAATGCTGGGGGCAAGGAAGTTCCATATGTACTAGATCCAGACAATCCGCTGAGTTTTGGCGATCTCGCATTGACAGACTATTATTTCGAAATTAAGATGCAGCAAATCTTGGCAATGAACAACGTTGAGAAAGCCATCGAAGATATCGATAAGGAGTATGGCGAGATCTCAGGGCGAACCTATGGTATGATCGAACAGCAAGGACTGGAAGATGCCGATGTGGCGATCTTGAGTCTGGGTTCGACAGCAGGTACGACTAGATACGTGGCAAAGAGTATGCAAGATGAAGGAGCAAAAGTCGGATCACTGAAGCTTAGAGTATTTAGACCATTCCCATACGAGAAATTGTCAGAAGCACTGGAGGGCATCAAGGTTGTCGCAGTTCTGGATAGAAGCTCGGTTCCAGGAGGATACGGAGGTCCGGTATTTAACGAGTTGAGAGCGATCTTTTACGAAAAAGAAGAAAAGCCAATTGTAGTAAATTATATTTATGGCCTGGGTGGTCGTGACGTGCCCCAAGAACTCATCAGAAAAGCGTTTAAGGATGGACTGAGAATTGCCAAGACTGGCAAGGTTAAAGAAAGAATTCAATATCTGGGGGTGAGATAGTAAGATGTCGTTGAATGCCAAGGAACTGGCAAAATCTCCAGAGGAATTGCTTTCTGGAGGTCACAGATTGTGTCCTGGATGTGGAGAAGGAACCGCAACAAGACTTCTATTGAAAGCAAGCAAGGATCCTATTATAGCTGTCAGCGCTACAGGCTGTCTCGAAGTCTCAACCAGCATCTATCCATATACTTCTTGGAAAATACCATGGATTCATAATGCATTTGAAAATGCAGCTGCTACAGCGAGTGGTATTGAGGCTGCTCTCAAAAGCTTTAGAAGACGTGGTAAATTGAAAAGACATATCAATGTTATTGCACTGGCTGGAGATGGCGGCACAATAGATATCGGAATTCAAGCCCTTTCTGGAGCTCTAGAACGAGGACATGATTTTGTGTATGTATTGCTTGATAATGAAGCATACATGAATACTGGTATCCAGAGAAGCGGCGGTACGTCTCGATACGCTTGGACGACAACAAGCCCTGCAGGGAAAGTCATCCCTGGAAAGGTTGAATGGAAAAAACCCATTGCAAGGATTGCAGTGGAACATGAAATACCTTATGTAGCAACTGCATCACCAGCCTATTGGAGAGACTTGATGCAAAAGGCCCAGAGGGCGTATGATGCACAAGGTCCAGCATTCCTACACTTCTTTGCTTCATGTCAGAGAGGGTGGAGGCATGATCCAGCCATATCAATAAAGATTTCAAGAATAGCAGTTGAAACTTGTTTCTTCCCGCTTTGGGAGGCAGTTTTGGAAAACGGAAAGATCGTTTACAGGCTATCTACACCAAGCAAGATCATAGTCAGAAAGCCAGAAAAAAAGAAACCCGTTGAAGAGTTTCTTAAGATTCAAGGTAGGTTCAGACATCTATTCAGACCGGAAAGACGCAACGATATTATCGATCAGATTCAAGGGCATATTGATAAGAACTGGGAACTAATGATAGAGCGATGTGGCGAGAAGTAGCGCTAGTTTTTCCTTTCCACTTCTTCTAGCATCTTAACATAGATAGCAGCAGATTCAGAGCGATTTAACACGTTTCATCATTCTTTTGAGTGTATTCTTTCGCAGCTCGCTTAATGCTTTTTTGGGATCAGTGGTTCTAACAACGAAATTGCTTCTGACCGATAGATTGACATCCACATATACGATTATTGTGTGAGGAGGATTGCCGTGTACATAGACTATCGGAGCGACGCCGCCTTCACTAGCATCGAAATCTTCAGGCACAGGAATATCAATGATGCTATCACATAACTTACACCTGGATCTTATGGTTTCAGGCTTTGTCACTATTTCTACCTCCTCTATATGGCGTAATGATTAATATTGACAGATTAGATTATGGTACCATTTGCTATTAAGCATTATTGAACAAAGAAAGCCGAAAAAGGAGAGAGAAGGTGTATGCCTAAAATGTAGCATATACCAAGCCTTGTTTTTGATACTTCCTTATAATCTCTAGTACTTTTCTGGGATTTGTCTCTATGCCTAGCCCAATTAAACCTAATGTGGTATCTAGTATACTCCTTTTTCCAATGTTCTTGATAATGAAGTAGTGTGTTTTATCAGGAATTGGTACCTTCTTAAGTATGCTTTCTTCTTCTATGCCATCTGCGAATCTTGGTACTTGATTGAATTTTGGATCATTCCACTCTTCAGGTATATCAGTCTTAGTCAAGCCTTTTACTCGAACTACATCCCTGGCCCTGAAGTATTCCAAAGTATCAAGGACTTCTCTAGGAGATTTATCAAAGCCGGCTTTTTCGAGGCCTCGAGCAATCTCCAGAACAGTGTAGTCCTTATCAAGATTGCTGAGAATTGTGCAGGTTGCAGAACTTCTTTGGGCACCCGCGGTCATTGTTACATTGTTTGGATTATAGGGGGGTACGAGTTCATAAATACGATGATAGTCCACGTCACAGAGATCAACAGGCAGTAGCGGCATTAGAACACCGCAGTCAACCAAATATTGGACTTTTTGACAGACCTTTTCTAAATCCATTTTAGTTTTCTCAGCGATTTCCTTAACAGTTGCCACACCGTCGATCTCCCTAAGTATAAAAACTGTATCTCCGTCCATTTCCAGCTTTCCGATATCCCTTGCTGAAAGGACAGGACGAGTATCAGGCGTAACATCTACAGCAGGAGTGTGCAGTTCACCGCTCTTTATACTTGTTAGATCAGATGTTTCTGTTCCCCTAACGTTCAGATCCTTATCAAGATATACAACAACCGCATGTGGTGGTGCTCCGTGTACAAATGTGTAAGAGAACGGAAAACGCTTGACATCATTAAGATATTCTCTCTCAATTTTTATGTTAAACTTCTCACCACACATTTCGCATGTAACGGGCTGCTTGGTCTCCAAGAAGTTTTGATCAGTAACACTCAACAGATTAAACCTCCTATTGTATTCTCATTATGCCGTGTTCATCATTCATGCTGGTAGTTTCAATTGAGTTAACTATTAGTTCAGCAATTTGAGTAAAAACCACCTCTATGTTCATTCCATCTTTCGCGGAGACTTCGTAATAGTGCTCGATATTGTATTTCCTCGTTAGTTCTGCGATCTGTTCCCTGTCAACAACTCTCATATTGGCAAGATCGGCCTTTGATCCCGCCAGAACCAGCGGGATATTGCTGGTGTTATCTCTTATGAGATCCAACCATTCGTTGAGATGAAGAAAAGTGGGAAATCTAGTCAAGTCAAATAGGACTAATGCGCCGCTTGCTCCTTTGCAGAAAGAGGGAAGAAGTCTTCTAAAACGTTCTTCGCCACCAAAGTCCCAAATCTGGAGTTTTATATCCCTTCCATTGAGATGAACGTCAGCTGTGGCAAATCCTACTCCAATGGTTGTTCTTGTGTGATAAAAAGTGCCCCTAGTATAGCGTTGAACAAGGCAGGTCTTTCCAACACCACCCTCTCCAGTGACTATTACCTTAAACAACGCATTGTTCAGTAGCATTTCACAGTCTCCCGCGGCATTCTTTTGCGCTCCTGATAGATTATTGGGTAAAATAACATTTAAGGATTCCGCACATAAGTTTAAACATGATTGTGATTTTCATAAAAAGAAATCTTCAAAAAAGACGAAAAATATGTTATTTTTCGTGAAAATCGCAATAGCTATTTTCCATGCCGGCCTGTGGCCAGCTACGTGAGATCCAAAAAGATGATATCCTAAAAAAGGAGTAGAAGGGAGTTTTATGCTTGTTTTACAGCTTGATCAATGTCTCGTGGCAGGACGGTTTTCCGTCGGTCCTTCTTTGCTAAACCGGCTGCAGTTGCACAGACGCTACGGATGAACTTTGTCGCAGCATCGTTCATCGAAACAACTGCATCCGCAGACACACGAGGAATCCCTTCCTTCTTCCCTGTCTCCCTCATTATTCTCTCGACACGAGCATTCGTTAACTTTGTAGCCATTTTTTTATCCTCCGATTTAATATACTAAACCATTTGCACTTAGTATTTATGCTTGTTTCTTTTAAATCTTTCTGAAAACAAAAAAGAATAGGTAGGAATCAGTAATCTTGTTTTATTTACTTAACAGAAAGAATACTGAAAAGATATGGATAAACGCAAGTAAAATGTTAAAATAAATAAAGAAGTGATTAATTTATTTACCTTTTTCGTATCTAAATCCTTCAGGTTCGGCACTATCGATAATCCTTTTCTGATAATCAGCAAGCTCATATTCACTTGTGAGTTGGATAGCGCCTGTCGGACAAGTATCTTCACATTGAGCACAGAACATACATCGACTCAAATAGCAAACAGGATACCTGCCACCAGGAGTTATATCGGTTTGGACTAGCTGTATGGCCTCACTCGGGCAGTCCTTCGCACAGAGACCGCAACCAGTACATTTGGCCATATTATGAGACCATCGACCCCTATACGCTTCGGCTAACTCCAACTTCTCAAATGGATAGAGCACAGTTGCCCTCTTCTTAGTAAGATGTTTTAACAGTTCACCTTGCATAGCTCCAGGGAAAGGCATTAACATCACCTTCTTAGATCAGACTTACTAGTTGAATTAACATCACTTGAACCAAGGCAATCGGTGCCAGATATTTCCACGAGCCACGAACCATCTGATCAACTCTATATCGTGCAAACAGAGTTCTGATGTTTGAAATTATCAGCACAATTATTGCAGTCTTTAATATAAACCAAGTTGTATACCAGATTTCTCTAACCACCGGTGTTGTCGAAATAAAGGCATCCAGCCAGGCTAGTCCTGGCAACTTCTCGATTCCAAAGGGTCCACCCAGGAATAGCGTTACAGCTAAGCCTGCACCGAAAAGCATGTGAAGATCATTTGATAGAACCAGAAATGCAAACTTCTTACCTGAGTATTCAGTTTGCCATCCAGCAACGATTTCAGTTTCAGCTTCCGGAATGTCTAACGGGATCTTTTCAAGTTCAGCCATCAAAGCTATCATGTAAATGCCAAAGGCAATCCACATCGGAATGCTTCGAAATAAGGCTGGGAATTGGAAAAGCATCATACCGTTGGCGGCTTGATACTGAACAACCTGTGCAAGCGTAAGTGAACCGGCCAGAATAGCCGGAGAGAACACTGCAATCATAAAAGGTATCTCATATCCAATGAGTTGCAGGACAGCTCTTGTGGCTCCAATGTCGCTGAATACATTTGTTGAAAACCATCCAGCAAGAAAGATAAGAATCGCAATTATTGTGGATAAGAACATCAGAAACACGATATCACCAGGAAAAGTGATTATTCCAGACACGCTGCTGATCGGTATAAGCAGAAGAGCAGTCAGAGGAACTGCCAGCATTATGATTGGTACAGCGGCGAAACTCCTCCTATCGGCTGCTGCCGGGGTGATATCTTCTTTGGCTAAGAGTTTTATGAAATCTGCAAAAGGCTGAAGGATCCCTCGCCACCCTGTATAAGTCGGTCCCATTCTGTTCTGAAGATCGGCATGGTATTTTCTGTCTATCCATGAATAGAAAAGTGCTAAAGTCAGACAGAAGAATATTCCTGGGAAAAGTATGATTTGAAGTATATCGAGAATTGCTTCCAACACCATATCTTACTTCCTCCATTTCCTTTCTTTGTACCATTTAATCCCATACTGCCTTAATTCTTCATGTGACATAACGCTATGTTTTGGCTTGTTTGGGTGGCTTATATCGGTAATTGTTGTCCTACACGTACACGCAATGCAGGGATCAATACTGCCAAAGTTGATCACGAAGTCTGCGATGTATAGTCCCTTTGTGGATTCGATGAACGCAGGAATATTTGCAAGCGTTGGCGTCTTGATTTTTACCCGTTCTGGCTTGTCTGTGTTATTAGACATCATATAATAATATACTTCTCCGCGAGGAGCTTCAGTCCTTCCCACAGATTCAGCCCTCGGAATCCTCCTAGGTACTCTCTTTCGCACCGGTCCGCTTGGCAAATGGTCAAGGATCCAACGAATCATGTTAACTGATTCGAGTGTCTCATCTGCACGAACAATCAATCTTCCAGCGACATCGCATAAATCGGATGTTATAGGATCAAAAACATCTGTAATCTCATCATAGCATCCATGTTCTGGATCATCCCAGCGTAGATCAGCACTTATTCCAGATCCTCTAATGGTCGGTCCAACCGCAGCATAATCCCTGGCTAGTTCTGGTTTCATAATGCCTACGCCCAGACACCTCTTTATCAGAGTGTCTTCTTTAAGCGCGATCTTCTTGTATGCTTTGGTTCGCTCTTCCAGTACATCTAGTCCTTTACGAAGTTTATGTATTTGATCACTATTTATGTCCCTTCTAGCTCCACCAATGGTGTTTATTGCACCTGTTAACCGTCCCCCGGTTACAAGTTCTGTAAGATCTAGAATAACCTCACGGTCTCGCCATGTATACATAAATAGAGTATCCCAACCGATCAGGTGACCTGCAACGCCAATCCACAAAAGGTGGCTGTGAATTCTATTCATTTCATAAACCATTGTCCTGAGGTATTGTCCCCGCCTTGGAACGTCAATGTCCAATAGTCTTTCAACTGCACTGCAGTAGGTGAATGCATGAGGCTGGCTGCAAATTCCGCAAACCCGTTCACTTAGGTAGATCCCTTGCGTGAAGGTTCTTTGCTCCATGGCTTTTTCTATGCCACGATGATTGTACTCTAGATGAGGAATTATATTAACTACAATTTCTCCGTCTGCAATAACCTCGAAGTTCATAGGTTCTTTCAATGTCGGAATCTGAGGGCCAACTTGAATTAGGTATTCTCCTTCTGCAACCAAGGATGTCTTTCTTCGAGACTTGACCTTTTTGCCTGTAGGCTGCCAGTCTTTCCTCAGAGGATATTCGTCTGGAGGCCAAATATCAGCCAATAAGAACTTTGTCAAATTAGGATGGTTTTTAAAAACAATGCCAAACATGTCGTGTATTTCTCGTTCATAGAGTGCGGTTCCTGGAAAGAGATCCGTTATTGTTTCCAGCTCTGGTTCGTCTTTCGCGACCGGGGCTCTGATTGTGATGTGTAGGTTTCTCTTCTTATCGAAGAACTGGAAGAGAATCTCGAATCTCTCTTTTTGATCCAACCCAACAATGGTAGGAGTATACCATATACCCATTGCCTTAAGCTTGCTAGCTGCCTCGCGATGAGCTCCCTCTGCGACTGTAATATATACTCTGCGTTTTCTAACAATCTTGCTGTCAATAAACTTATCACCAAGCGCTTCACGCAGCGATTGTACTATCTCACCTTCTTCAGGGAATTGCTTAAACAATACTTCCTCACTAATTTCAGTTTCTACAGTCATGCGCTTTCACCCTTTTGAATCGCTTCTAATTTCTGAAGTAATCTTACTGCCCCGAATAATATGGATTCAGGTCTCGCAGGACAGCCTGGAACATAAACATCAACTGGAATGATATTATCGATTCCCTGATGAGCATGATAGCAACCTCTGAATACTCCTCCCGTACTTCCACATGTGCCCACTACCATGACAAACTTCGGGGCCGGTGTTTGCTCATAGATTCTTTTCAAACGCTTTGCCTGCTGTAAAGTAACAGGTCCTGTGCACACCAATACATCAGCATGTCTCGGACTGGCTTTAAGAAGGGCTCCAAATCGTTCTATGTCGAATCGAGGCATCAGAGCAGCAAGGATTTCTATATCGCAACAATTGCAGCTTCCTGTGTTCATGTGGAGTAGCCAAGGTGATTTACGTCTAGACCAATCGACCAGTCTTTTTAACAATCCCATTCTTTTTTCACCTCTATCGTCTCAGGAGCACGAGTATCGCTACAAGCGAAACAAAGGAATAGGCAACTGCTAATAATGCCGATTCAAGAACCCCAAGTTGAATGGATAGAGAAAGGGTAAAAGCAATGATGTCAAAGATAACGAAATAAACTGCATAGTATAACCAATTAATTCTAAATTGGATTTTCTCTTGATCCATGTCTTCCCCGCACGCGTAGGTTAGAACAGCTTCACCCTCTTTCCTGCTTGGAGGAGCAATTCTTGCTCCAAAAATATAGATTATTCCTACTACTATCAGACAAACTATGAATGCAATAGGAACAGCAAGTATTAAACTCATTTTTGCTCGCCTCTTTAACATGTACGAGACTCGAAGCAAACAGTAATATCTACCACTAATATTTAAGATTTTTCAACCGTTTTTTCAGGGGAGTTTATTTAACTTATGCTGCGTTCTTCTACTTCGCCATCAGGAGATTTTTCCTCAAAGATCTGGGATTGAAAGGAATATAATTCAAATCCATCCTCATTCCAGGCGTCTTGCGGCAAAAAAGCCTTAATACATGTTTGTTTTATAAATTTCTCCTCATCCCAGCCATATTCTACGGGTACCTGGGGCAATAATACTCCAGTCTTCCATCCTAATTTCGCTATTAGACCGTCACGACCAACCCTTATTTTCGATGCATATTCTCTGGGCGTATCTACTCTTACAAGTTGGGCAGGTGTCAGAACACTTACTTCAATTGAGAGTTTTTTCAATTCACTGGATTCTACAGGCGGAAATCTCGGATCATCCACAGCAGCACTTATGGCAGAGCGAATTGTGGCATCTAGTAGTGAATATTGAGGAATGATAAAACCTATACAGCCTCTGAGTCGCTTCTCATCTTCAACTATTCTTTGGAGAGTGACAAATACGCCACGTTTTTCAAAAAGTATCTTCGGGGCCTCTTTAGGAGCCTTCGGGCGTTCTCCGCTTTCTAAATACGTTTCTATGCTCTTTCTTGCAAGTCTGATTAAATATTCGCCTTCCCCCAAATTTAGACGCATATTTCACGCCACCTATTGAATCGACTGTTTAAACTTTGCTTTAATCTTAACATGAAGGGATAAAAGATTAACGAATTCGGGTTTTTGATAGGTGTTGGGGAGCGGCGGTATCTATCATTGAAAGGTTATTTCTTCTTGCTCAGGGCTACTATCGCCCGTACAATACCTTCTATTATTGCCTCGGGTTTTGGCGGACATCCGGGAACGTAAACATCAACAGGGAGTATTTCATCTGCAGGTCCTCCTTGAGAATAGTTTGGTTCGGTTTCTTCATCACCAGCAAAAACTCCACCGGTAATCGCGCAAGCACCTATCGCGACCACTGCCTTGGGATTAGGTGTCTGATTATATACTCGCTTAAGAAAGTATGCCGTTTGCTTTGGAAGTATGCCGTCTACAACGAGTATATCTGCGTGACGGGGATTGTTCTTAAGCTGAATACCAAACCTCTCTACGTCAAATCTTGGATTAAAAAGAGCGGCAATCTCTATATCACAACCGTTACATCCGCCGCAGTGGGCATGGAATACCCACGGAGAGTAGATTCTTGCTTTTTGTTTCAAGCCCATTTTTTTTCCCTTCAATAGTACTTTCGCGTATGAAGATTTAGTTCATAGGCGAGCTTTCTTCTACAATCAATGCAAAGCTTAGAAGTTTTGTCTAGATCTTCCTTAACAGCATCCTTTACAGCAGAATGGATTTCTTCCAGAACTCTTTGCGAGTACTTCTCAACCTGTAGTTTTGGTCCAACATAATGTCCGCAACTACCACATACCTCAAGCTCTACATCGTGTCTAACAAATGATTCTTCGCTTTCTCTATCTCCTACATAGTTTAATTCGAATTCGGGTGTAAGATCAAGAGCCTCATCCGGACAGATATATTCACATCGACTGCAGAAAATACATTTACCTAGGTGGACCCAGAGATGACGTTTTCCGTCTTCTCTGTCTTCATAAAGAAGACAGGAGCTGCTACAGCAAGAGCTACAAGCTCCGCATCCGGTGCACTTCTCGGGATCCCACTTATGTTTTCCACGAAGCTCTTCGGCTACGATGCTATATTTAGCATCCTTCCCAAAGTGAGGTTCCGTATAATCTAGATTAGGATCTCCAGCAGGATACCCTATAGTTACTGGGTTGAATAGGCTCTTGATTGCCTCTTTGAGAAGCTTGAGTTTTCCTTTAACCATCTTTCATTTCTCCTAAGTTATGCTTATACCTGGGATATTTATCAGGGGACTAGCCAAGAAATAGGTCCAAGCCAACCCGATGATTGCCAGTGCTAGAGGAAGTTTCAGATACCATTTGAAAGCTTGGTCAATTCTATACCTAGGATTTGCTGTATTTGCAATTGATAGGAAGAGAAGAACTACTGTCGTCATTATTGCATAGATGATTATCGACCATACCAAAGCGGGTATTCCAAAGAATGATATACGAACCACACCCCCTCCAAGGAAGAGATCTACAAACAGTGTTGTTGACAAGAATAGGAGGAATGTGCGGACCATTTCGTGAATCCCTAGCAACCTCCCACTATATTCGGTGTAAGCTCCGGCTACTATTTCTACGTCAGCATCTGAAATATCCATAGGTTTTAATCCGATTTTCCCAATCAAGCTAAGGAAGACGGCAATTGCAGAGAATGGATTGAGTATGATAAACCATGCTGGCAATGCGACTCCAAAGAAGTTCAGTTGATGTGTGGTTTGGAATACCACCAATTCAGCGAGGGAGAGTGTGCCGGGAAGGCTAGGTAAAATGCCACCGCTAGCAGCTGGAAAACCAGCCATCAGGGCTACTGAAAACACACCGAGTACAAAGGGGATTTCATAAGCCAAAACTAGCTTAACCTCCCTTGAGCTTCCCAGTACACCCCATGGAGAAGAACTAGCGACACCCCCAACAACGAATGCTAAGGGAATCACCAGGACTAGATACATAACAACCAATAGACTGAACGAGAATTGATCAAAGGGAGAAACTCCAGCTATTGGAATAAACCAGGTCGCCAAAATAATGCAAATTAAGGCGATATAAGGCATTGTTACAAATAGCCTCTTTCTGGCGGTCGCAGGTACTACAGTCTCTTTATAGAAGAGCTTCAGAATATCCCAGAAAGGTTGTAGCAGACGAGTTGAACCAACCACAGGTCTTAGTGGTTTTGGGACAGATAATAAAGGCCCCAGTCTGGCCTGCATCCTTGCAGTGAGCTTCCTAATGACAAACCAGCATAGCACTCCACCGAGGAATGCAATTATGGGGATTATTATGCACGCAGCAATGGTTAATAGAATCTTTAAGACCACAATCTTCACATCCTTTTCTTATTGAGCCTCTGTGCAAGATTTCCTAGTAGGTCTCTCTTGATCTCTCCTGTTCGCTCATCTTCTATGACCACCATTCTATCGGTACATGAGAAGCAAGGATCTATGCTTCCAATGATAATCGGGGCATCAGCCAATGTGTATCCCTTAACCATGAACGAAAGACATGCATTATTTCGATAGCTGGGTGTTCTGATTCTCACCGTCTGCGGTACTGGAGTGCCGTTTGAAGCCACATAATAGTATAATTCTCCTCTAGGTGCTTCTGTTTTACCAATGCCTTCACCCTCAGGAATCTCATCTAATTCCGATTTTATTGGTCCACCTGTTCGCTTTAGTGCGTCCAGACTTTGGTCGCAGAGCTCTGCGGAAACTAGAAGTTCCTTCAGTCTTACTACTACCCTTGCCCATACATCACCACCTGATTCAACGATTGGTTCCCAGGATGTATATTCTGGAGCATAGGCTGCATGATGGTCCGACCACCGGGCATCGATTTTCCAATTGCTTCCCCTTGCAGTTGGACCCACCGCTCCCACTTCTTTAACAGTAGCGGTAGACATCACGCCGAGATCCTCGGTTCTGGCTTTCAAAATGGGATGGTCATAGGCCATTTCGACGTACTTCAGGGTAGCATCTCTTGCAATTTTGATGGCTTTCTCAATCTTCGGATACCAAGATTCTTTCAGATCGTGTTTAACACCACCAAGGATATTCATGCAATGATATACACGACCGCCTGTAATGATTTCAAAAACATCAAGTACATGTTCACGGTCTCGCCAGGCCCACATGAATAGTGTCTTGAAGCCTATAAGGTCCCCTGCAACTCCTAGCCACAGGAGATGACTATGAAGGCGTTCGAGCTCCAGTATTAAGGTTCGGATGTACCTAGCTCTATCAGGGAGATCCACACCCATTATTTCCTCTACAGCATTGCAATATGCTGTCGAGTGAGTTGCGTTGCAGATTCCACAGGTTCTCTCCACTAAGTATATATCTCTCCAAAATGTTCTTTCCTCAGCTAACTTCATTACGCCCCTATGGTTGAAGCCTAGCTTTAGGTCAGCATCAACCACTTCTTCCCCATTTACTTTGAGCCTGAAATATTCACTTTCAATAAGCATTGGATGATAAGGGCCGATTGGTATTAGCGTAAGCTTGGCATCCTTTGGAGTAATGGATAGTGGAACCCATTTACCAGTCTTTTCACGGATTTCTTCTTTCGAGAGATCGGTTCTCCCAACTACTTGACTCTTGTCAAACTTCCCCCCTTCTACCGGCTCTGGCCATTCATAGGGCAGGAAGAGACGTCTTGGATCAGGGTGATTTAGAAATTTCATCCCCATTAAATCCATGCTTTCTCTTTCCGCAAAGGATGCTTGCCAAGTTATTGGGGTTACTGATGGGAGTTCAGGTTTTTCCCTCTCAGTCCTAACCTTTACAACTATGTGTAGGTTCTTCTCAATATGATCTAATGCATAATGGTATAGAACATCGAATCCATAAGTACCCAAATCAGACGTTGTTATATGGGCAAGTCTGGCATCATTTTCTAACATATAATTGGCTGTATCTGTGATATGATTAGCAGTAGTTCTTACAAATACTCGGTTTCGACCAGTTGTATATTCTTCCAGATAATCTTCTCCAAGTGTTTTTTTTAGGTAATTAAGGATTCTGGCCACGATATTTCGCTTCTTAGTTACCTTTCTCTTTGAAGACATCATTATTCACCCTATTCTTCTTCCTCTTCTTCCAGGAATGGTACGACAGGTCTGAGAATTTCATCATCACGGATATATGGAGGTTTGGAAACACCGCCGGTAAATATATCTCCAACCTTTACTTGTTTTGGGAATAGCGATGGAATCAATACACTGAAGAGTATATAGAAAGCGGATACAGCTACAAGCTCCGCTAATAGAAAGAACTCTATCAGGTTTCTGGCAAAGACAAATCCTAAACCGCCTAAAGAAAGCAATATCATGGCCACTGCCAGAGGAAGAACATCCTTTTGCCAAATCTTGCTAAGTTTCTTACCTTTGAAGTTGGGTTCTTTCTCTTCATTACTCATTTAGCTAATCAACCCCCCGAGAACATTAGAAGCTATTTCCAGGATGCTGGATACAAGTCCTGGAAATACACCTATTACAATACAGAGCAAGGCGAGGATAATTGTAGGAATTAGCATGGTTACAGGAGCCTCCTTGACATTTTTTATGGGAGATGGATTCTTGGGCCTTTTTATGAATATCTCTATTATCGCTCGCCCCAAGTAGAGGATCGTTATTATAGTTCCTATGTCCGCAAGTATTCCAAAAATCGGAAAACCCGCTGCTATGGTAGCGTGGTGAATTATCGTTTTGCTCTGATACCCACTGAAGCCCGGAATCCAACCGATTATTGAAAACATACCTATGAGAAAAACAAATAATGTTATTGGCATGCGATTCCATAGGCCTCCCATCTCTCGTATGTTCCTTGTATTCACGCGTAAAATCACATTACCTGCTGTAAGAAAGAGGAGACTCTTGAAGATGGCGTGGTTCAGCAGATGGAATAAACCTCCTTCTATGCCTACAAGTGTACCCAGACCAAAACTGAGAATGATGTATCCTATTTGGGAAATGCTACTGAACGCCAATAATCTCTTTATGTCATTTTGGAAGAAGGCCAGAATACCGCCAATCAAAACACTTGCTATGCCTATGCTGGATACCGTAAGAATAAGTATATCCAACCCTGGATAGAATATATAGATTGTCCTCACCATGGCAAATGCTCCAACTTTAATCATAATACCGGACAGGATTGCGCTTATTGGAGTGGGTGCATCACTGTGTGCAGGTGGAAGCCACAGTAATCCGAAAGGAACCACCCCAGCTTTTATTCCAAAACCTACGAAGAAGAAGGAAGATATCAAAAGCCTTTGAAAGTCTGTGAGAAAAGGCAAGTCGCTTGCACCCGTAATCAGCGTTGTACCAGTGAAAGTATACATAAAGAATATTCCCACCAATACAAGGATGGCACCAAAAATAGCAATTACAAGATAGATCATTGTCGATCTCAAAGCGGCTCCCCGCCCATATAAAATCAAGACAGCAGAAGTCACCGTGATAGTTTCCAGGAACGCATAAAGAGCAACTGCTTCGGTAGCCAGAGTTGTTCCTATCATCGATGCAATAAAGAGAGCGAATATACCATAATACACTCCTGTTTTGAGTGGAGTCTTGGCCATATATTTGATAGAATATATCAGGGACATCAGGCCTATCAGTAATATAACCTCAGTTACAAAGAGTGAGGCACCATCCGCTACAAATACATTTACCGAATAGCTATCGACTGCCCCAAATACAATATTCCATAATAACCATGTGTTAAAACCTAGTGCTACCGCGAAAAGCATTAAGAGCATGCCTTTCATGCCTTTGTCGGAAATGGTTTTCACAGGTATAACTAGGGCTGCGCCCAATAGGATAAGGAATAACGGGATAAGACCTTCTAGAGCCACATTTATCACATCGAAAATACCCTGCTATAGTCTAGTTTATGCAAATAAGCTCCGAAATCATCAGGTTCATGACCTAATGCGAAAGCCAAGAGTTCAGAATAGCTGAAGACAGGAATATTATAGTTCTCTTCACGCATATTCAATTCCAGTTGACCTTTCTCGATTCGGTCGTAGCAAGCAGGGCAGAACGTAACAATGCCCTGTAAGGATTTCGATCTGATTTCATCAAGTTTTACCTTGGTTCGTTCAATCAGAGAGTATTCAGCATCAGTATACATCAGAGGAACCCCACAGCACAGTCTATCAAATTGGAGTTCTACTACTTCACAACCCAGAATTTCCACCAATTCTTGCATCTTTTTAGGGAGTTCTTTTTCTGACCTTTTGTATATACGGCATCCGGGCTGAAGTGCCATTTTTGTACCGTTGAATGTCCGCTTTATGCTGGATTTTATCTTCTCGATTCCAACAACATCATGGAATACTTCTATTGCATGATATAGGCTATATTTTCCTGTATAACGCAATCCAAGCTTTTCTAAATCCTGGCCAATCTCTTCTCTCAACTTCTGATCTTCTGCAAGCATTTCCTTAGCATCGCTAAGAGTTTCCCAACAACCATTGCAGACAGTAAACATATCTGCTTCAGCAGCTTCAGCCAGAGCCAGATTTCTGGCAGCCATTCGAATCCATAGTTCAGGACCTAGAGTCCGAGAGATTTCTGGATCAGGACAGCACGTAGCGCCCTCAAGGTCAACTATTTCCACACCTAGATTTTCCATGCTTAATCTAGTTGATGCTTCGGCAAATAGATGTGCTGAGGGCAGAGCGCATCCAAGAAAAAATGCAAGTCTTTTTGTCATAATGAGATCACTCTTAGTACTTGATTTTCTTCTTTTCCCAATCAAATCCTACCTTTTTATCCAGACCAAGCTCTTTTGCTAGTTTCTGAATATCTTTTTGTGCCTTCTCATTTTTCCAAGCTGCAAGGATTTCCTCAAGACCCAGCATATCACGTTCTTCCAGGAAATACTCAGGAAGTTCTCTATTCATTGCTAACCCCAGAATGTTCTCAAATCCAGCGCGATAGGTACTGGGTATGAACTCTTTATCTTTTCTAAGAGGATAGAGCGGAACGACCTTTTTCTTATCCGTTTTCTTGCTCATTTTGGTTATTTCCCGCCTTATTTCTTGATTTTCCGAGAATCATGTACTTTGATTCCCAGTTTCTTCTCAACGTATTCTTCGGCCTCGCGTCTTGTTGTCACGATAATGGCTGAAGTTGGACAGAACTTAACGCATTTGGGATCCCCATCACAGAAATCACATTTGTGTGAGAGCTTTTGAACAGGGTGACGCCAAGGAATGGAAATGGGACACATTATATTGCATGTTTTACAGCCAATACATCTCATTTTGTTGATGCTGACCCACCCAGTTTTCTCATCTTTTGTGATTGCGTCTTGAGGACAGGAGGCCTCACATATTGGATCATGACAATGTGCACAATGTATTCCAATGAAATAGCCAGGTTTTGACTCGTCAGGTATTATTTTAATATGAGACAGTGATAGGCTTAAAACCCCAAAATGCTCATAGGAGCAAGCCAAATAGCAGTAAAGGCAGCCGGTGCACAATTCTTGACGAAAAAGCAAAACATCTTCTTCATCATGCTCAACCATGGTTCCAACTTCCTTTCTTGTCATCACCCAACTTGGCCCCGATGCGAAAAGTTTTTTCCTAGTATTTAAGATTAATGGTGATATTAGCAAGTTGTCAAACAGACAATTTCATATATCAAAAGAGCAAAGCTTTTAGATTATGGGGGAGAACTTGATCCAACTCATAGGAAGATTTTTTATTCTTGTACCAATATTCTATGAGTAAAATGTCTTATTTGCAAAGAGAAAACCAGGTTGAATGAAATTGGTTCAATCCGTTGAACACCATATTTGGGCGGTAATCGGTTTCTCAGTATACTACCTGCTGATAGAACGTTTTCTACAGCTGTTTCAAGTACTATTCTGGCCAGCGCTATTCGTCTGCATATTTGGCTCGATTTTCCCAGATCTGGATCTAGGATTCGGTGCAAAATATCATAGGAGTCCCATAACACATAGTGCCTTGATCCCTACCCTGTTCTTCATATTCTATATTCTGATAGTTCCTGAACCAGCTACGTATCGATTTCTTGCTGTTTTCTTTCTAGGCTATTCGTCACACTTGCTTCTAGACATATATCCATCAAATGCCTCAATATTCAGACGAGTTGCAGGGGTTTTTAAGGAATATACACCGGGGGACATAAGAGGAGTTCCAGAGAAATGGGAAAAACCGCTTCTTGTCTGGTCGGGTGTAATGTGCCTTATTTGGGCAGGGATATTCCTAGTGATGGCAGAAGGAATTATTCCTTGGGCAGGAATCATAGAAGTCCCGTGGTAACATTCTTACCATTCTTTTTATTCATGACAAGAAGAAAAGCTGGTCCTCATTGAAGAAATAAGAGATCTACCACCAGAAGAAAGAAGTTCCTAGAGGAACTCAGAAAATCATAAGCATTTGCTTTATTCCTCGGGCAGGACCTTTACGTAAACCTTCACTATTTGAATAAGTGACCTTCCCCCGGCTTTCACATTGTACTTTCCCGTCGATAGAATTAAAAGACGATATATTTTGATACATCTATGGAAAGATTGGTTGATGAAATTAAAAGACTGAAGAGTTCAAAAACAGGAAGAGTAATTAGAGAACGGATAGAGGAATTCATTAGCCTGCATGATCAGGATAGTGAATGTTGGTTCTCTGAGCTCTGTTTTTGTTTACTAACCGCAAATTGCTCCGCAGAGTTGGGTATCAGGGTGCAACAGGCCATTGGCCAAGAATTCTCCTCTTTGCCAAGACGGACTCTGGTCAAAGAATTGAGAAGAGTCGGATACAGATTTCCCAATAGGAGGGCCCAATTCATTGTTGAAGCGAGAAAATACAGTGATATCAAAAAAGTAATCCTTCAACGCCTAGAAGATAACAATCAAGAAAGGGATATAAAAGATCTCAGGGAATGGCTCGTCAAGAATATCAAAGGCCTTGGATACAAGGAAGTGAGTCATTACCTCCGAAATGTTGGTTACCTCAATGTGGCAATCTTGGATAGACATATCTTGAGAATTCTACTTGAATACGGGTTAATTGATGATATACCGAGGACCCTTACAAGACGGAAGTATTTGGAGATCGAGTCAATAGTCAATCGTTTGGCGGAAAGAGTTAATCTATCGATAGGTGAATTGGACCTATATCTTTGGCACATGAGAACTGGAAAGATTCTAAAATGAATAGTAAGTTAGCGAACTCGATGGAAACATATAACCCGCTGAAAAAATAACAGAATGTAATGAAAACCAATAAGTATTTAAATTATGAAACACTATGCTATCTGTATGAACAAAAATGTTACAAATAGAACGAAATCCATTGCTCAAAGAGTAAGAGAGATTCTAACTCAAAGACCTTTCCTGATAAGTGCCCTTAGAGAGGATATTATAAACTATACAGCCTTGGCGAGATCGCTGCAAAAGGAAATGGGCAATGGCAGTGTTGATGCGATAAAAGCAACAATAATGAGGGAGAAGGGCGGTATAGTCAAGAAAAACGGCCTAAGAGAAAGGGAGATTTTGAAGTTATTAAAGAACACCAAAATACAGTTACATGATAAGATTGCAGTAATCTATTCTGGCAGAAGATTGAGTGTTCCCTATATAATTGATGCTGATTTCTCCAGCCATCACGTATACATAGTTGATCAAACTAAGGTGAAGTTGAAGAAAGAGGATGATGCCACGATATCCTGCGGATTAGTTGCATTAATACTTACAGGTCTGCATGACGATTGGTTGCAGATACCGGGGGTTATTGCATTCATAACACAGCTTTTTGCCAGTCAAAATATCAATATCAGGGAAATCATCTCCTGCTATACAGACACCATAATAATCCTTAATCCACAAGATGCACTGAAGGCGTTTTCCCTAATCCAGAGATATATACTCTAGATAGAAAGCCAGCGGATGGCTTCATGATTGAAATCTGGTTGAGTTTTTTGGCCCAAATGGAAATTCTTCTTTTTCTTTAATTTTCGGGAAGATTAGCCCACGGTCATAGCATCAGTGATCTTCAGAACCAGATCTTCGCTTGTCAATAATACCTGGAGAGATGATAAGTTCTTCAATCTGATACTGAGAACAGGCAGGATGTCAGTAAATATGTCAAAAAGAAATGATTAGTGACAATTAAATATTATTTGCGTTTTTTGCATAATATCAACAATATTTTGAGAATATCAAATCGAAATTGATGTTGGTCTTGCGAAAATCTTAAAACAAATTAAAAATATATATAGTCTGAAGTATATAATTAATTACAGCTTCTCTTCTTGTAAGTTAAAAAAAAGACTGCTCGATGGAGACAGATGAATGCCATTAGGGATAATACTTGTTCGTTGGGACGACCGTATAGGGACCATAGTGGAAGCAAAATATCCACCCGATGTTAAAGCATCTCCCGATCTGGCAATGAAGATTTATGGAGCACATGTTTTGGGAGAGAGAGGTCCCGGTTTCTTGATGATGAAGGTTGAGAATCTCAATGTTGCAAGCTATTATTCGGGCCTAGAGCTGAACTACTTCGTCGCCCTGATAATGGCTCCCGACGAAGATGCTGCAGTTTTTGAGGAAGGATTAACGGAAGTAGCTGGAAAGATCTTTACTCGGGTAGTGAAGAAAGAAGGGAAGAAGGCGCTAAAAGAATATTATCCGCAACTTGTCAGATTTCCGACGCTTACAATGGAACAAAAGATTGCACTGATATTCTCTGATCCTAGCAGAGCGCTGATACTGGATTACCTAACAAGAGAAGGAAACTCAACGAAGGCAGATCTTGAAGATCTACTCAAGGATGTATTGAGATTAAAAGCTATAGACATAGATGCACTACTATCCGCTCTGATCAAAATGGGTATGGTTACCACGGAATGGGTTGAGGGTCTTCCAACTGAATGTGTTTTCATGACGCGAGATGCGTTCCTTATGCGTGTTCCTCCCAAGAATATGTTTGAGAAAATCAGAAGTGGGAACATCATGGAACCCTTGGCATCAAGATATGTTGACGAGGTTACCGAATATTTCAAAGGATACAAGCCGAATCAAAAGGATATTAAGCAAATAAGTCAAGCTTTGACAGTTCCTGATTTCTATGACGTATTGAATAGCTTGAGAAACAGTCAGATATTACGTGTACAATTACCAATGATGCTCAATAAGAACAGTAATGATGTCGAAAAGGTGGTCAAGCAAATGATAAAGGAAGAATTCGTTGCCTCATTGAAGGACGATGATGGAAGAGAGTGGTTGTTCCTGAAAGCAAATCCAAAGATTATTACATTTTATCCGGAGTATTGCGCACACATTGCCGCTGAGAAATATAATAATCAAGAGCTGCCCTCTAGGCAGGCAATGCGCCATCTTGTAATCCTTAAAGAAAATTATAGAGAAATGTAGGTGTGGAAATATGGGAATATGGGGACGTATAAAATCATGGTTTGGATCTCGGTTTAAACGCTCATCTGATATGGCTCCCAAAAAACTTGAGCCCAAAGCAAAGTCTGAGTGGCAAACGTTGAACGAGGAGTATGGTACTCTATCTGACGAGCGAGAAACTCTTAGGGATCAACTGACTGAACTTGATGTTAAGCTGGCTGGTGGTCAAATTGATACAAAGCAGAGAGACAAAGAGTACCGTCTAAAACTATCAAGAGCTGCTTTCATTGCTCGCCGATTGAATGAGATTCGTTCGAGAGCAGCAGAGCTTGGAAGACCAATTGCATAGTTTCTTCGGTCTCTTATGCTTTTTTCCTGTCTTTTGCAAGCATGTTTTATTCTTGTAAGTGTGTTTTACATTTTTGTAAGTGTGTTTTATATAGGAAAAGCCATTTACTCCTCCCGAAATCTTTCTATCCTATCAAGTAGACGGAGACAGACTGAATAATGCCTCGAATAGTAGCAGACCTGCATATTCACGGAAGATTTGCTGGCGGTTCTTCACGCAATCTAACCATACCCCAAATCAGCCGTTTTGCCACATCTAAAGGTGTGAATGTTATAGGAACAGGGGATTTTACCTATCAAAAGTGGCTTAAAGAAATAAAAGAAAGTTTGGAGCCCGATGGTACGGGGCTTTTGAAGACTGAGGGAAATTCAAATCTAAGATTCATAATTCAGACAGAAGTAAATATCAGATTCCCAACAGATGCTGAGGAAAAAAGTAAGCGTATTCACCAGATTATACTTTCTCCTAGCTTGGATACCGTTGAGCAGATTAATGAAACACTCTCACGCTGGGGAAGCTTGGAAGGAGATGCACGTCCAACTCTCACCGTTTCAGCTGCCGAACTGGTTGAAGCTGTTGCGGAAATTGATGATTATATTGAGACGATTCCAGCACACATTTTTACGCCCTGGTTCAGCCTTTTTGGGAGTTTCAGTGGTTTTGATTCTATCAGAGATTGTTACGACACGGCCTCGAAGCACATCCATGCGGTGGAGACAGGATTGAGTGCAGATCCAACATACCTATGGGCACTCAGCCAGTTGGACAATCTTGCGATTGTATCCAACAGTGATTTACACAGCTACTATCCCAATCGCATAGGGCGAGAAGTAACTCTATTTGACCTACCTAAATTAACATATAGGGAGATCATCGATGCCATTCGCTCAAATGATGACCGCATTACTATGACTCTGGAGTTTAGACCCAAAGAAGGAAAATACAACTACGATGGTTGCAGATCATCCAGACACAAAGGAGGGGAAGATGTAGTCCTTCATCCCAGGGAATTTTCGAAGTACGGAGGCAGATGCCCCATTTGCAGAAGAAAAATAACAACCGGGGTCCTTCATAGAGTCTACGAATTGGCAGATAGAGAAATCGGTTTCAAACCAGAGGGGGCAAAACCATTTAAACATATCGTTCCTTTAACCGAGGTCATTAGTTATGCAATAGGAATAAAATCACCATGGTCAAAAGAAGTGCTTCAGATGTATTTTATTTTGATAAAGGCTTTTGGATCTGAGTATGACATTTGGCTTAATGAGAAGATTACTAAAGATCATCTTAGTCAGTTTGTAGATGAGAATATCGCAGATGCCATTCACAGTGTAAAGCAAGGAGAATTTACGTTTTCCCCACCAGGTCATGATGGTGAATATGGCGTTCTGAGAATTGGAGTAAAGCAAGAGGATATCGAAAAGGAAGATACTTTCCAAATATCACAAAAGAGATTGGATAGTTTCATCTAGATAAAGAACATTGTAAAGGAAGTTGGAAAGCTCATGAAAAAAGGGATTATGGAAGCGCTTGGGTTGCTAGCTGAATTACTGTAATGAAGGGATCTTGCCATAGCCCTATTACAAACGCAGACAGCATTAACAATACTAGAGGAACAAGCATTACAACTGGGGTTCTTTTGACGTTATCTAGACTTCCTTCGGGCTTCCGAATCACCAAGATTTCAATCATTCTCAGATAATATGCTACAACGACTACACTATTTAGAATCGCGAATGCGGCAAGAACTGCATAGGTTATTGAGTTAATACTTGTATACACGCTTATGGTAGCCCAGATGACCATAGCCTTGCTATAAAATCCATTCAGAGGTGGCATTCCTGATAGCGCTAGAGCACCTATCGTGAATATAATACCTGTAAGAGGCATTTTGCGTCCAATGCCACCAAGTTTGTTCAGATCTCTGGTTTTGGCTCTAAATAGGAAGGCTCCCGCACAAAGGAACAGGAGGCCTTTCAAAAGCGCGTGGTTGAGTAGGTGGAAAAGGCCGCTCGTTATACCCAGCTGCGCTACCTCAGTGGATACGCCGGGCGTCATTCCTGCTGCAAAACCTAGCAATATATAACCGATATTTGAGATTGTTGAATATGCCAGCAATCGTTTGATATCTGTCTGAACCAATGCCATGATATTTCCAACAGACATAGTAATTATGGCAAAGATTGCAATGGTTACGCCATAGTTGGTGAAAACAGACGGAGCAAACAGTGTGAGGAAAACCCTCAAAATACCGTAAACACCACTTTTAACAATAATACCAGATAGAAGAGCACTTATTGAACTGGGTGCGGCAGGGTGGGCATCTGGAAGCCAAGTGTGCATAGGCACTACTGCTGCCTTAACCCCGAATCCAACTATCAGTGTCCCAATAATCAAGTATAAAAGAAGATTTGGCGACGCTGTTGCGAGGTATGCGCCCATAAGTTGGAAGTTCAAAGTGCCAGTCAGACCATATAGGAATGACATGCTATAGAGCATCAGGATTGATCCAAAACCGCTCATTATTAGGTACTTGAACCCCGCCTCAACAGGTTCCCATTGTTCTTTTCTGTATGAAACCAGCACATAGCTACTTATCGCCATAAGCTCCCAGAAAACGAAGAATGTGAAGAAATCTCCTGAAAAAACGATACCGATAAGACCACCTATGAGAGTAAGGATAAGCGTATAGTATTTCTCCAGTCCGGTATCTCTTTCCATATATATGATGCTATATATGACCACCAGAAAACCCAAACTCACAAAGATAATTGCCATAAGCCAGCTCAGCATATCGATGCGAAGAACAGCTCCACCACTGGATGGGCCAAATGAAAGGTACTGAACTTCCCCTATTGTGCCGGTACTAATAGGTACATAAATGTTAAGGAGAGACCATATTGTCAGAACGAATATTAAAGCAGCGAAGAAACCTTCAATCTTCTTGACACCAGCTCTTTTGGATACAGCTCCGATAATTGGTGTCAGTATTGCTCCGCTAAAGAGTAGTGCTATGGGAAGTATCCAATCTAATAGTCCTGCCATTTGAATTGCTCACCTCTTTGGTTTCACGACTAGCCTCGAAGTTTTTTCAGTTTTCTTACGTCAAGAGTCTTGTAGTGGCGATAAGCATTAACCACAAGAGCTAATGCCACTGCCGCAACACAGCCGCCAATCCCTATTGATATGATTACCAACGCCTGCGGGATTGGGTCCACCACTCCTGTTGGACCCGATGCTGCAAATATAATCAGATTCAAATTAGCTGCATCAACAAGTATTTCCAAGGCAATAACTAATTTGATCATATTCCTTTTGGTTGCCAGAGTGTATAGACCGATTATGAGTAGGGCGGCCGCCGTGCCCAAATACCATATTAAGAGTTCTCCAGATATAGCCACTCAGCCTTCCTCCTCAGGTCTTTTTGCTAATCTAAACATGGCAGCAGCCCCAGCTGCTGCAGCGAACAGCAACATGACTTGGATTAATATGTCAATAACTCGTTGGTTCCATAGCGCTTGAGATACCTCATAGGAAATATCATCAACGGGTACGCTAACAAGCGGGGTTCCACCGGGTGCATACTGAAACGGAACAAACGTGCTTAATTCTGCTATTAGGATATAAAGGAAAATGATAGCGAGTATTCCACCTGCAAGACGGAATTTCCAGTCGAATTTCAAACCTCTTCCTCCTTCCTACTTGTTAGACTCAAAGCAGCCAGTAATAATACGGTCACTGCTCCCGCATAAACTGATAACTGAAATACTGCCGGATAGGGAGCAAATAGTAGCCAGAAGACGACGGCCAGAAATATACTCATAATGGCCAGCAGAATTATCGAATGGGTGAGATTTCGGACCTCTATAGCTAGTAGTGCAAACACCACCGTTCCGATAAGTAGACTTATATGCAAGACCATTTCTAGACTCATTGTAATACCAACCTCATTCTTCTGGGGAGTATTCCACAATACATAGGTTTGTGTTTAAAAGATTTTTGGTAAGGACAAGATTTCCGAATGCGATGTAACTACTACGCGTTCATCAAAACAGTTTTTGGAGTGGGGTTTTTTATCAACAAAAAATTCTTAAGACATGATTCTGATGATTGTGAATATTATGAAAAATTGATTTTACAAGGAAATTTTGTAATCATTTTTTGTGATGATCGCAATTTTTTTGTTAATTTTTTGCATTTCCAGTAAAATTTATAAGATGGGTGGAGAATAAAAAAATACAAGGGTTAAAAAGTGACAGAGCCAACCACAAAACTTATTTGCAACAATCAAAAAGGAGAAAACATGTGATGGTTATGCCCACCCGAGGATCGGACGGAAAGATAGTTTTCAAACTGGTGTACTGGGGCCCGAGCTTAGGAGGAAAAACGACTTCTGTTAAATGGCTCCACTCAAACGAGGGTAAGCTAGTTCAAGGGAACTTGCAGAGCATTACGGACCCAACGGGCAGAACTCTGTTTTTTGATAGGCTTACAGCGGGTGTTGCTGGTGTGAAGTTTCAGATATGGACGGTGGCTGGACAGAAGAGACACAAATATCAAAGGAAAGTAATTCTTCAGGGAGTTGATGGAATAGTATTTGTCTGGGATTCAGCGGCCGATCAGCTCGAGGAAAATCTATGGAGTTTGGACGAATTAAAGGAGTTTCTGGACGGAAAAATTGGAACCGAGATTCCTTTCATATTAATGCTTAACAAAAGAGACCTACCGAACGCCATAAGTAAAACTGAGGTAAGGCAGATATTGAGTCGATATGGTTATGGGAATACGTTAATCTATGAGACAATTGCCGTTACTGGCGAAAACGTTAGGAGAGCTTTCGTGCAAGTGTGTCGCGAGGCTGTACTGAAGTACTACACAACACTTAGAAAGAAGGATAATTCATGATTCTTTACATTCTTTCTGGAATTTCGATTCCTAAAAGATTCTGAAGACAGTTTTTGATTACCTGTCCCACACTCTCGACTAATTTCAGTCTGGCCCCAACTAATCTTTCGTTTTCAGCGTAGATGACGGGTAATTTGTGATAGAATTCATTGAAATTATTCGCAAGCTCCAATACATAGTGCACTATAGTATGTGGTTGATATGTTTTAGCGACTTCCTCGATAACTTCAGGCATTTTTGATAGCTGTCTTATTATTCTTTTTTCTATATCTTCCGATAGCAATCGATAATCGACCTTTCTTGATTTCTTTTTCGCCTTTTTTAAAATGCTCTGAGTTCTTACATATGCATATTGTACATAAGGTGCAGCCTCGCCTTCGAAGTTCAGGACGCTTCTCCAATCAATTACTATCTTCTTTTCCGGATTGTATTTGGCTAGGTAATACTTTAGTGCCCCCACACCAATTTTCTCAGCTATTCTTCTTTTGAAGACGGGATCACCCTTAGGATTTCTCTTTTCTACTTCTTCATATGCAAGATCTATAGCTTTTTCCAGAACAGCATCTGTATGGAAGCCGATCCATGTTCCCTTTCTTCCAGAAAAAGCAACCTCCTCAGGAAGCCATACAAATTTGAAGGCCATGTGATGAGAATTTTCAAACGCTTTTTCATAACCCATTATCTTCAGAGCATAATAAACGGTGCTCTGAGAGAATTTCTGCTCATAACCAATAACGTTAACTACCTTTTCTGCATGCCCAAAATCCTCACTGATATCTCCCTTCATGTCTGTCTCCCATATCTCCTGATTATTGGATTGGACATCCCAAAGGCTGAACTTCAGATCTGCCTCAGTCAGTCCGAATTTCCACATTTGAAATGCAATGTCTTTTCCAGTATATGTGCTAACTCCATCAGAACGCACAAGAATCTTATAGCTCTTTTTCATGCTGGCAAATATATCGCCAAAGGGTGACATATCCACAACAATGCAATCAGCATCCGGTCCATCATCCAATTTGAAAACATAATCGGATTGAAGCATTTTGAAAAGTGCTTCGTTGAAAAGACCAGATTGAATAACATCCTTCTCCCAAATAATTAAATCATAGAAAATATTCAAGCTCCAGAGTGTCTGCAATTGTCCTTTTGTGGCCATATCCACAAGTTTTTTGGCAACTTCAGCTATTTCGTTGTCTCCTTCCTCCATTTTCTTCAAGATGGCTCGAACTTCATCTTCCAGATTCTCATTGTTTTCCAGCGCCTGAGAAGCTTTCATATATAACAATCCCAACCAGAAGTCATCCTTGTAGTGCTTCTCCCTCGGAACTTCGTCTTTCAAATTGAGATAGCCCCATGTCATAACTGCTACCTGTCTGCCCAAGTCGTCCATATAATTTTGGATCTCAACATCATATCCAGAATATTTGAGAGTTCGACCAATTATGTCACCCAATACAGCACAGCGCAGTGTTCCCAAGT
>JBHLKK010000001.1:0-110925 GCA_048886745.1 Candidatus Hodarchaeota archaeon | reverse complement strand
GGATTGAGCTAAATATTGCTCCTATCAGATACTTATTTGCAAACGCTCCTATTTTGAACAGAGAGTTCTTTTCTGATCTGAAGTTTAGGACGCTAAACATCTGAAACATCATAAGAACAGTGAAAGCTATTGTTCTAGGCCCTCTAAACTCAGGATCTGGGGGATATAGATTCAAGCCATATATGAATAAGACAAGTGTGCCTAAGCACATTATGGCTCCAACACCAATGGCATAGACTAATGACTTTCTAGATAAGATTTCCTCTCTAGGATCCCTAGGCCTACGCTGCATTATATCTGGTTCTCCAGGTTCCACACCTAATGTCAGGGCAGGTAGCCCATCAGTAACCAGATTTATCCATAATATTTGGATTGCAATAACTGGAAGCGGTAAACCGATCAAGGTTCCGATGAATAATGTAAGGATCTCACCGAAGTTTGTAGAGATTAGATAACGTACTACTTTGGATATATTATCGTAGATCATTCGTCCCTCTTCAATGGCAGCAACAATTGATGCAAAATTATCATCTGTCAGAATCATATCTGAAGCTTCTTTTGTGACTTCGGTTCCTGTAATTCCCATAGCTACTCCTATTTCTGCGCTTTTAAGAGCAGGTGCGTCGTTTACTCCGTCTCCTGTCATGGCAACAATCTGTTTCTTTTTCTTAAACACTTTCACTATTCTCATTTTATGTTTTGGCGAAACCCTGGCAAAAACAGCTACTCTATCTATGATTCTCTCTAATTCTTCATCACTTGTCTCATCTAATTCTATACCTGTGAGAACTAGATCACCATCTCTCATTAGATTCAATTCTTTGGCTACGGCCATGGCTGTGATTTTGTGATCACCTGTAATCATTATTGATCTAATCCCTGCCATTTCAGAAAGCCTCAAAGCATCCTTAACCTCCTTTCTCGGGGGATCCATCATCCCGCCTAGACCAACAAAAATAAGATCCTTTTCCACGGTTTCTGGTGCAAATTGCGTCATGGCTTTGGGAAGTTTCTTGAAAGCCATACCCAAGACTCTTAAAGCCTTTTCTGCCATTCCTTGATTTATTTGTAGGATCTCTTTACGTTTCTTTTCCGTCAACTCCCTCATTTGACCGTTTTCATAAATGTGACTGGAAAGCTCCAGAATTACTTCGACCGCTCCCTTGGTATAGGCAACGTACTCTCCCTCTGAAGTGCTATGGATGGTTGTCATACGTTTTCTGTCAGAGTCAAATGGGATTTCAATCTCCCGCTTATACTCCTTTTCTAGTTTTTCTTTCCACAACCCTGCTTTTGCCGCAGCTACTAGTAGTGCTCCCTCGGTTGTGTCTCCTATGATTTGCCAATGACCGTTATCCTCATCAAATTCTAGACTTGCGTTGTTACATAATGAATCTATTCTTAATAACAGAGAGATGCCTTCATCCTTTTGGGGATCAATCTTTTTTCCATCGAGATAAAATTCACCTTTAGGTTCATAGCCTACGCCCGTTACTTGAAATACCTTATTGTTTACATAAATCTCCCTTATAGTCATCTCATTCTGAGTGAGGGTGCCAGTTTTATCAGAACATATTACTGTAGAGCAGCCAAGTGTCTCTACTGCTGGCAGCTTTCTTATTATTACATTCCGTTTCACCATTCGCTGGACCCCCAGGGCAAGGGCCATTGTTACAATGGCTGGTAGCCCCTCAGGAATGGCTGCTACCGCTAATCCTACAGCAATAAGAAACATTTCAAAAATGTTTAGCGCTCGCAGTACTCCAGTCAAAAAGACAATCCCACATAGAGCAAGAATGATTATTCCAAGATGCTTGCCTAAGTTCGCAAGTTTGTCTTGAAGAGGAGTGGATTCTCTTTCTGCAACTTGGATCATTTCAGCAATTTTCCCGATTTCTGTTTCCATTCCCGTAGCTATTACAACCCCCTTTCCTCTCCCATAGGTTGAAACCGTTCCCATAAAAATCATATTTCCTCGGTCAGCCAGCGGTGTACTTTCTGGAATAGCATCCACACCTTTAGATATTGCAAAAGATTCTCCTGTTAGACTAGATTCATCGATCTTAAGACCTATGACTTCGATGAGACGACTGTCCGCAGGGACCCGATCTCCAGTCTCTATAGTTACTATATCTCCTGGAACTATTTCTCGGGCAGGCAGTTCTGCTTCCTTACCATCACGTATGACAATCGTTCTCGGGGTTGTAAGTTCTTTTAATGCCTCTAATGCTCTTTCTGCCCTATATTCTTGTGTAAAGCCAACAATCGCGTTAATAACAACTATGATTCCTATGACTATTGTGTCTATTAGTTCTCCCAAAAAGGCAGATATGGCCATCGCCGCAAGAAGTATAATTACCAAATAGCTTTTGAACTGTTCAAGAAAGATTCTTAAAGGTGATGTCCTTTTTGCCGCCTGCAGTTCATTGAATCCATATTTGATTAGCCGCTCTTTGGCTTCTATTCTGCTTAGCCCTTCTGGCTGTGTACCTAGCCACTTCATTACTTCTTCCTTTGTTTTGCTGTGCCATTTTTCTTCGCTCAAAACCTCTCACATCGTGAGATTCAGATATTGACTTCGGGTAAGAGTATTCGGAATCTCTCTTATTTAAATATTAACAGGAGGGTTTAGGAAAAGTCCGGATGAGGATTGACGGTTATTTTTTTATGCTGAGACTTCAGGGGGAGCAGGTAACGGTTCTATCATCTTTCTAACCTTTCTTGGCCATTCTTCAGGATTAAAGCCATGTTGTGCTAAGAAACCCGCGAGCCATCTTGTGGTTCCCAAGCCTGTACACCCTGTCCAAACTGGTTCTTTTGTTTCAAGCTTTGTTGAGAACCCCTTGGCATAATGCTGACCGTGTACATTACAGGAGGCTATTGCCATGCTCTCTTTCTTCTCAGGGGTGCTACGATATGGCAGGGTAACCCTAACCTCATATTTAGGGATATCTGGGAGCTCTATGTCGCGATCCTCGGTGGATCTCCCTATTAGATAAAATGGATCGTCACCAACTTCGGTCCACCACTCAAGCTCCAGTATGTCATCCGCCACTCTCTCTGATTCTTTAAGTGTTTGAGTGCGTATCTCCTCAACCATCTTGGGAGTTCCCGCCCAGACCAACTCAATTCGTTGAAGCTCGAATACTCTTTCTAATCCTTTTGCTCCTCCAGCTTCATATCGCCACGTATATCCGGAATGATCCATGAACTTGATTGGTAGCTTATCCTTTCTAAGAGTCTTACTTGAAAGATATTGATAAAACGGCTCGCATTGTGCTGCTGCGAGTCCATAACGTGGGCTTTTCAATCCTTTTCTCAGAAGATCATAAGGAATTTTACGAGTAACGAAGAGCTTGGTTTTCAGTTCCTCAAAGAGTTTTGGATCTCTTTTGGGTGATGAAACGTAAAACATACCTTCGCAGATTCCTTCCAGATATCTCATCTTATCCATTATCTCTAGCGGAATTAACTTCGGAAACAAGCACTCCTGAAAGCCTAATTTTTCTCCAACTTCCTCTATGAGAATTCCCTCAATCACTCGGAAAAGCTTGGTTAGTGGAGCAGTATAGAAATATTGTCCTTTTCCGGGATATTCTTCAATCCATCCCAGTTCAAAAGCGGTCTGAGTTGGGTCGCCTGAGAATTTGACCGTTCTGGGTTTTGATTTTGAGACTATGGTCCCCGGAGCTTCTTTGGTCGCTCTTTCAATCAAGGACGGAAGGGCAAATGATTGGACAAGTCTAATCACTCGATCAATCTCATATCCTCGCAGGACAGATTCATCAAGATTGTCAAACCGCATTACTATTGAATCTGGAGTTATAGTAATCTCTGAGACATAAGGCAATGATGGGAGTTTGACCTCCAGCGGGCCTTCTAATGGAATCTCTATGACATATTCATCGACGAATATCTTGCGCGCACCGATCTTATGTTTAGAGCCAAGTAGAGCCGCTATTGCTTTATGAATTCTGAGAATTGCAGTATGCGCTCGAACAAATCTTCCTGATTCCACATTTAGGCTGAGTTTATTACCCTTGATTTTCCAATTCACGACCTTTGCGGCTTCATCTATTTTATCCTCAGGAATCCCTTTGGTTAGTAATCTTGCATTGGCCTGCGTTATGAATTCCTTTATGTCTGCTTTGGCATTTTCAAGATCATCGCTAAATGTTACATAGCCCCTTAATTTGAATTTCATCGTATCATCACCTCAATGAGTACATATCGCGGAGTAAAGAGAGGAATTGAGTAGTGCCCAGATGTTTCTCTGTACACTTCTCCTTGCGCCGGCGCTGAATAATCTAGCTTTTCAACATAAGAACCATGTTCAACGACCTCATCTACCCATGGGAAATATACGACTGAACCACGAAATGTATGCCGCTGGTATTTCACGTATGTTCTATCGCCGGATTGTGGTGGTTGCCCAAGACACCTCACATTGTAAATCCTGCTTATCTTGTTTATAGGCCCTCTATTTAGGATTGAATCAAAATAAGTTGAGACGATTGGCAGTGATGCACTCACCTTTCCTCCAGTAGTTGTAATAACTGAGCAATGATGGATATAAATCTTGCCGTATGCCCTCTTTTCTCATAAATCATAATGAAATTGTTTTTACTAGACCGCTCTTGAGAGCAAAGGTTGCGGTATCTGTAGCCATCTGATTATGAACTTTTCCTGCTTCATTAATGAAGGTTTTCAATGATTCTAGAATCCAACTAGCTGCACCGACCCATTTCAAAGCCAAATGAATACAAACTAGGCGTCTATATTTGGTTTCCTGAAGTCTTAACCACAATATCTCTCTTCTAAGTTTTTTTTGCGCGTTCTCATCCAATTGATTAATAATTTTTTTTGATATGCTTTTGAATTTCCAGTCCTTAGACAGCAGCAAACATATAGTTTCCAAAGTTGGATTGGCTAGTGCTTCTTTGATTCTATCATCATCTAATCTTAGGGATACAAGCTGGGTTGTGAGTTTCATTAGCATTATTTCCAACATCAGTGCCTTGAATCCATAAACTATGTATATCGCTTGTGATGCATCTTTAATCGAATCGTCCCCTTTTTTCATATACCACATTTCATTGATGACATCAATAATAGAATCTTGAATTCTCGGTTTCTCACTGACCCCACGGAGCGCAAAAGCCTGACTTATCCCGTCAACTATGGGTTCTCTCTCAGGAAGATATTCGGGTTCTCTGCCCAGAAACTTCAGAAGTTCAATTATTTCACTTCCAAAACTAAAACTAGTTATCCCTCTGACAAATTTCACCTTGTTTAGATGCTCTTTCAGTTTGTCTTCTGCCTTCTGAGTTTCAAAGCTGAAATTGCCTATAATCTGATGGAAAATCTTCAATGCAGTAGATCTAGCAAAAAAGCGAATAGCCTCAATTGACGTCTCTGGAAAAAAGCCGTTACTCCTTGCGAGAGTCAAAAAGCTCTTCTCTTCTTTGATAAATGACTTGTTCACCAAAACATTATAGTTGTTATTTTTATCCAATTGAACGTAATATAACCTCTCCTCATAGCTTCTTATTCTCTTCTCTCTTACAATTATCTTAACGTCATTGCTCAGTGTCACTTGGATCGGCTTCAAAGGTCCTTTTTCTTTCACACTTTTTATACTATATTGGGACATGATATTTGCTGTAATTTCATGAAGTGCATTCAAAAACTCTTGGACCAAGGTCTCTGATTCAATTCTTTTCTTAATCAAAAGATTAGATCACCTTCTCTTAATCATAAGTGGTTTAGTTTAACTGCTGAGTAATAAGGATTACCCCATTCGAAATGCCACCAGAAGCTTTAATAATCCTCCAACTATTCAGAAATAAACCGTAACGAGGTGCTCGCTCTGGAGGAAGATATCATAGCCGACATAGCTGGAGAAGGTGTTGATGAAGCAGAAGGAAAGATTCTTTATTCCGCAGAGGAACCTTACTTCAAGCAAAAGAAGCGACTTAAGTTGACTACCAATCGCATAAAGATAGTGTTTCCAAGAAAGCGAAAACTCCGATCTGCTGAGGAATTCCATGTTAACCTTAAGTGGAAAGACATAAGTTCATATGAAGTTCTGGAAGTCTTGTTTGATTCTGGAAAGAATTCCTGTCCTATCAATGAACAACCTCCTAAAGGTTTCAAGTCAGAAGGAAAATCCGGCGAGTTTTTCGTTTTTGGATTCATTGAGGAGGAGACCTGGTTTGCAATGAATGTCTTTTTCCCCCTAAAAGATATCTCTATAGTTAAGAGAATGATGAAGAAATATACCGGCAGACCACCAATTCCAGGTCTTGCGCACTATGGCAATCTCGCCATTGTCAAATACATCATTGACCACTGTAATATACTTGGAAAATATGAGATCAGTATAGATGATTTTGTCTACTCTTCTAGGCTTGTAAAACAAAGCGGGCTTATGGAGATGTCACTCAAGCTCAAAAAAGACGAACAAAGTCCGTTTTTTTATGTGTGTAGTGAGGGCCTTGGAATTCTCTTCACTAAGGACAATAAGATTGGATTTCAGCAGAGCTCAACTTTCTGGCCATGGAGTAAGATTGAGGAAGTCTTCGAACATAAAGGAGCCATAGTTGGCTTCAAGTGGAAAGATGAGCCTTACAGATTTGGACAGTTGGTTTCCGATGAGGATCTGAGAAACGATATTCTGGAGAAATGCAATAAGGCTCTCAGCGAATACAATCCAAAACTTCATACTTGGGATGTGTTCATTCGACCCAATTCATTTCCTTCAAGGTACACCGATACATGGTTTGTTTTAGAGCCAATGGGCTGCAAAGCAAGCAGAGATGGATTCCCCCCAAAGGATCAGGATGCTCGCTAATTCTGACTCTCGGGAGTTTGGGATGAGTCCTCCTCTTTGGTTATTGTATACCTTCTAGCAACATAATAGTGTGCTATTAATGCTGATACCAATATTGCTCCGATTACACCCCCAATGATAAGGTAGATCCATTCTAATCCTCCTGTGCTACCTATCGTGATAAGCAAGATCCCTAAATATCCATAAAAGAACGCTCTTGGAAATGCCCCTAGGATTGTTGGGGTAATGAAGCTTCTGAATCTCATCTTGGTTAAGCCCGCACCATAAGAAACTGCATCGAATGGAATCAACGGGACAAGTCGTCCAATTAAGACAGCCCAACCGCCCCATCTTGTGAACCACTCGTCGGCAAACTGAATACTCCTCTTTCCTACCAAGCGCAAGGCCATTGGTCTACCTCCAAATCGAGAGATATAGAATCCAAATAAGGCTCCCGCACACTCTCCCAATCCTCCAACAATGCCCGTCATTAGAAGCCCAGTCCAAAAACCGTATATGGTGAAGAATGCTCCTCCTCCAAATAGTATTATTGCCTCAGACGGGATTGGGGCGGCTATAGCTTGTACTATCATTACTGCGAAGAATCCTATTGGACCAATTATGATAATCACATTTATCAGCCAATCTACAGCCACATTAATTGCGTTGGCAATAGTACCAAAAATGTCTGCCCCTGCTCCCCCGATTATCCCAGGAACTGCGATTGCAGTAGCTATTATTCCCAAAACAATGCAAAAGTAGGCGAAGTTTATGCGTCGAGAGATCTTTGTAAGACCCTCAATTGTAACGAAACCTATCACAAACGCCAACAGAATCATAATTGCTAATGTTATCAAGGACAGTTCAGGGGAAGTAGGAATTCCGTATACCGCATAATCCAGAACAACTCCCGCAGCAACAGCAGGTACACTCATCATAAAGCTAAGTCTTAAACTTTCGCTCTGACTGTAACCTCTCAATAGCAAAGCGGCTATTGTAAATCCTGATCTACTAATACCAGGAAGAATAGCAAGACCTTGAACTGCTCCGATTATGAATGCATCCACCCAAGACATATCCGAGACGGTCTTTTCTCCAAATACTCTTCTAGAAATCAAAAGGACTATTCCTGTCACTGCAAGACCACCACCTACCACCAACATGGCAACATCTCCGTAGCCCGGATCAAAGAAATCCTTCATCAGCACGTAGAGCGGCACCCCTAGAATCCCTGTGGCTGTTGTTGATACTAAAAGAAATCGTCTTAGTTTTGAAGAATCTTGCGTGGAACCTCTAATCACTCCTAGAAAGTCTTTCCTATAAAAAACAATGACAGTACACACTGTTCCGATGTGAAGCCACAATGCAATTGAAATTGCCATTGCAGGTTCAATTCCCAAAAAAGAGGTAAGGAGCAAAACTGATTGTCCTTCAGAGGATATTGGAAGCCATTCTATTAAACCTTGTAAAACGGCCAAAAGGAGAAACATCCACAAAGTCTTATCCTTCCAATAAGGTTGTTACTAAACCCTCGTTAATTCTTAAGGTCATTTAAAAAGGTTCTCATGACTAACAAACGAAGAATTTATAAGAATACATGAATAAACCGTGTTCGGTATTCAGAAATGAATTCCTTAGTCATTGGGTGAGATACATGACGATAAACCCAGAGACAACAAGAAATCAAGAGCGACAAGCTCTATATACATCTCAAGATCATGTGAGACTTGTATTGACCGCAATAAAGGAATTTGCCCTTCTTATTGAAGAATGGATCGATAAAGGAATAGAAAAAGCAAAAGAAAGGGTAGGTAGAATTTCCGACCTCGAGCAGCAGGCAAACAGTGTTAAGTGGTCTTTACTGAATCAACTTTCACAATCAACTACTCTTCTTCAGCGAGAGGATTTGATGCGACTGGTAATGTCCGTAGATCGAATTGCTGATAATGTGGAAGGGGCAGGATTTCGTGTGATTGCATTAGGCAATCAGATACCTCCAGAAAACGTTTGTACCGGCATCAAGACCATGGTAGAGGTATTAATCAAATCGGCCGAAAGACTAAGAGAATCCATATTTGTATTGAGTCAAAATGTTGATCATGCAACAAACATCGCCAAAAAAGTAGATGAAGCTGAAGAAGAGGTAGACGTTATTCAAAGAAAACTTATTCAGGAGAATTACGATGATATCAAGGACGTAAAGCTTTTGCTCAAGATTAATGCGCTAATATTTGAAATTGAAGATACTACAGATCGAATCAAAGATGCAGCAGATGCCGTTAGAATACTTTCGATGGTCCTACACACCTAACTCATCTATTTTCGCAAGTTAAATATTGTTTTTGCCATATATGATACTGAGAGAACCGGAAGAATTGGAAATGACTAGCATGGAAGAAACTCAAAAATCTTCGAATAATATGAAAGAAGGGAATGAGACCGTGGAGATTCCCATAGAAGCCAAATTAGTCAAAAACAGGGTCGTAGTATGGAATCCAAAAGCAGGATCGTACCTGTATAAACACGGCTTCTATGGAAAACCTGTAGGTATAAGAAAGCCAAAGATACCGGAATTCAACCGTCCCCTAGAATTATCCCTCCTTGAGACTGCATACCTTCTCGAGAAGAACAGAATAAAGCTAGTCGACATGAAGACAGGTTCACCAATAAAAATCAAGAGATTCATAAAAAAAGCTGAGGATCTCCATAGTGAATTTATTGATAAATATACTGTTTACAAGGACCTTAGAGATCGCGGGCGGATTGTTCGACCTGGGCTGAAATTCGGCGCTGATTTTGCGGTATACGAGCATGGTCCGGGTATAGATCATTCTCCATTTATTGTTCATGTACTGTCTGAGAGCAGCAAGATTGCTGCAATAGAAATGGTCCGTGCTGGGAGGCTAGCAACAACCGTCCGGAAAAAGTTCATAATAGCCACTATATCAACAACTGGTGAACCCAGATACTACGCCTTCACTTGGTTTAAGCCATAATCACTCAGATCCAAATAATGTTCTTAAGGTTATTTCAAGATATTTCTGATAATTGAAATGGGAGGAATATGTTTGTCTGAAAATGCTCAGAGGATTGCTGATTTCCTGGAAAAAGCATGGGAAAAAACCTCTATAATTGCTTCTACAGATGATTATGTGTATTGTCTTTCCTTTGATCCCGAAAAAAGTATGTGGACAGAAGCATCATATATGTTTAAAGAACAGGATCTTCAAATACGTGATCTTTCTCCAGAAAAGGCTCTGCTCTACTTAATCGAAGAATTAACCAAAGGTATATCTCAATACACCAAACCTCTGAACGAAACTATTATAACGGAAAAGGCAAAATTGGACAAGTTAATAAGTAGAATAAGAGAGTAAAAATAGGAACAAGTTGTCAATAATGTTAAAGTTTATCTATTGGTTTTTTTAAAAATCTTAGTGAGATTCCCATGGAAGAGGCATAACAATGGACGAAATCATGTGTCCAAACTGCAGAAGAAGAATCCCTGCATTCCACAAGTTTTGTCAATACTGTGGTGCGGTTCTTCCTCAAGATTCCGTTCTGTCTGTACTAAGACCTCCAGATTACGGAGAATTTCTTCCAGAAAAAATAAAGGAACAACTAGAAATACGGGGACAACTTGCTGAATTAAAGGATGAAAAGTATAAGTACTATGAAAAAATCAAGAAACTGGAAAAGGACCTTTCTGGGGGCAAGAAATCGTTACCTGAAATCGAAAGCGAGCTTAACAAACTGAAAAAACGTATAAAAGAAATCAAGAATCTTGAAAAAGGACTGACCGAATCAATTGAGGAACTTCCATTTGAGGAGATGCTTAATCGAAGAAAGACCATAAAGGAACGCATGAAAAAACTCGATGGAATTCTTGAAGCTGGAAGAATAACAGAAGAGGTTTACCACAAGCTAAGAAAGGAATTCAAAACAGAGTTGGAAATTGTGGATGGACAATTTTCTGCCTATGATACTCAGATCAAGCATTGGCTGAGCAAATTCAAGTCAGACATAAAGGAAAACAAAGATGAACTGGCTCTTTTGTATGCAAGATATCAGGTTGGTCAAGTGAGTGAAAAGGATTACTCCAAAAAGAAAGAAGAATTGGAGAAGGAGCTAAAAAGCGCAAAGCGATGTTTTTCGATATTAAAGACCGAATCTGCAGTTCTAAAACCAGGTAAAGATAAATGAGTTTTTGATATGGAGCTGAGAAGACATGTCTACTGTTTCTTCCAAAAAACCTTGTACTACGACATGTAAAATCTTTAAGTGTACACAGCAAGCAATCGTAGTAAGGAAAGACAAAAGGGGCAAACCAATTATTATGTGCAAATTCGTACCAGGAGAGGATATTTGTCAGGGTCCAAGGTGCAATTTTGCATATTGTGCTAAACGAAAGCTCAAACCAGACTTGACATGTGGTCTCGGTTTAGCTACAGAGAAACCCAGGTATGAAGCAAAAAGGGAAGAATGGGGAAAACCAATACCCATTAAGAGCAAGGCAATGAAGCGAATAAGCAAAGAAGATCTTTTTTACTAGCAACTTTCTCTATTGAAAAACCGATTGTGGATTCCTAAGAATCAGAATTTTGCCTGTAGATGCTTTGCTCTAGAACTGACCTTCAAATTCGCGGGCATACCAAACGCTAAAATAGTATAACTTGTTATACCTTCAGGCGTTCAAACGAGGGAAACACAAAAATGATCAGACCACAAGTCATTGCTGTAATTACTCTCTCCATCGGCTTCGCTCTAATTGCTGTGGGTCTTACTCTTGGACAGCAATCCATAATTGATGCCCTAATGAGGGTTTTTAATGCGGAGATACTTGCAGGTGTTCCTTGGTGAAGAGGTATGGCATCAAAAAGACCTTCTAGGATCAGGCTTCTTAGATTCACAACCCAACTAACATCGTTTATATTGCTAAACGCGGCTCTCATAGGTATTACCTTTAACCTTGTTGTACCCTTCTTACACCCCTTCTCTTCTCCGTTAGCCAATGCCGGAGGTGCATTTGAGCTACTGCTAAAGCTTGCAATAGATCTTGTTATTCCATTCATCCCTCTCGCCGTGTTTCTCATAATTGCAGCGATATTTGGTCGAGCATTCTGCGGTTGGGCTTGTCCGTTTGGTTTTGTTCAGGATTTGTTGGGGATGATCCCAGTCAAAAAGCGCAACCCTTCGAAAAAGAATGAAGGGAGATTTTCTGAAATCAAATTCTTCATTCTAGGATTTACGATAATTCTCACCATCTGGGTCGTGGTTTCCAAAATTCAAGGATCTGAGCTTGTAGTTCAAGCTCTAGGACCTTTTGCAGAGAGTCCTTTTGAGCCCTTATCCCCCGCAACCACGCTATTTGCCCTGATCCCTTGGATGATAATTCGAGGAACCATTGCCGATATATTCTCCGGGAACATCCTACTTTGGCTACGCCTTGGGATTCTAGTCGGAGTCCTTATCACGGTAATATATATACCTAGAGCATGGTGCAGATGGTTCTGCCCCGCCGGAGCTATTCTAGGCATATTTAGCAGGAACAGTTTCTTAGGAATAAAAAGAAGACTCACGAAATGTACAACTGAGAAATGCCAAATGGAATGCGAAGCTAAATGCCCGATGGCCATAAGAATAATGCAAGAACCTTGGAAGCGAATACGCCATCACAATTGCACACTCTGCCTTAACTGCAAATCGTGTCCGGAAGACGCAATCGAGATGACCGCACCGTAGCAGACTACAGAACCTTCATCACCTGATTGTGATAGCGTGGTCCATAGGTTAAAGTAATTTGGTGGAAATTTCCCTTTGGGACAGTGACTTTTTCCAAGTTTCCCTCAATCAGGACTCTCTCCCCAGCTCTGGCTTGCATTCTGAATTCCTCAACATAGGAAATCGCTTGAATTATATTCTCGACTCTGGTTCCGCTCATAATTTCCTCCACCTCAATTGGATAAATAGACGGCATGTAATAAGATTCATTCTCGGCTAGTACATTGGCAATACACCTAATCCACCCTGCTTTCTCAATTAAGAGGCTTTTTGGTTCTTTCCTAATCTCATTCCAGTTCCGTACAGGCTCAAATTCGACCTTTATCCGTCGCCCAAGTGATTTGGAATTGAATACTGCCCATATCAATTTTCGTCTCTCATGCCATACATATTCTCTGGCCGAATAATCTTTGAACATCCAATGACTGCTTGAACCAGCCTTTGGAGGACCTTCAAACTCATTTCTCAGGCTCGACTCTCTTTCTGAATAGAAATCTGCTAGTAGGCTGAGAAGAGTGTTGAGAGGTTTTCTTCCATATATAATAAAATCTATATCGCTGTAGGAAATATGATGAAAATCATGAAGAATAGAACCAAAAATGCCGAAATCTGAGCTTCTAAGATTGGAACGCTCAAAGATCATGTCAAGGACATCAATCCCAGAACTAATGAGCAAGTCTTCCTTTTCTCCAGTTATCAATTGTTGAAGTTTGGTCTCTGGTTTTCTCAATTCTGCAATTTGCTCCTTTCTGATTCCGACCATCCATTTCTGCAACGGTTCATAGTAAATCTGGTATTGTGGGTGGTTGCTCTTAATAAATTGGAGCCCCTCGTCAGAATAGAACTTATAGTATATGGTCTCAGATTTCCGATCCTTTCTTAATGCCCGTATATCGTGACTGTGGTATATCTGGTCGCTTGCATACTCTGCGTCACATATGGCTGCGTTTGATGGATGGGAATAGCCATAAACTCGGAGAATTATGCCTTCATCTGTAACTGGAGCATCTCTATCCCTTACTCTAAATTTTCTGGCCATATGTATTCCTTCCCAAAGCCTGAACCTATGACGACTCTATACGTAGTCCGTTTGCCCTCAACTCTTTCCAACATGCCATGTACTTCTATTCTATCTCCTGCTTTTGCAATATCCCTGAATTCTCCTATCATTGAGACGACGGTCTTCGGTTTCTCTTCAATTTCGTAAGATCTATTGAGAGGGATATAATCCTCAATATGGTATTTAGCAGGTCTAAACATAGCCTCATCAGCGTTTACCACTTTGCATGAGAATTTCAGCGGTTTTATGGCCTTATATGACGCCGAACCATATTGATCGGTAATTTCTTCGTTTTTGCGGGTTGCATTAAACACGAAATTCTTTTCCTCGTAAAACCCTCTATTGCATCGAACTCTTTCAATCGGATTGCTTTTGGATAGAACAATTAACCCATCCCCATCCAACTCGGCAACAGTTCTCTTTACTCTTCTGAAGTTTTTCGCTCCGTAAACTGATATATCGATATCGCTTTTCTCGGTATGCATACCTAAAGATATTGAACCGTGAATTCCAAAATCAGTAATAGATGTTCCTGATTCATCTGATAATAGCTTAATGAGATTAACAGCCTTTTTCTCCAAGGGATCAAGGTTTTTCTTGTTCAGTAGGTGTTGAAGCCGCTTATATGGAAAAAAGATCCTTCTTATCAATCTTCTTGGAACCACAATTATCGGCTTTGCGATGATTTTGTCTTCGTATGAATAATCGGGGGATATGCTCTTCAATCCTTCAATAACTGCTGAGTACGTTCGGGGAGAGTAAAGTTCTGAAGGTCTGACAAGAGATATACCTTCGAATTCCCAATTGTATTCCAACCATGAAATTCTGAAATGTCTCTTATACTCGTTTGGAACATATTTTAAGAATGCGATTATGTTGCCTTGTGGGTGCTCATAACCAAAGGCATAGAAGACAAGATTATGCTTTGAGATTATTGCATCTCCGTCTCTTATTATTTCCTGCAATTCTGTCTCTCCTACCCTGATATTGATTATCCAATATATTTCCTGCTATGTTAAATATTGGTTGAGGTATTCTAAGGTGAGAGGGGTTGATATGATTGAAGCCCGACAGACCATTGTAAGATCGCATATAGCATTGACTATAGCCGGATCAGATAGCGGTGGTGGGGCTGGGATAGCTGCAGATCTAAAGACTTTTGCGGCTCTAGGTGTACACGGCGCTTGTGCAGTTACAGCCATTACGGCACAAAACACTATTAAGATTACTGGTATGATGAATGTCACCTCTGAAATGGTTGAAGATCAGATTGATGCTGTCGCTTTGGATATGGGCATTAATGCTGCAAAAACCGGTTTACTGCCTAGCAGAGACATTGTCAGGATGCTGATTGAAAAGCTCGATCAGTATGGATTTCAACTTGTTGTTGACCCAGTAATATGGGCAGGAGTTGGTGATCGCTTAATTACCAAACAATCCGAAAAAGCCATCATTGAAGACCTTATACCCAGAGCAACTGTTCTGACACCGAACATAGTTGAGGCAGAAGCAATCTTGGACACACGAATCAAGGATATCGGCGATCTCGAAACGGCAGCCAAAGAACTCATAAATAAAGGACCAGAGGCTGTAGTGATCAAAGGTGGGCACCTACCTTCTGAAAATGTAACAGATTTACTCTGTTGGAAGGGACAGATGAAAACCTATTCCAAGCCAAGAATTGGATCGGAGAATATTCATGGTTCTGGCTGTGTTTTTTCAGCAGCAATAGCCGCATTCTTGGCAAAAGGACATAGTATTGATGAAGCAGTAAATAACGCCGAGGAATTTATCCATACCGTTTTTTCGTCTCCGGTTGGCATAGGACGTGGGGCAGCTATAATAAACCCCCTTGCTACCATTCAACCAATGGAGGAGAGGTTTGAAGTTCTTAGCAACCTCCATCTAGCCATAAGAGATGTCAGTACCACTCCCCGATTTAGCGAACTAGTTCCTGAAACCAGGGCAGATATACTGATGGCTCTGCCTAGCGCAAAATCTGAAGATGAAGTCGCAGCAATAGATGGAAGAATAACGATAATAGATGGACGTCCAGTAGTTGTTGGTTTTCCGTGGTTTGGAGTATCTCCCCGCGCATCGATCATTCTTGCTATGATAAAACACAATCCGAATTATCGAGCTTCAGTCATTATAAGATACTCTCAAAGAATCCTTGACACATGTAAAGCCATGGGTATGATCGTCTCAGATTTTGATCGTAGAGATACGCCGAAGAATGTAAAGACAGAAGATCAATTGTTGGCTTGGGGCGTAAATAATGCCATTAGAAAAGCAGGACGAGTTCCTGAAGTAATCTGGGATCGAGGTGGCGTAGGGAAGGAATCAATAGTTTGGATTTTTGCCCCCTCTGGTCTTGAAGCTGTCAAGAAGGGTTTTGACCTCCTAAGAATAATGGGATGATTAGTATAATGTCTTAGCCACAAGGTTTGATAGTCACAGTCTAAAGAAAAAATCATGAATCTACACTGATAAAAAAGAGGATGATCCCCCTTATTCTAATAAGGTGGCATTCCGGGCATCCCACCGGGCATTCCTCCAGGCATAGGAGGACCGCCTCTGGGCATATCTTCTCTGCTCATTCCTTTGGACGCTATTACGTCATCTATCCTCAATATCATTTGAGATGACTCAGTTGCCGAGCGAATAACCTGACGCTTCACAATGCTGGGTTCAATGACTCCTTGCCTGTGCATATCCGTTGCCTTACCCTTGATAACATCTACGCCATACCATAGCCCGCCTTCTTTTTCTTCGTGTTTAGCTCTAAGTTCAACTAGAAAATCAATCGGGTCATGTCCTGCATTCTCTGCAAGGGTTGAAGGTATTATCTCCAAGGCATCAGCAAACGCCTCAATAGCGAGTTGCTCTCTGCCGCCAACGCTTCCAGCATAACTCCTCAGTCTCTTGGCGATTTCTATCTCAGGCGCACCACCACCAGCAACGATTTTTCTGGTTTCCATCACATTTCTGACAACACAAAGACTGTCATGAAGCGCTCTTTCTGCTTCGTCAACCACGAGCTCGGTTCCTCCTCGGATGACAACACTAACTGCTCTAGGATCCTTGCATTCTCTAACATATATCAGCTTGTCTTCTCCAATCTTGACTTCCTCTACAAGTCCACACAAGCCAAGACTCTTACGATCCAAGTCGTCCATAGTGGTTAAGATGACGCCCCCCGTGGCTTTGCTCAGTTTCTCCATATCACTCTTCTTGACTCTCCGAACTGATAAAATCCCTTTCTTAGATAGAAAGTGTTGAGCCATATCGTCGATTCCCTTTTGACAAAACACTACATTCGCGCCAGAATTGGCAATCTTATCCACCATCTTCCTTAACATATTCTCCTCTTCGGCAAGGAACTCCTTCATCTGAGTGGGATCCGATATCCTTATTTGTGCGTCAAATTCTGGTTTCTCAACCTCTAAAGCTGTATCAAGAAGTGCTATCTTCGCTTTCTCAACACGCTTAGGCATTCCTGAATGAACTACCTCTTTGTCAATTACTACGCCATTAATCAATTCAGTTTCTTTCAGGCTTTTTCCTTGTTTCTTTACTATCCCTACCATATCGATATCAACATACAGTCTGCCATCTCTGTCTTCTGCAATCTGATTGAGTGCAGTGACCGATATGTCTGCAAAGTGCTCCTTTGCTCCAGCGATAGATTTACTGTTCATGGATGTCATAGCAATCTTCCTGAGAACCTTTTTGTCATCAGGTTCTACTGTTATGGAAATCTCTTCAAGGACCTTAATTGCCTTGTCAGCAGCTTTCTTGTATCCTGCAACTATAGTTGTCGGATGAATGTTCTGCTCAATAAGCTCTTCACCTTTCTTAAGAAGTTCACCTGCTAGTACGACTGCGCTTGTGGTTCCGTCCCCGACTTCGTCATCTTGGGTTTTGGCAACTTCGACCATCATCTTTGCAGCTGGATGTTGAACATCAATCTCGTCTAAGATCGTTGCACCGTCGTTTGTAATTGTCACGTCCCCCAGGCTGTCAACTAACATTTTATCCATTCCCCGAGGACCTAGTGAAGTTCTTATTGCTTCACCTATTACCTTTGCAGCCATGATGTTTGATTTTTGGGCTTCCTTACCACGACTTCTTGCTGTACCTTCTTTAAGGATTAAGACAGGTGTTCCACCAATTTGTGCTAATTGTGCCGACATGGAACCCCTTCACCTCCAAAAATATCTTATTATCGTAAGGTTCATTTGCAAGGGGAAATTAAACTTCTATATAAACATTTCTCCATCTACTGCTTGCGTATTTTCCTAATGCTCAATAGCTGTAATCAGATAAGCAAAGAGATTCATTAAATAGAATCATTTGAAGATTCCTGTCTTCAACACCGGTTCATATGTCAATAATGTTTTTATCACATAAATCAAAATTAGGTATTAGAGACTGAACGAGTTATGACAGGTAATCGCTATGCCTGATTATGATTATCTTTTCAAGACCATCGTAGTTGGAGATGGGGCAGTAGGGAAAACATCCTTGACCACCAGGTTTAGCGAGGAGAGTTTTAGTGACGAATATAAGCTTACCGTAGGCGTATCATTCGCCATAAAAACCATAGATGTGGACGGACTGCATGTGAAGCTGCAAATCTGGGATACAGGTGGTCAAGAAAGATTTAGCAATCTAAGATCTCTCTACTATAGGGGTGCCAAAGGGTGTCTGTTGGTCTATGACGTAACAAGAAGTGAAACATTCAAAAACATGGATAAGTGGTTTAATGAAGTTGTAAATCAGTGTAGTATAATTCCAATGATTCTGGTTGCGAATAAGGTAGATATGACCAATAGTCGCATGATCAGTCGTGAAGAAGGGGAAAAGCTAGCCTATGATCGGGGAATTCCCTATTATGAGTCGTCTGCCAAGTTCGGAGTAAATGTTGTTGACTGTTTTTCCATGTTAGCTCGAATGATGGTACGAAAAGTACTTTCTGTTTGAGTTTTGATAACTCCTTCTACTAAATGCTCTTTTTCATTCTTCCTAAGAAGACACCATGCATAAGCAAGGGGATGAATTTCGCTACGTTTAAATATTTCCTTGGATTATTAAGGTTGAGGTCTTTGACCTTGAATATAGGTAACAGGCTCTTAGGCTATATGCTCAAGAGCAGGGCTGTCCCGCAGTCTGTGACTGAAATAATAAGGGAAGTGAACCAGCCCCAAACCTCCCCAGTGTTCGCAGCTCCGAGAGGAGACCTATTAGAGATTCAGATTGCGAGGGAGGAAGCCCCTTGCCAAAGCTTGGGGTAGTTCACAATGGTTAACCCTATCAAACATAAGGCGGAAAGGGCGAAATTTAGGTAGTTATCCTTTGGATTACTACAGGGACGGTGAGGAGGAAAGGGGGGTTTTTAATATGACCTCCCTTTTCATATCCTTCTTTTGATTTTAATTGAATCTAGGGTTTAATTTAATTAAGGATAACCGATAAAAAGGAGAATGTTTTCCCTCAACAGATGCTTACTTACTAGCGGGAAGGTCTCATTGATGTTGGAAGAAATCGCACGCAAGTATACCCTGCTTAATGCAGTCAAATATGGTGGGAAAGCTAGTTTCAAAGCAGTCATGGGCAAAATCATTTCAGAGCAACCAGAACTCAAATCGAAGACAGAAGAGATTTCTATCATTCTCAAGAAGACTATTGACGAAATAAACAATATGCCACTGAAAGAACAAGAGAAGTTGGCATCTCAATACGTTGGACTGGAAAAAGAGAAAGAGACCAAAGAGAGGATTCTACCATCGCTACCTAATGTTGACAGATATGACAGCGTCATAATGCGATTGGCACCATATCCGTCTGGACCACTCCATATCGGAAATGCGAGGATGGTTGTCTTAAATGACGAGTACGTAAAACGCTACAATGGAAATCTGCTTTTGGTATTTGACGATACCATTGGTAGCGAAGAGAAGATCATCCTTCCCGAAGCCTATGATCTCATCCTGGAAGGGTTAGATTGGCTGGGAATTAAGTACCATAAAACATTATACAAGTCAGACCGACTTCCGTTCTTCTATGAATGGTGCAAAAAACTCCTAGAAAAAGAACTGGCCTATGTGTGTATTTGTGAACCAACTAGGTGGCGAGAGCAATTTAAACTGACCCAACAGCCATGTCCCTGCAGAAGTTTAGATATGCAAGAAAATCTTGACCGTTGGGAAAAAATGATTGATGGTGAATACGATGCAGGAGAAGCCGCTGTCAGACTTAAGACAGGCATGGATGCAGATGATCCTGCACTTAGAGACCATGTGATTATGAGGATCTCAGATAGAATTCATCCAAGGGTGGGGTCAAAATACCGAGTCTGGCCTTTATTGGAATTCTCTTGGGCAATTGACGATATGCTTTTGGGCGTAACTCATATTCTGAGAGGAAAGGATTTAATCAAGGAAGATAGAATAGAACAAATGATCTGGGATCTCTTGGGATTCGAAAGTCGCGAATTCATCCATTACGGGACAATCAGATTTACCGATCTTTCCCTAAGTAAATCTCGTTCCCGCCGCTTAATTGATGAAGGAATATACTATGGCTGGACTGATCCTCGAACTTGGAGTCTTCAGTCACTTCAGAAGCGTGGATTCGAATCAGAAGCCATTAAGCAAGCGATCTTGGACCTTGGTCTGAGTCTGACCGACATTGATTACAGTCCAAGTCTATTATATGCTATCAATCGAAAGATGATCGATCCAGCTGTAAACCGATTGTTCTTTGTTGATGCTCCGAGAGAGTTGAAAGTAGAAGGAGCGCCTGGTGATAACATGATGATTGCCAACCCTCCCAGACATCCGGATTATCCAGATAGGGGACGACGACGCATTGACGTGCCACTGAAAAATGGTCGTTTTTCAGTATACATTTCTGAAGACGATGTCAAAAGAATCGGTATTGGAGATACAATTCGATTGAAGGATCTGGCTAATATCGAAATGCGCTCTATTGATAGGAGGCAAATCATAGGTTCCTATCATAGTGGAACCATAGATGATGCAAGGAAATCGGATGTGAAAAGAATAATACACTGGGTTCCTTCCGATGATAGCGTTCCAATAGAGGTTATCATGGAAAACGGTGAGATTTCAAAAGGTCTTGGAGAACCCGAGTGCGTCGATTTATCTGAAGGTGCTGTTGTTCAATTTGAGAGATACGGCTTTGTAAAGGTAGATCGTTTGAAGCCGATGATAACGGTATATTTTGCTCATCCCTGAAGCTAATCGCTCCTATCGAGTGAATGAAAAAAGGGAGAATAGGTCGAAAACTATTTTTCTAACTTTTTGATTATAATACATTTATACATCTGGTCATTTCAACGAAAGGGGCATATGATGATGGCAGAACTTCCAGAATCGAAAGAAATCAGCATATGGAGAATAGAACATGCTCTCCTTGTATGGGCTGTGGTTTTGATAATAATTGTCTCTTTTAGTTTTGTTCATTCACACAGTATCTGGCTGGGCGTAATCGTAACCGAATTCACGATTCTGCTTGTAACGATCGTAGCTGCTACAAGATTTTTTGGCGCATCTTACAGTAACCTTGGAGTGAAAAGAATATCCTATAAATGGATAATTCTGGCGTTGGTTTCCGCCATCGCAGCCATTGGATTAGGTTTTGCAGGCGTTGGAATTCAGATCCTAATCCTGGGAGCCCCTCCAGAATCGTATCTGCAATACCTTGATCTACTAGCGCCCCGTGATATTGCCTCTCTTACTACTTGGATTTTACTATCGTTTTTCGTTATAGCGCCGTGCGAAGAGATCTTCTCTAGAGGATTTGTTCAAAAAGGACTGGAAAACTCTCTTGGTGAGAATTCGGGTTTGATACTGGCTTCAATTCTATTTGGAATACTCCATATTGAATTTTTCAGGATATTTCCCACGATACTTGAGGGACTTGTAATTGGAATTGTTTATCTCAAATCCGGACATAATGTAATAGCATCAACAATCTCCCACGGTTTCCTGAATTCAATGATCTTTGTGCTTGTATACTTTACGTACATTCCAATAGTATAGGTCGGCGATGTTAGGAAGTTGGCCTTCCTCCCTATCCTGAAGGATGGAATCTCCAACTAAATACGAGATGAAAATAACTCCCCAAGGCTTAATTCTATCCTCAGTCGACCCCCTCCTCACTTACCATTTCCTCTGACCATTCCTTGAAGCAGAATCGTGCAATCTTCTGCAATGGAAGGTCGAAGTCTATCCTCTAGGCAAGCCAATGTCAGTAGAAAATCTTTTAAACTACTTGTAAGCAATAAACACCCGCTTCCATGTCAATAAAAGGAGGTAAGAAACAACTTGATACCCTATGCTGCGTGGCTCTGCTGGGCGATTCCTCTGATTGGCTCGGTCCTTACACCGATATTTGCCAAAATCAGTCCAAAAGTTAGGGATTATGCAGCAGTCGTTTTTGGAGCTTTGGCCATGATCATGGCAGTCTCCATGATACCAGACATTCTGGCCGACCAAGTTGTTTTGCCTGATGGGAGTTCTCATGAGATACCCTATGACTGGATAGTGCCGTGGATGCCCACGATAGGACTTAATGTGGGTGTCCTTATCGATCCGCTGAGTGTCCTGCTCGCAAATGTAGCAGCTGATATTGGTTTTCTTATCCTCCTTTATTCAATAGGATATATGCATGGAGATCCAGATAAGACTAGATATTGGTTCTTCATGCAGTTCTTTATTGGCTCTATGGTTCTACTCGTGATGGCCGATAACTTCCTCTTGATGTTTATAGGCTGGGAGGGCGTGGGGCTATGCAGCTATGCGTTGATCGGTTTTTGGCACAAAAAAACCACACCAAGCCCTGTTCCCGGATATGCATCAGAGGGTGACTATAACGCGCACGCTGGATTGAAGGCATTCATAGTAACTAGGGCTGGCGATATCACTCTTTTGATCGCAATCCTGATTATCTTTATGACTGCAGGAACTTTCAACTACCTTGAACTTCAAAGCGATTTTGCTTGGATGGGTATTCTTTCAACTATGGGTATTTCCCTGGTAGTGCCTTTGCTTCTGCTTGGAGGTCCCATAGGGAAATCTGCTCAGTTTCCTCTGCAAGTCTGGCTCCCAGAAGCTATGGCCGGTCCTACAACAGTCAGTGCGTTAATTCACGCTGCCGCCATGGTTAAGGCTGGTGTCTACCTAGTTGCCAGGAGCCTGCCTATATTCCATGAGGCATTCACTCATGGTTATCCAGAACTCTATACCTTCTTCCAGGTTGTTGCTTGGATTGGAATATTTACTGCGTTTATGGCTGCTACCATGGGTATGGTGGCCAAAGAAATCAAGAAAGTCTTGGCCTTTTCTACCATAAGCCAACTCGGATACATGTTTTGCGCGTTAGGTATAGGCGGAATGGCAATAGAATTCGGTGCAGGATTTACAGCAGGAGTATTCCACCTAGCTGCTCACGCAATCTTCAAAGCTCTCCTATTCTTGGCAGCCGGAGCTGTGCTACATGCTACCGAAACGAAAGACATGTTCGAGATGGGAGGAATCAGTAAGGAAATGCCCTGGACCTACCGAACCATGCTCGTAGGCGTTTTATCACTTAGTGGTGTGCCCTTCCTGTTTGCTGGTGGTTGGAGCAAGGAAGCCATCCTTGTTGCCGCATTGCAGACCGAACAGGTTTTGCTCTTTGTTGTGGCAGCGGTTACTGCAGCCATAACAGCCTTTTATAGTCTACGTATGCTCGGAATAACATTCTTTGGTCCAAAGAGCGATTTTCTGAAGAAAAGAGAGGCTGAGGGTAAACATGTTCACGAAGCTCCACTAAATATGCTAGTTCCTCTGTTAGTACTTGCCGGGTTTACAGTCTTGATAGGTGTCTTATCAATACCCGATTTCTTAGGATTCTCAGGTTTTGAGGGAGCTTTGCATACTTATTTCGAAGCAATTCTAGGTCATGGCCCTGTAGTGCATACTGTTCCGATTCTAGATCCGACTGTGCAAATTGCACTGGGAACAAGCCTTCTAATGCTTGCTATAGGCTTCATTCCAGCGTTTATGCTATATATCAGACGGGACGGGAAAACCCCAACGCCCACAATAAAGCCAATCTATAAATTCCTACGTAATAGATGGTACATCAATGAAGCTTATTATCGAGTCTTCGTTCGAGGAGCAGTTAGAGCAGGGAGTGGTCTATACAAGTATGCTGAAACAAAAGGTATTGATAGGCTTAATTATGCAATTGCAGAAGCAGCCAAACGCATTTCAAATTGGTTTTATAAATATCCTGAGATGAAGGGTTTAGAAGGCTTTAACAGAGGAATTGCTAAAACTTTCTCAGCGTTTGGAAAGAGATTTAGAAGACTACAGACAGGCGTCTTGTCCTATAACATGCTTGGTGTATTGCTTGGCATGATTGCCATAGTTTCAATCCTTGTATTATATTTCCTAGTACTAGTCCCATAAAATATGTAACTTGGAGGTAAAAATAGATGTTAATACCATATGCCCCGATACTGGCACTATTGCTGCCAACGGTATCCCCTGTAATTATATACCCAGTTGGAAAGAGGTACGGTAAGTTTGCAGAAATTGCGTCCATAGTCGTTGCAATATTGACGGCAATATTCGTCTTCTCTATGATTCCTGATATTCTGGCTGGATCAATAATTTCCTATTATCCTGGTTATGAATTTGCCCCGACACTGGGCATATCGTTCGGGATTCTGGTCAATGCGGTAAGCTTTCCTTTGATGGGTGTCATTGCTCTGGTATCGTGTTTCGCCACCATCTACAGCTACAAATATATGAAGGACGAACCAGGTCATGCAGGGTATTATGCAAACCTGTTGCTCTTCTTTGGCGGGATGATGGGCGTAGTTGTTGCAACAAACCTCATACAATTCTATATATTCTGGGAACTGATGCTAGTTCCAAGCTGGTTACTCATCGCCTTCTGGGGGACACCAGGACAAGGTCCGAAAATCGGCTTTAAATACTTTATCTTTACACACGTCGGAGCCCTATGCATGCTGCTTGGTATCTTCGTTTTGTTTGCTTTAACGGGAACATTCGACATGGTTGTTCTGGGTTCGCTGATTGCATCCGCGAGTATACCCTTCGATCTAATGGCCGCGATTCTATTCCTATTCATGATCGGCTTTACCGTAAAAATGGCAGCCTTTCCAGTGCACACGTGGTTACCAGATGCACACGGTGAAGCTCCAACGCCCATATCTGCTATGCTATCTGGTATAATGATAAAACTTGGTGCATTTGCATTAGCCAGAATTGCGCTAACTTTCATGGGCGATGTTGTTCTCTCAGCTAGGACAATAATCTCAGCCCTTGCGGTCGTAACCATGGTTTGGGGAGGCTTCATGGCCATCGCGCAAACGGATATCAAGCGTTTACTAGCATACTCAAGCGTAAGCCAGATGGGATACATTCTTTTCGGTCTATCAGTCTATTCAGAATTAGGACTAACCGGTGGGCTCTTTCATATTGTAGCTCATGCTCTTGGTAAAGGTGCCCTGTTCATGTGCGCAGGCACTCTCATGCACGAAGTAGGAACAAGAGACATTCGAAAGATGGGTGGTCTGGCGAGCAAGATGCCAATTACGGCAATAGTATTCCTGATTTCGGCGCTATCGCTAAGCGGCACTCCGCCCTTAGCTGGTTTTACATCGGAGTGGATGATTTTCACTGGCGGCTTGGCTGAGATTGCAACCAGTCCCGAAATGCTTTGGATAACTTCAATAGCTCTGATATCTACAATATTAACTCCAGCTTACTATCTGTGGACAGTCTGGAGGATTTTCTTCGGACAACCACGACAAAATCAAGATCACGTCCGGGAAGCACCTTCAAGTATGTGGGTTCCTATGATTCTAATGGCCGCATTGACAGTCATTTTTGGAATCTTTCCACATCTACTCCTCAACGTAATCTCGCGAGCAGTTGCTGACATACTGGGTGGCGTGTTCCTATAACTTACAGATAGGCTTTCGATGCAGGCGTGTGCTGGGATACCCACACCTATTCCTATTTTTATTATTCTTTTGTTTCAGGAAAATCAGCAATATTATAATTTCTCTATTAACTCTTCATCTTTTGAGTCGATTCTTAGGGAACCGAATTGCATCTGTGATATCTCTCCCTCAACCGGTGTCATTAGTTCACACTTGCCAGTTTCATAAACTATCTTCTGAATAATGCCAAGTCCCTTTAATGAGCCATTGCGGTCCAATAAACCTACGATAATCCCACTCTCACTTCCCTGGCTTATTATTCGAATTTCACAAACACCCAACAGCTCTTTCAATACCGGCAAGCTGGTTTTGTCGTATCTTTCATCTCTTTCCTTTACAATAAATATACCATTTTTGGATTTCTCACAGTACAGAATTTTTATTCTCAACATTCTTCTCAGCTTCTCAACCAAATTCTCGTCCGCAGGCTCACCTGTGCCAAAAAGTGAATATGTTTTTCCAAAGCTGTTGATAGGAATGGTACGGATTTTTGAATTAGCAAAGTATCTCCTGAAAAGTCTCATTCTCAATGACCTTCTAACATTTGCGTTCCTAGGTCTAATCCTGTCAGACACTTCTGCTCTGATAATTTTCGTCTTGGTGTATTCGTAGGGTCTTATTATGTGTTCAATTTCATCTTCACGTTCTAACGCGATTATTATATCGGGTTGTATCAAATCTATTTTTGCAGTTTTATATGCCCGAGCAGCTCCCCCAAGGACCCATCCTGTTGTATCAATCAATATGACATCTGCTTCTTCAATTGCTTTGCTCAGGAGTTTTACAAATCCGACCAGTGCCCTCAAAAGATGCTTCTGAGGAGAAGTCGAGCCAACAAAGTAGATCTCTTTTGCTTCGATCTCATCCATACTCAAAACAGGCTTTTCAAGTATTCCCATTCCGATGGTTGTAGGGGGACCTATGTTTGATTGCCCAACATCGAGATCAATGATAGCGACTTTTGGTCCTGCAGCAAATATCGCGTTGGCTAAGTATGTAACAAGGGTGCTTTTCCCCGAATCCACATCCCCGATGATCATTACTTTTGTTGGTTTTTCTGCGCCTAGAACTGACTGGAGGATTCTTCTGCGATCCTCGGGAAACGCACTCCCGATCCTATCTACTTTTCCACCTTGACTCGTATCGATATACAATTTTGACGATGATTTCGCCTCAACCGAGACTGATTTTCCCTCGGCAACGACCGTTGATTGTCCCACCAGAAGAGCGGCACCAAGAACATGGACAATTCCTTCAAGAAGCCTAAGTTTTGCTGGTCCATAAATCTGAAATACTTCTCCGTTATTTATCGTGAACTCCAAGGCTCATAATACACCTCGCATAACATTCCTCAAAAATGGGATTAGGAACAGATACATTTTTAGAATAAGCCTATATATTATTAATTGGTAAGTTTGCGGAGGACAGCCAATGAGTAAAGACACCAAGGACTTAGAGAAAGCAATCGTGGATCTTGTTAAGGGATTATCCTCGGTTTTAAAGAAATTGGATGACTCAACAAGCCTGCTTACTTCGAGAATGAGTGATTTCGAGAAACGAATTCTGTCGAGATTAGAGAATCTAGAAAACCAATTCAGTGGATTAGAAAAGACTAAGGATCTTATTGACGAAATCAGCTTATTGGTTCCAGTTCTACATATCTCCAATCTTTTGAATGATGTAAAAGGAATGGCACAAAGATCCCGACCATTAGCACCGGTGAGAAAGGAAATAGTACCTACGACCCCTGCTGCAAGACCAGCATTGAAGAAAGATGTAGAACCTGTTCCTATGCCTGCTTCAAAGCCCTTGTTTGAGGAACCGAAAGCCTCTTTCAAGGAAGGGGAATCAGCTCCTGATGCACCCCCTTCGCCTAGTGAAACGAGATCTGATGAGGAAGAAGGACCAGATGTGGTAGTTGGTGAGCGTGTTCCTTCCTATATTAAAAAGAAAGTAAAGCCTAAGTCTATATGGGAAGGCATCCGTGACGAAGAGTGATGAAAGTCGGGACTGCAACTTTCTATGCGAGACTCTCCAGAACTTTTGTAAGCTCTCTGCTAAGAGATGTCAGCTGAACAAGCCAGGCTGCACTCCTGGTTTTCTTGAGCAACCTATCAAGGGTTTCAACCATCTCTTTGGGGTTTCTGTTCTTGACTTCAGAAAGAATCAGTTGCAGGTCTGAATGAGCTTTGTTCTCCAGTTCTGAGACCTTGCTTATCATACTTACCCTCAGATCTTTGTTCTGTTTCCCCAATTTCTCTATCTGCTCGACCATTGACTTGGTATTCTTGTCAAGTCCTTCCTTTAGACTCTTCAGCGTTTTGTTGAGTTCATTCATGGACTTTATGATGTTATCTGTCCTTGAATAGATATCGTCTAATGCCCTAGTCACAAATCTCAAAACTTCTCCTGGAACATCTTCGCTCATTGCAGGAGCCTCGCGTATTTCTTAGCCGGTCTTAACTTTTTTGGCGAGAAGCTTGAGCCCCTCTCTCATTTTGTCCAGATCAATACCACTCAAGATGTTCTGGCTTAGATCATCGATCTTATTTATGGCCCGATCCAGTCTCTTAATATCAAAAGTGTTCTTAATGCTATCAATGCCAACGTTAAAATTCCTAATCAGAAAGTTGGTTTGGTCATCGAATTTCTGTGCTTCCACCCCTATTGCTTCAGCAAATCTATTGATCATATCCCTTAATTCTTCAGTATGGTTCTCAAAAGCGGAGGTTAAGTCCTCCTTTATGGTCTTTGTAACTTCATCTATGCTCTTAGCGACCTCATCGAGCTTATTTATTAGCGAGAAAAATTTATCTTCTATCTTCTTGCTCAAGGCTTCATCTCCATATTTAGAAGTGCCGACCATATTTTATAAAAGTATGTATGAGGTAATACTACGCCATCCAAACGCGAATAATGGAGGAAGGGCCGGATGGTCATAATCCGGGGTGTAATCCAAAGCATAAGCTCGTCTAAAACAAAGAGGATTACCCAACGTAAAGTTTTTGCATTTTTGATTCTTACCATAAAAGATGAAGATGAAAGATTATACTCTGTTCTCATACCCGATAAAATATTCAGGAAATTGGGCTTCATCCCGAAAGTCGGGCACGAGGTGGAACTTGAAGGGTATAGGAGTGAACCTCGCTATGCTTTGGTCGATTACGAAGTCAGTAGAGTTAAATGGTTAAAAAGAATAGGATGATCAAGGATTTTTGTGGAAATGAATGGCGCTGTTGCCAGCGTTCCCGAAATTCAAAAGCACTTATTATTCTGTCTTCTTAGCTGGTTTGTGTTGTGAGTTATACAATAAATATGTTTATATTTGGAGATAAACACAACCAATATTGTAAAAGAATGAGAAACAAACAATAGTATTCAAGAATTCATTGACAAATAAGCTTCGAATAATCAACTAGAATGGAGGAATTGTTTTTGTCCTACGATCAGCTGCCTGAATTGGTTGAGCAATTAAGAAACGGTGTAAGAAGACTGCAGGAAACCCTCTTATCTGAACTGGATTTTGGATTACAGCACTATAGTGAAGAATTAGATAGCTGCAAGACCAGAATACCCGTTCGACTTAAGGAATTCGGCGGGATAGACATCTTTGCCAAAATAGTGGAACGAATAGTCGATGAGGAAATAATATCGACTATTGTAGATTGCGAAGAAAGAATCTGGAATAATGTGAAGAGCATTCTATCGAATGTAATAGGCGGTATTAATCAATCCGCTGAAGAGATTTCAGATCACGCAGTGAATCTTATCAACAGAATTGAAGCTTCTCCTGAAGTTTCCATCTTGAAAAACAAACTAACTGAAAAAGAAGAAGAGACAATGAAACTTAATCAAACAATTGAGGAACACAAGATCGAAGTAGAAGCTTTAAAGTCGAGAGTAGAGGAGCTAGCATCGGAACTCCGTGCTAAGGAAAATGCGCTTGAAGAAATGAGAGAAAAGCTGCCAGAGGACATTAGTAAACTTACAAGTATTGTTGAAAGCCAAAGGAATCAGATAGAGGTTCAGGAAGCTAATATCCATGAACTCTCTGAGAGAGCCATGAAAATGGAGAAAGAAATACGCATCACGGATGAACGCTGGGCTCGATTGACAAACGTTGTTACTGATGATACACGATATGGCTGGTTCTTCAAACTAACTGATCAGACTGGATGGACTGAATTGAAACGGCTGATAGTTGGTCATCCTACCGTTTATGTTTTGGAGCGTTGGGTCAAACCTTTTGAAGATAAAGGATTAGTAGAGATCAGAGAAGAAAATGGAAAGGTAATGGTCAAGGCCTTGGAATTCGAATAATCAGTCAATAATCTTGTCAATTGATCTCTGCATAATTGCTTCTCCGCCTGTCTAGATTTTCTACGTAAATGTTATTAGTAGGGATTTTTCTAAACCTCCTTGTCTTATTTAATCCTTGGGGTGTCCGTTTTGTCGGAGGAGGAGCGCGCAGATTACATCTGGATGGATGGGAAATCGGTCAAATGGGATGATGCCAAAGTTCACGTGAAGGCTCATGCATTATCATATGGAACTGGAGTATTTGAGGGAATACGAGGCTATGCACACAATGATAATATCAACATCTTTAGACTGAAAGAGCACTTGGATCGGCTATATTATTCTGCCATGATTTACAGGATGGATATACCGTTTACGAAGCAAGAATTGAGAAATGCTATTGTTAAACTCATTATGGATAATAACATAAAAGTAAATTGCTATATTCGTCCTCTCGTATATCGTGGTTATGGTCCTTTTGGTGTAAACCCTATCAAGATCCCGGTAAATGTAGCGATTTATGTTATTCCAATCGGAGAATATTTGGGAAAAGGGGCAACAGTGAGTGGCATAAAATGCCTTGTTTCATCCTGGCAGAGGATTCCACCTCATGCAATTCCAATTCACGCCAAGGCATGTGGGAACTATTTGAATTCAGTTCTTGCAAGACTTGAAGCTATCGAAAGGAATTATGATGAAGCTATATTTCTGGACCACCGGGGTTTTGTTTCAGAAGGAACCGGAGAAAATATCTTCACAATAAAAGACGGAAAAGCATTAACGCCACCAAGCTATGCGTCGATACTCATGGGTATAACAAGAGATTCCTTGATTACTCTGTTTAGAAACGAACTCCGAGTTGAAGTGACGGAAACAGATATTACTCGAGCTTCGCTCTATGACATGGATGAGATCTTTGTTTGTGGAACTGCGGGAGAGATAACACCGGTTATAGTCATCGATCATAAGAAGGTTGGAGACGGAAAACCTGGTCCTTTAACAAGGAGATTACAGCGGGTATATCTAGATGTAGTATGTGGAAAGATCCCAAGATATTCTGACTGGATTACGCCCGCATATTGAAACTAGAGTCTAATTGAAGAAGCCAACAGATTGGTTTCATCTATTCTCTCTTCTTTCAGCTTTTCTCCACAGAGGGAGACTATTGTAGCTTTTGATGTTATGGCAAAAACCACACCACGCTTGGTATATCCTATTTCATCGAATCCTTGGTTTTTTATTATATTATCAATCCTTTTGTTCATCTCCTCCAAGTTCACACCACCATATGGGGGTGGTTCTAAGACTATTCGTCTATAAGGAAGAACATTATATGTAGATACGACAGTTATATCGTCATTCGTCCAGAACTTTAATGTATTTCCCCAACTATGAATATGGTGCACAATTAGGGCAATATTCAAACCATCAAGTAAGACAACAAACATGCCAAGCCCTTCTTCAACACTGGTCTTACCTAGCTTGCCAAGAATGGTCCTTCCCGCACCAAGAAGGCTTTCAATTCCGATCTCCTTCTGCTTCAGCTCATCCTCCAGAAGATGAGGTATTACCTCACTGTCAACTATTATTCCCTTATTCTCAGTTCTGAATTGGTGTCCCTGCATTTTGAGTTGATCATAGTATAGTTCATGGTTATTAACGGCACCATTATGCACCACATAAAACGAATTCCTGCAATCAGAATAGGGATGCACAAATCTCTCTTCTACTGGTATGATTATGTCAGAAAACCGTGTATGACCAACTAGGATTTCTCCACCGCACCAACCAGCATCTTGGGCTTTTGCGGAAATCTCTCTGGCAAAGGAATTACTCCTAATACGAGACAATTTGTCATTTGAAAGACGCATCAATCCTGTTCCAGAACCTCCCTTACTGCTGAAAAGTCTGAAAGCATTTCTTCCACCAACGTATTCTTCGAGGATTTCAAGCATCGAAATCGTTAAATCTAGGTCTCCCGGGATTGTGCATACTATGCCACACATATTTATCGCCCTCAATTTCTGGAACTAAATACTAATTACCAAGCTTGGATGATTGATTTTTGTGTCGATTTTAGTAGAACTTAAATGGGGAAATGTAGTCTCCATATTCTTCTCTTGCTTCTGATAATCTATTTCTTTGCTCTTTCAGTGCTCTAAATACTGCTGTAGGTGTGTAAAAAATCTCAGTCGTATAAATTTGCATTAATCTATCAATTTTTGCCAGACTTTCTGGAACTCTTAGTGTGAATTGTCTAATATAGTCTTCTTTTGAATAGTTCTTGCCAAGGACTTCTTTGAATAACCTTTTAAGGTCTTCATATTTCGGCATAAATCCCGTCGGCGTCTCAATTGCTTTAATCTCTTTGTGGGACCTGAGCTCCATCCATTTAAGCCAAACCGATTTGTCTCTCTTATCATTCATGAAATTTCCTTCAGAGTCTTTCAAAAAGTAATTTACGGAGAAAATTGGAGGAGGTTTTTCCAGCATAGCACCAAATTCAAGATGCTTTTCAATATATCTCTCCCACGTTATCGATAAGAAATCCAAATTGGACATTGGGTTAAACTCTCTTATACCGGTTCTTTCTAAGGTCGCTGCCGTGGTTTCAGACTCTAAAGATGCGCCCTTGGTGATTACGCCATGAATCCAGTCAAAAGCCTCCTCCACAGGGACCCATGTATCTGAATCTCTACCGCCGTATATTATTCCACCTATCTTGACTCCTTTTGGATCGTTTAATCTGGGGTCTGCATTTTTCAGGAGTTTCATATCAAGCGTAAATCGAGCGTTTCTATGAGCAGGAGGTATTTCGTTACCTTCTGCGTCACTTTTTCCCAAAGTCCACTCCCCAGAGTAATTGATTCCCCTCTTTGGAATATTGTCGTCCTTTCCAATCCAATAGACGCCCCTGTCTTCCGTCACCAGAATATTTGAGAATATAATCTCCCCAGGCGAATGGAGTACTTCCCATAGGATCGGATCATCTTCGGGGTTGATACCTTCGATTATTCCAAATATTCCTTTCTCAACGTTGACTGCTCTTATTTCTCCATTCTTCTCTCTGAGATAAGCAATATCGTCTCCGATTATAGTCTCGCCTTCTAGCATTGAAGTAGATGTTTTTCCGCACAACGAGGGGAATGCGCCTGCAAAATAAGTTACTCTTCTTTTCGGGCCGTGAACGCCCATTATGAACATGTGCTCAGCCAACCAGTCTTCCTTTGATGCCCTATTTATCGCCAGTCTCAATGCCAGTTTTTTGAGTCCGATAGTATTTCCACCATATTGAGTATTCGCACTGTACACCGTTTCATCCTGGAGATCAATATATATCCTGCGTTTGTCAGTGTTTTTGCTTACGTTATTTTCAACTTCCCCTTGTGAATGCAAAAACCTGAAGAAGCGGGCTTTTCTTCCCAATCTTTTAAATTCATCATATCCTGGCCTATAAAGCAAGTACTCATTATGAGCTACAAAACAGGAGTCAGTAAGTTGGACACAAGGTATAGAAAAATCAGAGTTTACAGGGCCTAACGTAAAGAATAATACATACAATTTATGCCCCTTCATGATATCCTTAAAGATGACAGGTATTTCTTTGAGTCCTTCCCCCCTATCTATCCAGCTTATGCCAGGGCCTAAATAGACATCTTCAGTTAAAAGGAGCTTTGTCTGATTCTTATCCCTAGCCTGATCGTAAAATCCATCGAAATGAACGGAGTGCCCCTTCATAGCGAGTTCTGTCTCCTCCCCGGTTCTTATGGCCTCTTCTCTGATGTGTTTTATATCCTCCGGGGAATCTGCTGAAACAAAGACACTGTCTGGATTACAAAGTTCTGAAAACTTTGCAACAAGTTTATGGAGATCTGGATTATCTATTGCTTTGATCCTCTTGTAGTGCTCATCACTCAGCCTAGTTCTAAGTTCCTTCTCTATTTTGCTCATTTCTTGTTCTTCTCTAGACAAATAAGACACCCAAAACCTGACTATCATTAATCAGTCTATGAAATATTTATATAATTTGCCAAAAAAGCACAGATTAAATGATAAATATTAAAAGTCTGTTACACTAAGTGATTTCTGGAGGAACAAATAATGCAAATACTGGAATTCTTTATGTCTCTTGCAGATTATAGAGGACCGATATTGATCATTGCAGGTCTCATTTCTGCCATCAGTATATTTCAATGGCTTGCTGGACGTGACAAGGAAGAAGAATGGAAAGCGACAATAAAACTTACTGCCTTCATAGGCTTTTTTGTCGGGATAATATGTCTAATCGTTGGCGGAACAATATGGAGTATGGGAGTGGCAGACTGGATAACAATTGCACTCTTCATAATAGTTGGACTGGCGTTGTGCTTGGGTCCGATTAAGAAACTGCCTTTAGCCGGAATAGCCGCATTAGCTGTAGGCAGTTTAGTTGCAGCTTTTATCTCTGGATTCTTTGGCTCAATAAAGATTGTAGCGGCTGTTTTCGTGGTTATCGTTATAATAGTATTCGTATTTGCCAAATCAATCGAAACCATACTAGATGGTGTCGGCACCGTATTGAGCTTCCCGGCGGTATCGATTCCCCTAGGTCTGATCTGCATAGTTCAAGGAGCGCTATTACTCTTAGGGACTTCATTGGCTGTTCTCTTTTAACCAACTTTCTTTATTTCTTCAATTCTTTTATCTATGGGGCCCCCGTATCAAGACAGTTCTTTTCTAATTCTGGATTTTAATTGCGGAAAGATCTAGTCACATTTCCTTCATTAAGAATATCGCAATTCTTGATTGAGAATGATCAAAAAAATTTAAATTATCATTTTCCATAAGTATATATTGAGTGCTGATGCTGAATCATATATATCAGATTATCACTAAGACTGGGAAAATCGCAAAAGAGGGGTATACTATTGTTTAATGAACTCAGGAAAAGCAACCTAGAAAAATCAGGAATTGTATTCTTAGACAATATGTTGGGAGGAGGTTTCCCCCCTTCGGCTGCGATAGTTGTCGTAGGAGAGTCGGGAGTAGGCAAGTCTATAATGTGTCAGAAATTCATTCATGAGGGATTAGAAAACGGTGAAGGCGGCATATATGTAGCTTTGAGCGAATCCTCAAATACGGTCACCTCTATGATGAAACGCATGGGATGGGATATAACGAATTACTTGGAAAACGAGCAACTGATGTTCATCGAAGGTTCCCCTTCGAAGAGCATGTTTGTCGAAGGTGGTTATTTTGACCCAAGAAATCTCTCTCTCCTAAACTTGAAAATTGCTTCTGCATTTAGCTACATGAGAAAATACGACAAAGTACGTCTTGTGATAGATTCACTGTCGGATCTAATTGAATATGATCGAGAAGGTCAATTCATTATGAATTTCCTCGATGAGCTTGTAGCAAATATCCGTCTGGATAATGCGTCCTGTCTATGTACACTTACACCAGATGTACAACCCGAAGAACTAAGACGACGAGTTCAAAGTAGCTTTGATGGTGAAATTGAGTTTAGATTTACTGAGGTTGCAGGAAATCATCAAAGACAAATTAGAATAAGAAGAATGAAGAACAGAGATCCTAATTCAGATTGGATAAGTTTCGCACTGGCAAATAATGAAGGAATGGTTCCTCTATCAATAATGGGGGGAGGTCAACTAGAAATCTTTGCTCTCACACCTCAAATATATGATGTCTATATAATCGATAGAAATGGTTATTGCTTATTCAATGCGAAATCTGAGAATGCTGAATATGAAGTAGATGTGGTTTCTGCCTTTTTGACCGCAGTCTCAACATTCGCAAAACAGATGTTACCTAGTGAGGGGGAACTATCAGGAATACGTAAGGGCAATCTACAGATATTATGTGAATGGGGCCAGAAGATCTGTGTTACTGTGGTCTGCACGACTGAGACGGCAGAAGATGAAGTGAGAAGCAAGATGAGAGTCCTTGTAGATACCTTTGAAGTAAGATTCAATCATATACTAGAATATTGGAATGGCGACCTCTCAGTGTTTAGACCAGTCGAACGATTGGTGAGACGATATTTCGGGTCACACCTTCACCGTATAGAGAACGGTGAAATTGTTAGACCCCAAACGCAGCTATACTCAATCGATGATTTTGGCTCAAAAGCATATTGGGAGTATTATAGAGACTCAAAAGGCTTCAGGCTGTTTGTCAGTAAGAACAAGATTCCAATAAGGGAAATCGACAAGCTTGTGAACCTAATATCAGACAGCAGGCTGAATGCCAATGAACTGGAGAAATTCATTGAAAAAGGTGACATAAAACTAACAAGAGAGTCCGCAACAAAGGCACTAATGAATCTGCAAAAAAGAGAGATAATCTACCTGGTTTCCTGATTCTGAATCTGCAGGTCCGGTGTTATGAATGAGCAACAGTATCAGAAACACCATTACGAAACTGAAAATCATGGGCAAAGCGCTTAGTCCAAGTCTAAGAATACTTAACAAGGGCTCTCAGCGACTTAGCGAAAGATTGTTAACACAAGTCTCTATAAAAGAAGGATTTCCAGATCTTCTCATATCACCGTTATCATTTGAGCAGATCGTTACCAGAATGAAATACAAGAATGAAACGCTTACAAAGGATTTCTTGGGTGTTTTAGTAGAAATGGGCACTCTAAAAAAGAATGGGAATCTATATTCCTGGAATGGAAGGAAGGTGGAAATATCAAAAGCCGAAAGAAAACTCCAAAAAATCGGACTTGCTTTTGCCAAGCTTGGCGAAATCTTTTCTACTTATCTACCTTATGCCCTAAGAGGTCATGTAAGAACTAGGGAATTTACGCGAGAACTATTATTGGCTATTTGGGATAGCATATACTCAAGTCAAATGTACAAAACCGCAAGGGAGATTTCACTTAAATGGGGTAGAATGCCCCGAGATTGCGTGCTTTTGGATCTGGGATGCGGCACCGGGTGGAGCACCATTGACCTGATACAAGTAGCAAATCCAAAAAAGGTTTTTGCATTGGACCGATCGAAAAAAGCTATTGAAATTGCAAGAGAGAACATTAATATTGCAAATTTGAGTGATCGAGTTGAATTCATAGTTTGTGATGTTCTGAAGAATCTTCCCATTGAAGAAAAAGTAGATGGTATATTTTCATCATTGTTTTTCCATTGGTTCACTGAAGATCAGACTCTGATTGCTCTCAGGAATATCAGAACATTAATTGAGACAGGAGCTAGTTTTTGCGGTATGCAACCACTAAGAAAGGATATGGATAGCATAGCTTATCTAGATGTCTTATTTCGTGCCTCCGTTGACTTCAAAGGGTATCCTCAAAAGGACTTCTTCGAGGATACTTTTGTAAAGGCGGATTTCACGAAGCCAAATATCCTGGGAAACGCACTTTTCGCTTGCAGATCAATCTAACCCTATCTAAAATAAGTTACCTGTGAAATTTTGGGGAGGAGTTCAGAAGCTCTCTTCACCAACTTTTGAAATGATATGTCTCATTCTAGCAGAGGGGGATTCGGGTATCTTCTCTTTGAAGTCAATCTTCAATTTTGTACCTTTAAAAATGTCTCTGCAAATCTTCTGAACTTTTTAGGTGGTTTTATCACTGAAATCCCTCCCCTTCACTATGCTTACTTCGATGGTATCCATCCGGGGTTGAATAACTTGATAATTCCCAAGCTCCCTAATATCGCCTAATTCTCCAATGACAATCTGAGGATAGACTAAGCTTCCGTCTGGGAGTTTGATGGTATCCTCAACTCTGCCCTCTATGATGTCGATCAGTGGAAAAGTCCTTCCACAGTCGCATTCCCTTCCGCTGATTTTGACGATATCATGCGTATCATACCTGATTAGCGGCATTGCCTCCCTCATAAGTGGTGTTAAAATAAGCCTTCCTCTCTCCCCTTCAGATATTGGCTCGTTATTCTCATCTACTACTTCCATGATGGCAGTATCAATTGCTGCATGAAGTCCTGCATGCTCCGAGCATTCATAAGCAAAGACATGGATTTCAGTTAAGCCATAAGCATCATAAACCTCAGCATTCAGAGTTTCTTCAATTCCTCTTCTTGTCTTTATATCAAGAATCTCAGAACCGGTTACAACAGTCTTCAAACGTGGTAACTCCAACTCATTTTCGGCCATATACTGCCCTATTGAATATGCAACTGATGGGTACACGCTTATTAGTGTGGGGTCAAATTCTAGAAGTTCATCGACTATTTCGGGTAATGGTTTTTTTATTGATATTATCCTCAGTTTAGAAAACAGCTTCACAAATCCTGTATAAAGTGTATTTACAATGGTTGATCCGACATATGGCCCTATCATAAGCAATTGAGCTACTCTATCTCTAGATGTCTTAACACCCGCCGCATCCATGACCCTGGTTCCTGTGGCTGCAACGAATGCAAAATCTCTTTCTGTAAAAGCAACTTCTATTGGCTCCCCTGTGCTCCCAGATGTGACTATTTTGATTAGCTTCTTATTCTTAACCCTGTCTGAGAGTAGATTATTATTTCTCAGTACCTTTTTATTGGTTAAGGGAAGTTTTCCTAGGTCTCCTGCAGTCTTTATATCATCTGGTTTTAGCCCAAGTGAGTCGAATAATCGATGATAGTACTCCACATTTTCATAAGCATTATAAATCAATTTTCTCAATCGTTTCTGTTGGATTTTTCTTAGCTCTTCGGGCTTTTTGTATTCTTTCTTCCTAAGCTTAAGTTTCGCCCTCAAAAGTTTATATAACATAACCCCGCCTCTTGACGCTCTTATCAGATGTTTATGTCTGCATGAATATAAAAATCCTTATTTTATAGCCGAGAAAGTTCTTTCCCAGCGTCGGATATAATTGAGTCATGAGCCTAAAGAAGCAGAGCAGTCATCGTCATGGTAGCTCCTATGAGGACAGGATTGAGGAGATTGTCTGATATTGGTAATGAAGCGATGTCAATGATTAATTCAACAAAAGATCCAATCATACAAAGCAATATGCTTACAAACGGAAGTCCTATTAAGAAAGAAACAGCCGATCCTGCAAGGAACCCCTCAACTGATTTGTCTTGAATCCTATGTTTACCTATGGTTAAGCCTGCTATCGAAGCAGCCGCATCACCAAATGAGGCCATCATTATGGTTGCCAAGGCGACGGGTCCCTCTAACAGCGTTAGAACAAGAAAAATCCCGAGAGAGAAATGGAAATGATGAGCTACGGTCCTTCTTTCTTCGGGTTTCAGGGTTTTATAACTGATTTCTACGAACGGATAGTACTCGTGTGCAAAAACTCTTACAGTTTCAGAGATGGCTATGAAAACAAATGCACAACTCATCACCAATATTGAGAAAAATCTTCCTGGATCAAGGCCAATTTCTCCAATGATATCTCCAGGCAATCCTGCAATTTGCAGCAATTTGAATATGTAGTCACCAAGGAAGACATAAACGAAAGGTATAACCAACACAAGGACATGAAAGCTCTTTCTTAGCAAATGTCGAGCAAGCGGGGTTACTGCAGGAGCGGGATTGCTCCTTATTTCTCCCCTCCTAGATGACCTTCTATAGCATATTACATAATAAATAATCACTGCGGCACACCATGCCAGTAAAGTGCCTGTTAGTGCTTCAGGCAATGGTGGACTTACGACAAACATGAAACTCAAAACAAGCAGAACGAAGGCCGCTGAAATGGTCGATGGAATATCTTGGGCGAAACCTCGACGATACAGCAGAATTGACATTATGATTAAAGCATCACTGATTACGCCGAGCATAATTGATGCAATTACATGCCATATCGTTAGATACATAGGCAACACATCCAGATATAATAAACCCTTCCTCTTGCAATGATGAGTTTAAGATTTTCTCAATATTTTTTATTCATTTCTCAACTTCATTTAATGAGATCTGAGATTTGCTGCCAAAATAGTTCTTAAGGTTATATTATTCGTAACTTTAATTTAAGCACTTCGATTTAGGAACGAAGGCTTTCCAAGGTGTTACCATTAATTAGATACATTGGCAACCATTGGCTTTGGTGTACCTGCTTTTTCTAAGTTAACCTTAAGTTTCTTATAAACTTGGTGAAAGTCAAGCTTCTGGGCTCTCAAGCGTATCCATCTTGAAAAAATCTTGAACCCCATTCCTACGACGAAATTAAGAAGACTTAGTCCTCTCAGATATTCTTTTTCTAGATTGAATATGTGTTTTGCATCGTGATCTAGGCATTTGACAAATAGCTCCCAGTGTGCGTATTCTAGTTCTCTTGCGATAAAGGCTTTTGCTTTTTCTAATATTGCACCCTTCATTGGTATGAAAAAGAGCGGGACCATGAGAGATAAATTATCTTTGAGGTCATCTAGTAGTTCGAGAGTTCTTTGAACATCTTCTGGAGTCTCTTTGGGCAATCCGATGACTATTGTTGCTGCAGGAACCCAGTGATTATCATTGAGTACGCCAAAAGCTTGCCTTACAACTTCTGGCCATTCTTCTGGTCTGAAAGGAAGCGGTTTGGCCTTCATAAGCTGCTTAATGAGTTTGGGACTTCCTGTTTCAATTCCTGTTTGAGCTGCAAAGAACCGTAGATGTCCTTTACCCAATTTCATGATTTCAGATAATTCAGAAATCAATTGAGGATCTGCAGCAGGAGCAGCCAATGATATGTGACTTACACCAACGCTCCCAGCTCTGGGAACAGCAAGAGCTGTTTTAAATAGTCTTTTTACTGCTTCCCGTTCTGGGCGGAAATTGTCCTTTGATCCCCACATCAGAACATCTTCAGCATGGAGGATTGGATCCCCAGATTTCTCTCGAATATTCACTTTTATCTCCTCGACTATGATTTCCAGTGGAATATCCTGCCTTTTTCTCGCAGCTGCGGAGCAGAATTGACAATGCCTTCCACAACCTCGGGATACTTCAATAAGCCCATCTATGGATGCGTTTCTTATCGGGATTATCCTATCAGGTGAGGGACTACTCATGCTAATCTTTTTTGGTAAGAAATCTCCCTTTATTGCTTTTTGAAAGAGAGGATAAACCTCGGCATCGCCTTCTCCAGTTACTATAGTGTCAATACCGAGACGCTTCTGTATTTCCTTATTTAGTTCAAGCTGCCAAGCACCTGAACCTCCAACGATGATCTTCAAATGCTTGTATTTGCTTTTCAGATCGCGTACCATTTTCATTAGTTTGTAAAACTCAATTTTTGTGGTTGCTTTTCCTCCAAGAATCGCACTAAATGTTATGCTAACAGGTCCATATCCTAAGGGATCCATTGTTGATATTCCAATAACTCTGGTTTCAGGTCCTACGAACCTCTCCAGTTTATCAGGAGGTACGACAGCGACGTCAAATTCCTCGAATCCATCATTAACTAATATCGCTTCAATCTTTCTAAGGCCATAAGGTGCATACTTTGCAATTCCATTCTTTTTCGTTCTAACCTTAGGATAAAAAAAGAGTCTTAGGAACCATGGAGGGATTATTACTGGTGGAAAGCATGTTCCAAACCCCAAGAATATTCTTTTATTATGGTCACTCATCTCAGTCGCTGGGGCAGTCAGAACGATTTTCACAATTATTCCCTCCAATCGGTAACAAATAATTACAATATGCTAATCAACTAAATAAATAGTCATACGCTTTTTCAATATTAAACTCTTATGGTTTCCTTGCGGTGTCAACTAAATAATAATATGGATAGAAAACCATGACGTTCTTCCTTGTACTAATTATATTGTTCATAGGACATTTGTAGGCTCAAACTGGTGTTATTTCATTTTTAGACCCCTATTTCTCGAATATCATGAATTTTGAGGTAGAAAAAGCTTTAAATAGAAAGAACATTCAAAGAACGACTCCATAACTTAGGTGAAATATCATGCCAAGAAAACGGGCTGAACGGATTGTTCCTCTTGCACCCTTGGATCGACTGATTCGAAAAGCAAACGTGGAGAGAGTATCAGAAAAGGCTGCAAAGGCTTTAGGCGTTATCCTTGAAGAGTTTGGACTCGAAATCGCTCGACGCGCCGAAGAATTGGCCAGACATGCTAAACGAAAGACGGTAACCGGCAGAGATGTCGAACTTGCTTATCGTCAATGGAAAAGAGGTTAACATTGAATTACACGGTACTATTTTTGATAAACTTACATTGATAAACAGCTGATTCTGAATGTTCTCATTTTTTTAACGTTAGACCGATAATTTAATATTTCGTGACTATTGTAACACTTAATCGCACAAACCCTATAGGTTTTGGTGGACTAATATGGTCTTTGTCAATGAGCGAGTAAAGATGATAAAATATGCTATTAGAGATATTGTTGTTTCCGCCGAAAAACTAGAGAAGCAAGGAATGAAAATGCTCTATTTGAATATCGGAGATCCAATAAAATACGACTTTGATACTCCTGAATACATGAAAGAAGCCATTATACAAGCTGTAAGAGATGGGTATAATGGCTATTCTCATTCCAAAGGCGTAGAAGAACTCAGAGCGGCAATTGTCGAGAAAGAGAAGAACTATAATGACATAAGAAGCCTGACTTCAGACGATATAATTATTACGGCAGGTATATCTGAGGCATTAGCCTTTGTAATGGCGGCGATTGCAGCTCAGGGAGAAGAAATCTTGATTCCTGGACCCAGTTATCCGCCTTACATCAGTTACGCGAAGTTCTTCGGCATAGAGCCAGTAACGTACAGATGCGTAGAGGAAGATGGCTGGCAACCGGATATTGACGATCTCAGGTCAAAAATTTCAGATAAAACTCGGGCGCTTGTTGTGATAAACCCAAACAATCCTTGTGGATCTCTATATTCTAAAAGAGTGGTAAAACAGATGATAGACATTGCGGGCGAAAACGATTTGCTTCTCTTAAGCGATGAAATTTATGATAGAATCGTATATGAAGATCGCACTGTGAGCACGGCAGCTATAGCTGGTGACCTTCCGGTTATCGGATTCAACGGATTCTCTAAGGTGTATTTGGTTCCTGGATGGCGTCTGGGATATATGTACTTCCACGATCCTGAAGAAAAGATTAGTGAACTCAGAGAACATATAGAAAAGGAAGGACGTATTCGATTATGCGCAAGTGCACCTGCCCAGCATGCCGGAATAGTGGCTCTAAAGGGACCACAGGATCATGTTAAAGAACTTGTTGATAAGCTAAGAAAAAGGAGAGATCTTACATACAAACGACTTAATGAAATCGAAGGTCTAAGTTGTGCTGAGCCCAAGGGAGCATTTTATGCATTTCCAAAAATCGAGGTTCTCGGAAATTCATGGAAAGATGATAAAGATTTCGTACTTGACTTATTGGCTGAAACTGGAGTTGTTGTGGTATTTGGCTCAGGCTTTTGTGAGACCTACGGTGCAGGCCATTTTAGAATGGTTTTTCTTCCGCCGCCAGAGACATTGGAATCTGCTTTTGATAAGATAGAGGCCTTCATCAGATCGAAGGCTTAATCATCTCCTATTCTCGAAAAGAAAAGTATCATTCGAATTTTTTCTTTCTTTTTCTTCTAGTCTTCTTCGTCCTCTTCTTCGTCCTCTTCTTCGTCCTCTTCTTCGTCCTCTTCTTCGTCCTCTTCTTCGTCCTCTTCTTCTTTTCCTCCTAGACCAAGAAGTGTTAGTACAGTGGGCATTCTCATTTTTGGTGAGACCATCTCTTCTTCTCTCTCTATTTGACTTTGATCAGCTGTTTCATCTTCGATGCTTTTGCCGATTTCAGGTTGAATTTTGGATATTTCTGTGCCCTCAGAGTCAGCTGAGATTTCTCCGGATAAAACTGCTTTGTCTTCTTCTCCGGCATGTCCTGTTGCTGGCTGATCTTCGGGTGGGGTCCAACCGGTTTCTACATCGTTCAAAAGCTGTGAAACTGCTCTGGAGATCTGAAAAGGTGAGATCGGCATAAACCTATCTGAAAGATTATCCCGAATGACTGTTACAATATTGTTAGGTACCAAGCTTTCCTCTTCTATGGGGACTGTCGAAATGATATTCAAACCTCTCAATATTCTAATTACCCACCCACCTTGTCTTCCTAATTGAACCTTATAGGAGCTTCCAGGAATATTGATGATTCTAGTTTTTGGTGTAAAACTATCTTTCAATCTGATTCATCTCGCAAATACGAAACTAATTACCTATTTGTGATTATTAACATAAATACTTGTTTTTTTCAAAGCCTTCTACATGCTTCCGAGAAACGGCACTGCTAATCCCTTTGTTCTAGATGTCGCAACAACCATCTTTTATGTCCTATTTTTGACATTATGTTTTTAAACGTATGAATGTCTACTAAGTGTCGTGAAGATTATGTATGTGCTTGGCGCTTTTAACGGCATAATAGACTGCAATTATTGCGGGAATAGGGCTAATGTATCATTCAGGTCTGATAATTACACCAAGATGAGCTATTCTTCAAACAAGATCCCTAAGTCTATTAAATCCAGAATACTTAACAAAAAACCCCAAGAAGTAACTAGTTCGGAGCCATACACTGGTCCTCCGCTTCGACTCCCTCTAAAAGGAAGACTTATAGATGCCAGAAGCCAGATGGGCTTTGCTTTCTCAAAAAGTGAGATTCTACACTTGCTTGGCGGCATCCTTATGGTTGTATTCGTTGAATTGACGCTATTTCCGCTCCTCTTTAGCTGGTTCTTGCCAGTCGATATGCATTTACCAACAGGCATTATTCCCCCTGCGAACACACATTTCATTCTTGCCCTAATCATTGTTTTAACATCTGGATTCTTCCTTCACGAATTCTCTCATAAGTTCGTAGCACGAAGACTTGGACATAACGCTGAATTCAGATTGGTAAGATATAGTTCGTATCTGACGCTAGTTTCAACAATACTTCCTTTCAGAATTATTGCTCCTGGGGCTGTAATGATTTATTTGGACGAAGATGACAAGATTACACAGGAGGAGTTTGGAAAAATAGCTTTAGCTGGTCCAACTGCCAACACGATAATGGGATTCTCACTGATTCTTATGGCGTTCTTATCAATGAATCCTGATGTCTTCCTTATCGGAATACTTGGTTCAACATTCTGTGTTGATCTGGCTTGGTTCAATCTAATGCCAGTAAGTATTCTCGATGGGGCCAAGGTAAGACGCTGGAGTGAAACTGCCTGGGCTACAGTCTTTATTGCCGCCTGTCTTCTTAAGCTAGCCTCCCTCTTGATTCTTCTCCTCATATGATTAGAATCGTTGATAGCATCCTTTTAAGGATGATATATCGAATATATAGTACGGGTTTTCGCGAACCCTAGGGGGTTAGCCTACGTCTGATAAGAGACAGTCCAAGGGCACATCCTTAAAAGATGAAATCAAGGGAAGACGTAAAAAGGGGTATAATGCCGAGCGCGAACTTGTTAAGCTACTTAGGGTAAAAGGTTGGAGGGCTGTAAGAATTCCGGTTAGTGCCCCAAGTGGTGAACCACTTCCCGACGTATTGGCAACCAAAGATGATACGATACTTGCCTTTGAGGTAAAAGTTAATCAGAAAGGATGTGCCTACTTCTCAAGAAGGCAAATTGAAAAACTACATCTATTTCTTGAGATGTTTCAACCATTCAATAATAGGATTGCCATTATTGCTGCCAAATTCCCTTATAGAGGGTGGGTAATGCAAAAAGTAGATGAAGATCGGAACTATACCCTCCATCCTGGTGATCCAAGCATATCCATCGATTCTAATGAAAACATAACAGACTGTCCATCGAAAAATCCGAATGAGGATTAGAAAGACATATTCAAATCGATGATGATACCAACCGATGATTATCCTAAAAACGGGGACACCAAGTTAATTTGACATTCATTTTTTTGCGCGATCAAGGTCGATGGTGCTTAGACCCCTGTCTATGTGCGGCGCCCCCAACCTCGCCGCCTTCTTCCTAATTTGGACCGCCTTATCCCGATGAGCTATTCCCGCAACCTCATATTTACTGTCGGGAAATGATGGTACTCTCCTCCATCGCGACCATCGTCAGAAAGGAGGAGAAGAAAGGCATGGTTTGCGCTAGGGGCCTAAGGTTAAACGATGGTTACCGCGAACGTTTCCAAGTCGATTGTGAAGGTATAATCTGAGCCCATGTAGTTTCCTGTCACCGTGGCTATGTTTGAGCCGTCGAACGTCATCATGCCCACAAGAGTGTCAGAGTTACGGGTCGTGACGAAGTTGATGTTTCCGGTATAAACGCCCACCCACGGGTCAGCAAACTCCCACATATCCAGATACGGCGCATATCCTTGAATGTATGCCGACAGATTGAAGTACAGATCGAAGCCCGTGAAGTTGATCCAGCAGGTAGCCGAGGTGTAGACGATGGTTTCTGCAACAATGGTCATCCGAAATGTGTCCGATGATAACTTTACGAAGGTGAAGGTTCCCCAAGCTGTTAGGATAGAGTAAGGCGGGTCGGGAGGCACTCCTGCGTAATTGGACCAAGCGAAGACAGCGTTATCCGTCGTTCCCATACTTCCGAGTACTGTACCAATTCCTGGGCTAATCGTGCCATTGATTCTAGTATCCCCTAAGGAGTCGCCATTGTAGTCTTGATCAACACTGAACCTCCACGGGATTGATGCTTTGTTGATGGAGGTATTATTGCGAAGAATCCGGACATCCCAGTCGACCTCCTCAAGGACGCTGAGCAAGCCGTCAAAGATCGGTGTAAAGCTCTGCATACAATTACCGGTACCCTGGGTAAGGGAGGCAAAAGTTCCATCGCTTTGGGTTAGAAGAATTACACCCACAACGCCGCCTACAGCAATGACTCCCACCACGCCGATGGCTAATATGTGTACTCCTTTAAGTTCCATATTATCTCCCCCTCCAGAAGCTTCTATTTTTTTTTATTATAGTCCCAAAGTTGTATATATTAGTTATTCATTAGTGGCTAGTTTGTAATTAGTGTGCTCATCTTGCCCCCGATAATGCTGACACAAATCAATATCATTATCCACCGCATACTATTCCCATGAACGTAACCTCCATAACAGAACCTAAATAAACTGCTTTGTCAGTATGGTTAGAAATCACCATTATTTATCAAGTCTATTATAGCCAAGGGAGAGAGAATATGAAAAAAAGAGCGAGAATAATGGAGAAACTTGAAATATGGCCTGCCACCCCCACCAATTTTCAGATTCTTATTGTGGCTCTAAAAACCATTTTACACTATGGCATGAATGGAGATAGAGACTTCTTAGGCGTTTTAGATACCCCTGTGCTAAATAATTTGAAAAGGCTAGATTCGGATGAAATAAGATATATTATTTCCGAAATGTCAAAAGACATGACATCCATTGAGAAATGTCAAATATTGGTCCAGAAACAGATTCCGTTCGAAATAAGGAAAAGGTATGCCGTCTATTACTCATTGAAAGATGGCATCGATCATATGATATCAACAGTCGGCGAGTATTTGAGTCGGTTCAAAAAAAAGAAGATTGTGCTCGCGGACCCTTTCCTAGGGTCAGCACGAACATTAACGGAAGCAATTCAGAGAATTGGATGCAAGAAGATAGAGAAAGTCTGGGGTATTGAGCCTTTACCTCTACCAGCTTTAGTAGGATATGCATCTCTACTGAAAGCGGTAAAGGGAAAGAAAGATCTGATCACCGTCAAGGTTGGTGATGCTTTTAAAGAAATTCCTTACGGTTTTTCTCCAAGAAGAAAGACGGAATTTCCTAGAAGTGATGTTGTACTCACAAATCCCCCATTTACGCGTTGGAGATGTTTAGAAGAAAAATACCGACGTTTTCTAGTTGATACACTGACCAATCTAGGTTATAGCGATTACATTATGAAGGGCGAACCAAATCTTCAGTTGTTATCCATGTTCTTGGCGGATTACTGTCTAAAAGATAATGGATTGCTTGCGTCTATTCTTCCAGCATCCACGTTCTACACAATATATGGAAAAGGGTATAAGCTTTTTCTAAAGGAGAAATATGCCATATTGAAGATTGTGGGTTGTGCATCCAGACCTTCATTTTCTGAAGATAGTGGATTTAAGGAAGTAATATTGTCGTGCATCAAAGGGGCCGTTCAAAATGGGTTAACACTATTTGGCATAATAGGCAATCAAGGCAAAGATAGAAAAGGAAACATACTTGGAGGGCCGTCCTGCAATAACGGCCTAAACCCCATCAATATTTATCGGCTTCCGAGATTCTTAGATTTTAACTGGTTATCTCTTTTGGAGAAAAGTGAATTGAGAGACCTTGTGGTTTCCATTTTCAAACAAGGTCTAAAGAATGGTACCATGGCATATTGCAACGACGTGATTGGGAAGAAAAACATTATTCGCGGTGTTGAAATGTATGGCCCTGATTTTTTCTTTATTCCAAACAAATACTGGCGCATTTTAAGGCAAGATAACATTTCAACTGAAATAGAAAACATAGAAGATAGAAGTAGGCTAACCTTGAGCAACATCTTCTTGGTCAGAACTCTTCGCAAACCCAGTCTTTATGGTGACGCAATTAGGGCTTATTCGAGAAGTTTTATGGTTTCAATTCCGCCAAATGAAGTTGATCATTTCTCAGAGGATCTAGAGATCTACATGAGATGGGGGAAAGGATCTGGAACGGCAGATCCCTCCGTACGAGCTTGGGGCAAATATTGGTACAGTCATGTATATCGACAGATGATTTCCAAAAAGCCATATGGACAAATATTCATGCCAGACAAAGTAGATCTATCTTTTGCCAAGAGAAGTGTTTTTGCCAATTATACGACTCAGCGCATTGCCGCGTCCAAAAACTTCTACATAATCAAAAGCGATAATGCTCGAATGATAAAACCTCTCATTGGTTGGTTTAACAGCACAATCTTCATATCGGCGTTAGTTCTGTTGGGTAGAAGAATTTCAGACAGATGGACAAGATTCTTGGAGAATGACTATTTGGAACTACCTATTATCAATATAGAATCCACCAACGGATATTTCTCTGACACATCTAGGTGTGTTAATAATATGCTGAATAAATGCACTCCTCCTCTGTGGAATCAATTAGGAGAAGAATATAGGTACGAACTAGATGTTTCACTAATTAGGGGAATAGGAGTCGAACAACCAGAACGCACAGTAGATGAACTTTACAGGGTTTTACAGAGTTGTGGATACGGCAGTTGATAATCAAAGAAGATTGAGCAGCAATGCAACAAGCGCTGTTGCAATTCCAGCAGCTGCCATCTTGATACCGGAGACAATTATGTTTCTTTTTGAGATTTTTCCCAAAAATCCTCCAAGGATAAAGAGTACAAGAAGAGTAATACTTACAGATACAATTACTGCGAATCCAACCGCGAGTATACCTATCTGTGATAGAATGAAAGGAACAATTGCAATCACTGAAACAATGAAGGGAGCTGCTCCATCTACTATGGCAACATATATGGATGCGAATCTGATTGCTCTGGCCTGAACGGTATTATCCATTGTCTTCAGCATTGCTTTTTCCAACCTCTCTAACTCTCTAAGCCTTTCCGCTCTCTCAGTCATATATGCCCCGCTCACTCCCGAAATCGCCATGGCTAAACTTGCGCCAAAACCAGCACCAATTATGATCTTCGGATCTATGCCTCCTATAGCATAGGCACCAATAACAATTCCAAGCATTGTTAAAGCTCCATCGAAGGCGTTCATAACAAAATACCGTCTTGCGATCTCGCTTACACCAGTAATTCTTATGTATTGTCTGCACCTGTTCAATAGTGAGACCTTTTCTCTACCTTCTTCCTGCTTATTCGCTGTATCTGAGTCACTCATGAGGTGCTTTCCACCAGGTAATCTCATGTAGCAAGTTACATAAAAAACTTCTGAAAATAGGGAACTATGGATAACCTATAACCTTTAAGACCAAATGAATCATAAGAAGCAAAGGGAGACAAAAACATGTCCTTTAGTGAACGAATATATAGAATGCTCAAGGTTTTGGAACTGAAGCCAAACGAGGCTCGAGTCTATTTGACATTGATTGAGAAAGGAGGTCTATCGGCAAAAGAAGTCAGTTGGCTGAGTGGGGTTCCTGAAAGCAGGATCTACAATGTTTTGACCAATCTGGAGGAAGCTGGGTGGATTGTCTCCGAAAGAGGACGTCCCAAGAGATTCAAACCCATGTCTCCTGAAGAAACCCTAAGACGTGTAAAGCTAAAGAAACAAGAAGAGCTTGAGAGAATTGAAACGGAGATAATGGAGGAGTTGCAGCCCTTCTATGACAAAAGAACAGAGGCTGAAAGACCTGATGTTTGGATTCTGCGTGGCGAGGACAAGGTAATTGCCAAGATCAAGGCCATGCTTGGCAAAGCTGAGAAGAATGTCTTAGTTACATTACCAACAATTACTTCTGAGATATTAGATATGATATATCCCGTTCTCCATGTCCTAAAAGATAAAGGTGTAACGATAAAGGTCCTAGTGTCGTCCCTTTCCGAGGATCTTCTAAAAAGGATAGATCGGCTGGCTGAGGTCAAAGTAGCCGAACAGCTTTTCGGCGGCGGTGTCATAGTTGACCTCAAAGAAGTGGTAATAGTCCTAGTTAATCCAATAGTTGGAATCTGGTCTGACCATCTAGGTCTTGCGCGTATTTCTGCAGGATACTTTGAATACCTGTGGGCATTATTGGAGTAGATACTACCTTGACAAAAACCTGATGGAATCATATGATCTGGATAATCGTTAAATAGGCTTTTTTTTGGAAATCCTTCCGACGAAAAGTTTTTATTCTCAGTCCCGAATAATTGAATAACGAGTGGAGGGAAATCTCCCCTTGAAAGAAGAAAATGTTGATGAATGGTTAAAACTTGTTACAGTAAAAATGCCCGAGACTTACATTAAAGGTCTAGACGCACTTGTAGAAGTGGGCCTCTATCCAAGTAGAAGTGAGGCGATTAGAGAAGCAATAAGGTATTTTATTCGAAAGGAAACATGGCACAAAGTTCCTCTGAGCAAGATATCAAGCCTCTGAAAAACTAACCGTTTCCCAAGATAGAGCCAATCTTTAAAAATCATCTTTATCTATTTTTAGACTAAATTAGTGAGGATTAATCATATGGCTGGGGAGTACGTAATACTCGCACTAATTGCTGCTTCTCTGTCTGGAACTGCCACATCCATGCAGAAAAAGGCCTTAGCAAAACTTCCACGATTAACCTTCAGCCAATTCATAAGAGAAATCTTCAAAGTCCTTAAGCAACTACTATCAAATAAGATTTGGGTTCTAGGTCTCCTGACTGGAATGGCTGCATGGTTGATCTATGTTCAAGCTATAGCCATTGGTGATCTAGTAGTGGTCCGTCCATTGATAAATGCGAATACTCTTGTGGTGATATTGATCGGAGTAACAAAACTAAAAGAGCAAATCCATAGAACTGAATGGTCTGGAATAGTAGCTATGATTATTGGGATATTCTGCCTAAGTTACAATCCTCAAACAACAGGCGCCTATTTCTATGATTTATCAATATTGCTTCTTGTAATAGGCTTATTGCTGACGACTGCTATTGGTATTCAACTTCTGGGTCGTATTAGCAATAAGAAAGCCCTGATTTCTGCTCTAACAGCGGGGATACTCTATAGTTTGGCAGAGATATTTACAAAATGGATGACCATCGAGAGTGGCAGTGAATCACCGTCATTCTTAAATCCACTTCTATTAGTGATAAGTCCAATTTTCTGGGGATTAGCAACATTGACTGCCATAAGTTTTATGCTAAAACAAGTCACTCTGTCTCAGGGGAGATCTGCAGTTGCAATCCCTTTGATAACAAGTCTTTCTATATCTATACCTATGGTTGCTGCAGTATTCATTTTCGGAGAAATGATACTTCTACCGGTAGATGGCCAGATAATATTTCCGATATCCTATCTAAGAGTCATTGGAACGGCCACGATACTTGCAGGGACGATAATTCTAAACATATACTATAGAGGAATGGTTGCTGCTACGATTGAATCAGAATACGCAGGAGATCCAGGAAGAATTGAAAAAACAAATAGACATGTATCATAATCCTGAATTACTACTGGTCTTTTAAGAATTGGTTAATCAATCTCTTAAATGATAATACTGTATTTTTTGGGTTTTCTGCCTGATATATTGAACGACCTACAATTGCAAAACTTGTTCCCGCATTAAATGCTTCCTTTATGGCACCTCCTTGTGCTCCAATTCCCGGAGAGAAGATGGGAATCTCACCACCTAAAACATTGTAGACATCTCGGATTTTGTCTGGAAAGGTGGCCCCACAAACAACCCCATCCGCTTTCCATTTAGCAGCTTTCTTTGCGAAAGCCAAATACTGTGGTGTCTTCTGACCCGAGTATGGGTCATATATGCTTTGGCCATACCCCTCTCTAGAAGCTGGATGTGACATGTAGACAAGAAGTATCACACCCTTTCCATTTCCATGGGCGAGTTCAAACACGCTGTCGAGTCCCCCCTCCCAACCTACAAATGGATTTGCGATTACCGCATCAAATCCTGCGTCAAAATAGTGTTGAGCAATCCAGAGATTTGTGTGTCCAACATCGTTTATTTTACAGTCCACTATGAGTGGAAGCTTGAAGGATTTAGCGACTTTGATAATCTTTTGGAGACGATCGAACAATCCTAGGGGTAGGATAAGTTGTCGGTTAATCTTTATAGCCGCAATATGATCCCTCGTCTCATGAATCACTCTCAAAGCAGTTTCTACGAGTTCTTCACGCAATCTGTCCTTATCTGATTCATTCGACACTGTCAACTTTGCTGATGGATCAAGAGCTAGGACTATTCGACTCTTGTTCTCTTTTGACATTTTCCATAGTCTTTTTAGGAATTCAGACATAAAGATCCCTAGTCTTCTATAATAGATAAGCTATACATATATTTCCTTTTGACTAGTTTATTAGAACATATGTTCTAATCCATCCTGCAAAATCTTTATCTTACTGTTCAACGCTTAAACCTAGATAACGGAGTGATCTAAGAGTGGCAACTTACTGGAGAGGTATTGAGATTTCCAGGCTACTAGTATTTGTTGTTGCGGTGTTCCTTCCCATCTATTTCGTAATCCTGATGTTTTTTAGTCCACGAATTGTGCCGCCGCAATTCTTGGGAAGCGAGCTCCTGAGCGTCATATTTGAATACGCAATTATGCCTATTGTTTTCACTTCACCATGGCTACTCTTCATTTTTATCTATAGAAATCGTCTAGCCAACACCTTTGAGGTATGGAGGGAGAAAACGACAATTGTACCCCTAAGATGGATAATATTCTATGGATTAAATACTTCATTTGTCGCTCTGTTCTTTCTACTCCCCTTTGCTTCACCACCTCTGGGTGTATTCATGAGTGCAGTGGCTGCTTGGAGAGTTGTACTAGCTTCAGATTTCGCCTGGAATCGGAGTAGAAGGACTCTTGCAGGATACACCATAATTGTCCTTGCTATTGTCTCTGCTATCCCGGTTCTCTTATTGATCCTATTCTACCCAGCTTATCTGCCTGTATGGAACTGGATCACAGTTGCCTGGAATGATTCAATCAACTTTCTATATGCTTTTTCTATCTGGATTGTGAACTCTATCACGATTGGCTCGTTTGTTTGGCTTCTAGGCAACCTCCTAAAGCGACAGCCTGTTTCGGAAGCTTTAGAAATCACCGGGTGGAAAGTCAGAATACTCGATTTAGTTCTCTTTTGCACATTTGCATATCTTTGGTTACCTCAGCTAGGAAATATGCAATTCTTGTTTGACTATATCAACCCAGCCTCTCTTGGAATTATGGCTGTAGTCATCCTACTTAGATTAAAGTGGGGAGAGGTTGGGAGAGGTGCAACCGCCTTAGGAATCTTGGTTGGTGCAACATTCCTTGTTATAGAAATCTTCTACAGATTCAACCTAATGGCTATGACTATAGCGATTATAGCTTCTGCCATATTGTTCTTTTTAACTTTCATATATTGCTTTGCTCAAGCTTCAGAAGCGGAGCTCTAAGACTCACTTGCCTGTTTCTTTTTTCTTGTTCGCCGTCTCGGTTTGGCTACTTTGGATTCCAACTCTGATATCTTTTTATCCATCTGACTTAAGCTGTCTTCCAACGTTTGAACTCTTTCACTCAGAGAATCGATCTTTATGCCTAAAGCTAGCATTTTCTCGGATTTCTCTTCCGATATCTTCAAAGAGGTGCCTACTTCTTCGCGAATTCGGTTCAGGACTTCATTTAGATTTTTGATCTCACTAATGGGGGCGGCTTTTGTGATTTTCTCATTAATCACGTCCATTTGACTTCTCATGCTCTTAAAAGCATCCAGTTGACCGTCATAGTCTTTAAGAATAGCTTTTAGCTCTCCTTGAGCATTTCTGATTTTCTTAATTTCACCAGGCAAACTCTCTAATTCTGTGATTGAGGATGAGTGAGCTTTAACTTGTTCCACGATACTCGGAATAAGATCTCTCATCGAAGGAGCAGGAGTCTCTGGATCAGTTTCTGATGCTACTGGTACCTCTTCTTGCTTGACTGTGGGTTTTTCTGAAATGACTTCCGCGGTTACGACAGGAATAGCTTCCGGTATCTTAGCCAGCCAATGAAATATGTTCAGGGCAAGCTGGGTGTTTTGTGGCGTTTCAATTCCCCCTAGCCCTTCGGTCCGAAACATTTCATATGTTCCGATCGCAACTACTGCCCCCAGACCATATTCGGTCATAGCAATGATAGGAGCTGACTGTGGATTAGCTATGCGATTAGAAAATGCAATCGGAAAAGCATTGCCAGATGTTGATAAGCTACAGCCAGCGCGATAACAGATCTTTGTCAAGTCTTTCGAAATTTCATGGTTTTTGAAATCAGTTATTACTGGTACCGTATCTATTCCCAAGTTGTGCCTTGAGTCAGTTACCTGATTATTATTGAATCTTATTCCGAAAGCTGAAGCTATGTTGTTCAAGTTTGTCATATGCCCTCGATCTCCGCCGGCATCAGACATAATTAATAGTCCACCACCTGTATCAACATATTTGATTATATCCTGAATCTCTGTCGGCCGAAACTTCGAAAGATCGGGTCCTGCTATGACCAGAATATTGAATTCCTGAAGCTTCTTCAAAACAATAGGAAAATCAATAATGCTGAAGCAATTGAATCCTTCCTTTTCAAGGATTTCCTTCAATTTCGAATATGTTGTCTGAAGTCTGCCTCCTTCATTATGGGTTTCATCGAAGGCTATTCTTATCGATGTGGTCATTCTTAACTCCTCTCAAATCTAGTAATAGTTCTTAAGCTAAATATATGTTACTTATAAAGAAATGCTCATGGCCTTCTATATGAATTTCTCTGATTGTTCCATTAGTGATTCTTGCTGTTGACTCACAGGCTTTCTCTAGTATTTCTCAAACTACAGATTCTTCGATATGGGGCTAGTTTCAACTCGACAAATCGTGTCCTCTATCTCCTATTTTACTCACAGAACCACCTATGATCTTAATCTTCTCACCGCAATGTGGGCAATTGCCATTTCTGTCGATCCTGTATTTGGATACGCCCAAGATGTTTCTTTCAATTAGGATTTCTTTACAGCCAGGACAATAAGTACTCTCTGCTGGGTGATTAGCCACATTGCCAATGTAAACATATTTCAGTCCTTCTTCATGTCCAATTTCTCTTGCCCTTTCCAACTTTTGAATTGATGGTGGCTGCTTGGCAAACTCATAGGCCGGGAAGTATCTCGTTACATGCCAAGGGGTATCTGCTGTTAGCTGCTCTTTGATTCTTGCAGCAATGAATCTAAGGCATTTTTCGTCGTCGTTAACTCCAGGAATAATCAGTGTAGTTATTTCCACATGGACTCCCTTTTTTATGGAATGAGCCGCATTCCTCCAAACGAGCTCAATATTTGCACCGCAGTATCTACTTACATTAGTTTTACACCCTTTAATATCGATATTTAAGGCGTCAAGACCTGCATCAATAAGAAGATCAAGTGCTTTCAATGTCATATAGCCATTAGTAACATAGGTATTGTAACATCCATATTTTCGAGCTATGGGAAATACTTCAATAGCGTGTTCCAAAAGAAGGGTAGGCTCGTTGAAACTATAGCTTGTCCCTTTGCAGAGCCTTCTTATCATGAGTTCAATTAATTGTTCAGGACTCAAAAACTTTCCCGTGCTTTCATTAGGGGATATTTTACTAATGCCACTGTTTTGACACCATGGACAAGTAAAATTGCAGCTCCATGTTCCTACAGTCAGTGCAAAAGTGCCGGGCCAGAAGTGAAATAGCGGCTTCTTTTCAATAGGATTACAGCTTAATGAGCTTATGTTTCCGTAAACCAGAGTATATAAAACTCCACCTGCGTTTTTCCGAGTCTTGCAGATTCCAAAATCCCCTTCAGATATCGTACATCTATGTTCGCATGTCAAGCACCTAACAGTTTTATTCGTTAGAGTTTCATAGAGTCGGGCTTGTTTGACGAAAACATTATGATCCATTTCGTTCACGCTTGGAACCGATGTTTGTAGAAGACAGATCTGATTTTTAAGATGCATGCGAGTTTATAAATTATGATGCCTCCTGTTATTTTGAGACAACCATGGAAGAAACTTGTGTGTGATATAAATGACAACGGTAGAAGAAGGCGATATTATTCTAATAGCTCTGGACACTAGGAGACGATGGCTAGTAAAGGCTGAGAAAGATAAGAAGCTACATACTCACAAGGGAGTCGTAGACTTCGAAGACATAATCGGAAATGAATATGGACAATGCGTTCAGAGTAACACAGGAGTAGAGTTCATGGTTTTTTATCCGCTTATGAAGGACTTCGCTTTGAAGGTCGAGCGAAAAACCCAAATAGTCTACCCCAAAGACGCAGCCATAATCATTACGTATGCTGGAATTGGGACCGGAAGCCAAATAGTTGAAGCTGGTACCGGTAGTGGTGCGCTTGCAATCATGCTTGCTAATATTGTCAGGCCTTCAGGAAGAGTCTATAGCTATGAGATTAACGAGAAATACATCAAAACAGCTGAGAAGAATATAGAAAAAGCAGGTCTGACTGATTATATCAGTATCAAGATGAAAGATGTAACGCAAGGAATAGATGAGCAAAGCATTGATGCAGTTATCCTAGATCTGGCTACACCCTGGCTAGCAATTCCTCACGCCTATGAAGCTTTAAGGGGAGGGGGGGTTTTTGTAAGCTACTCTCCTACAATTGAGCAAACACAAAAAACCGTTTACGCCTTGAAAAAGGGATTTGGTGTTATAACAACGGTCGAGTGTTTGGTCCGCCCTATTTTGGTAAGGGAGAATATGACCCGCCCGGCAACTCTGATGGTAGGGCACACTGCCTATCTAACATTCGCGAGAAAGGTCATCAGAAAAAGTCTTAAAAACCATTAAGATCATTTAAAGGTTCACGAAGCATCTGCTCTACAGTATTAGGATATGCTAATAGGAAAGTTTCGGATATACGAAAAAACTATATACTAGTTTGTCTATTGAATAATCGGAGTACTGCCCAAAGAACTAGCAGGAAGTTTAGCTTCCCAAAGGGAGGTTTCCGACCTATTATGTCACAATTGCGTACAAATTCAAACAGGGTGTCTTACAATGGGTCTGGATCATTCTGTAATAAAGAAGATATATCGAGAGGTAACACCCTTTGTAATCCTAACTGCGCTGGCCGAAATAGGGGCAGGCGCTCTTCTTACAGGACTTACTAATTTTTACGCAATCTTGCCTGGTTTGATTCTGCTTTTGCCCGGATTGATGGAAGCCAGAGGCAATATTTCTGCTTCTTTAGGGCAGCGATTAGGATCCGCGATACACGTTGGTGTGATAGATTGGAAATTAGGTTTCAATGATGACCTTAAGGAAAACGTCAAGTCATCTCTCCTTCTTGGGTTTGTTGTAGCATTCGTTTTAGCCTGTCTTGCCTTTTTTGTGAGCTCACTTGTTGGACTCTCTGGCTTAAGCTTGCTCGGATTCGTTCTAATAGCCCTCTTAACTGCTTTTTTTTCTGGAATAACTCAGATTGCTATTACTGTTTTGGTTGCACTCTATTCTGCACACAAAGGGCTGGATCCGGATAACATAACAATCCCCGTTCTTGCAACGCTGGGGGATGTCTTTACGGTATTCTACTTACTGATTGTAGTTCGCATAGTAGTGTGGGCAGGTACATTCTTGCCAATATAGGAGGAGCTAAACATGGCCCAAACGTATAAGATGTCAAGGATTGTCAAGGAAAGTCTGCCTATACTACTGAGCATACTCGGATTCTCACTATTCACGGGACACAACCTTGGAACTGCTCTTAATATATTTGTAACACAATTCCCTTTTCTAATAATAATGGTTCCTGCTTTCATCAATATGGCTGGCGGGTTTGCTAGCGTCTTCGCAGCTAGAATAACATCGCGTTTACTCCTCGGTGAATTAGATCGAAAATATCGGCCTTATGGCATTCTTTTCTCAGATCTTATTGGATTGACCTTGGTGGCCTTGACGGGGTTCATAGTACTATCCTTGATAACTTTTGGAATTAATGCTGTCTTCTTTGGAATTGAGGTGAGTCTGTTTGCATTGTTTGTAATAATACTTGTTTCCGGGATCTTCACAACCATTCTGATGTGTGGCATTGGTTTATTCGTTGCATACATGGTTGTCCGAAAAAAGCTTGATCCAGATAACTTTACACCGCCTATTATCACAACTCTAGGCGATGCAGTAGGGACTCTACTGTTGGTATTCCTGATTCGAATGATCCTAGTGCCCTGAATAAACTCAATATGAATCCAGTCTAATGGGAAAATAGGTATGTCTTATAATTCCTTTTATTATTGATTTTGCTTCAATTCGTACTTTTGGCCATATCCTTGATTTTGATCGAATCGTTGCTGAATCTCCAATATGACATTCTGAGCCAATAACGCTATTATTAATTCTCACGTGCCTTTCAACTACTGTTTTCTCCGCTACAATGGAATCCCTTATTCTCGTTTCATTTCCGATCTCTGACTGCTCGTAAATCAAACTCCCGCCAATCTTAACAGATTCACCCAGTGCGACATTTGAACCTATTGAAGTATTTGCATCAATTTCAGCTCTTTTCTTTATGTGACAATCATCACCAATGAAAACAGGTCCTGTGATTCTCACTCCGGGCTCTATAACCGTGTTGTTGCCAATGTAGACTCTTCCTATTATGGATGCATTTTGGGCACTAACGGTTTGGGAAACTTTCCTGTCGAGTCTATCTAAAGCCCACTTGTTGGCTAAAAGATATTTTGCGGAATCTCCAATATCTACCCAAAAAGCCTTTGTTTTAAAACCATATACTCTCTTTTTTGCTTGCAAGATTATTGGAAATATGTCTCCAGTATGATCTAGAAATCTGCTATCGTCAATATCGCTCATTATTTGAGGCTCAAATATGTAGGTTCCGGTTGCTATATGAGTGGGCTTAGCTTCATCGGGTTTTTCAATGAAGCTTCTTATTCTGTTATCATCCCTCATATCGGGTACTCCATATAACCACGGCGTTTTTGAATATACAAGGGCAACAGTTGCATCTGATTGCTTCTCCTTGTGGAACCTAATCATTTCTGATATGTTAATGTCCGTCAGATTATCTGCGAGAATGACCAAGAATGCCTCCTCTAATCCTTTGGAAGCATGCTTAATACAACCCACTCCCCCAAGTCTTTGCTTTTCCCATACATAGCTTAGCTTTACATCAAATCCCGATCCATCCCCAAAATATTCCTCTATCTCTCTAAATTCAGCATTCGCTGAGACAATCATCTCATTAATCCCATGCTTTGACAAATGTTTTATTATGAAATATAACATTGGCTTTCCGGCTATAGGCAATAGAGCTTTGGGTCTTGTATAGGTAAGCGGTCTTAATCTAGTTCCGTATCCACCTGCGGGAATGACGGCCTTCATTCTTAACCACCAAACAAATGATTATTCAAGAATATATATTAAAAATTCGTATGGTGAAGCGATGAACTTCCTTTTGTGATCAAAAAAGAAAAGAGGGTTTTAGAGATGATCTAATGATGAGTTTATTAGTCCCTCCTTTTTCAAGAGCAGATCGAATAGTTCTTCTCCATATTGTCTAACTTTCGAGGAAACCTCTTCCAAGTTTGAGGTATTTCTGGCAAATGCTTCTTTTACACCTTTAGTCAAAGGAGTGTCTAGTCCTTTCGTTTTTACTAAATCTCGGCTGGAAGCCTTTACTCTTTCAAGCGTTTCTATTTCCTCCTTCACTTGTGAAGAGAATGAAGACACCATTCTATCAATGGTGTTTTCAGCAATCTCCAGACTTCCAACGTCATATGCCCAAATCTCTAGCTGCTTTAAGAATTCACTGAAAGCAAATATCTTATCTACCAGCGAGTTGACTATCTCTGCTTGGTCCCCAGGCTCAGAAGTTTTTAGTTTTTCCAACAGGCCAAGAAGTTCTTCGAGTCTCGTTCGATGAATATCTGTTAGATCGCTATATCGCTCTTTGATCTCATTTAAAGCGACAAATAATTTGTCCTGTTTCCTCAAATGCTTTCACCTTTTTGGAATTCCATGCATTTCAGGATTTTCTGAGAGGGCTCTTTTCTCTTGAGATCCAGACCCCTAACAACCTTAAGGCCTCTTTCTTCAACTTTCTTAAAAAATATCCAGCGCTCTAATAAAGTGATGATCGAATATAAGAATTTTGGGTTGACTTGATTCCACTCACATTCTCACCAGATAGGACAATATCAAATTCTCTTGCGTGATAGGTAATGTTTATTGGATTTGACTGGATTTTGGATCTGGGGAACCGATTTTTCAGATATCATTTTTGTCGGCCTTTTCTCCACACATCATACAAATTACTGTAAAGAACATTCAAAACGCAAACTTTTTAGGATTAAAAGTACAAATATTTGGATGTATATTACAAGAGATTGTATTATCATTACAGAAGGGGTTCAGATGGAGTCTGTAAGACATGAGATCTCTAAACTCAGGAACAAAATCGCCGAACTTGAGGGTGTTTCCCTGGATGTTAAAGGAATAAAACTCCAACTCGATAAGATTGGCGATATGCTCTTGCAAACTCCGCAGCCCGATGTACCCGGTATTCGAGCCGATCCCGATATTGCCAAGACCCGAGCCCTGGAAAAGATGATGGTTGAGGCCATAAGTGCTTCAAGGAATACGAAATCGGGCCTCATATTTCTGATAGCCACAGAGTACAGACGCAACCAGCCATTAATTATACATAGCCAGTCGTACGATTATAATGATAATCTTTTGTCGCCGAAGAATGTTGAAGGCAACTCTGATGATACATTCAACAGACTTTCAAGTTTCATTCAAACCATGTCAAGTGTTGAGAGGCTGAAAATGCTAGTACATCTGGGAGAAAGAGATAGGTCTGTTAAGGAAATCCAAAAAATCATTGGTAAGAAAGGAGGCTCATTATATCATCACATTAATGCCTTAATGGGTGAAGGACTTATTCTAAAGATTGGAAGCAACTACGGGTTGAGCGAACAAGGTAGGGAAACACTCATTCTACTGGGACTTATGGCGCAAGAAGCCATGTTTTTATCATCGTTTAACAGTGAAACATAGGGCTTTTAAAACACAGATTTATGTTTGCTTTTCTGTTTTCACAGTACTATCCGGCCCTTTACGACCAACCTACAGGATCAGCAATACTAGCATTATAAGCGTGATATCCAAAGAAATTATATTTAAGAGCAAGACTAATAGTCACTCTGAAGTTTTCTGATTTCTCTATTGAATTCCTGCGGAGAAGTATGCCATGGAGATCACGGGAAAAGAAGGTGTAGTTACCCTTGTAAAGAATAATGAAAAATGGCAATGGAGAAAGGGAGAAAATGGTTGGCTCTTGGAAGGGCTCTACCTTACGGACAAAGGATTTTCAAGGGATAGAAAGATAGCCTTTGAGCCAAACCCTCCTACTATAATTTATAAGATAGATGGAGAACCCCTGAAACTTAGAATACCGCTGAACGACATTGTGGTCGAAAAGGATAGAATTAAGATATCTGGAAAATCCAAAGGATGGAAAATCCACACAATCTGGGATTTTTCAACGTCTTTTCCTCGAATAATGACAACATGCACCTCTCAAGATAGAGTTGAACTAGTTCTTTTTGAGAATCCGATTTTGTGCTACACATTTCCGTTGAATTATGCCTTTGTAGGTGGTATGAGATATATTCGCTCCAACGACTTTGATATAGTTAATCGAACATTTGATTTCCCCTATCCTTTCTCGACCTACTATAAATCCAAGATTCCGCCAACAGTCATCGATGGAAACTATTATCGAAGTGCAATGTACTGCAAAATGCCTCTTATAGTATTTGACTCCTCCAATTCATATTTTGGGATTGCATTTTCTCCAGTTGAAAAATCAAGTCTTGGTCAAGATCTTGTTCATTCCATAAGATTTGAGGGTAAAAAAACCTCTGAAACAGGGAACAATGTTGCGGCTTTAGCCTACTGCTCCCAAGAACTAATGCTAAAAAGCAATATTTGGCTGGGCCGCCATCCAAAACCTGAGCCTCTTCCTATAATTCTGGACGCTGGGGAAGAGATCAAATCCACAGCAACCATTTTATACGGATATGGTATTTGGACTGAAGCTGTCGACAAGTTCTTCCAAATGAAGCCCTTGGAGCCCGTAGATCTGGATATTGAAACCTGCAGAAAAGTTGCGGCAAAAACCCAAAACGCTTTTTGGAGAGCCTGGGATGATAGGCTGAAAACCTTTCTACAGCTTCCATATAAGGATCATCCATCTTTTCTGTTTGATGATTTACTATTCGGTCTTACCTCTTTTGAAGCAGAACGAATGGTAGGTTTCTACCGCTACTACTTGAAGAGCGGCAACAGATTCTTCCTCAATTGGTCAAGGCAATTAAGAAAGCTGCTGCTTTCCGAGAATCTCTCCGAAATCAAGAACAATTGCAGGATCTGGCACAATGGTATCGCTTATAACGGAGTAGCAGCTGAAGGATATTCTTACCTTAGGAGTGGATATGCGGGATATCCAGGCGGTCAAGCAACTATTGCTCTGAAGTTCCTAGAATTATTCAGTGTGCGACGAGACTGGGAAGACCTTGAGGACAGAAGAGCTTTGAATGCTGGTTTGGATGCGCTTGACTGGATACTAAAAACCCAAAAAGAGAATGGAGCTTGGCGACTTGGAATAAAAGTTTTTCGTGAGTACCCTGCCCGCAGGATGGATTTTGAATCTAAGGAGTCTGTTGGTGGAAGTGCAGAGTGCATCAGAGCTCTTCTTATGGCCTACCGCATAACGGGTGAGAAGATTTACCTTTCCGCGGCATTGAAGGGGCTAGGTTGGCTTAACCCGAAAGCTTTTGCATGTTTAGGGTACAATTATCTAAGAGATGCTGGAGTGGACGAGGAAGAAGGAATATCTGCAATTATAGCTGCTCATGCCAATTTAGATGCCTATGAGACACTTCATACTCGAAGATTCCTAGACTATGGTTTGGCTTGGGCCAAATATCTTCTAACATGGCACTTTTGGTGGGAATCGGACAACCTTGAGATTCATGGTGGTTTTGATCCGCTTTCTTTTTCTATAACTCCTCGAGTAGCCCCTTATGAAACGGTCATGGTTCTACCGGTCTATGCAAGACTATATAGGTTAACCGGAGATCCTTTCTGGAAAAAAGTTTTCGATTATGTTTATTGGAAAGCGCTTAAATTTAGAGAACATGATGGTGGCCTTAGTGAGACTTACTTCTTCAACTATATTCACAGACTGGAAGAAATACCGGTTCAACAAACATTTGCTGCCAACGAGCTTCTTCTAGCATCGATGGAATGTGATACGCTGGACAAGAAGGTCAGTTTCAAAATAAGAAGAGGCAAGATTGAGCTCTTGGAAAGATGCAGCTTTCTTAAGGAAATTTACCTAAAAAACGGAATCGTTTACATTGTTTTGGAGAACGACTCAGATGTTGAGCTTTCAGGAATCGAAATACACTCACCATACCTAGCCGGACGACGTGCAGAGATAGACAAGGAAGAAATTGTGTCGAGAAGCAATAGAAGTGTTTTTGGCATTAATCTGAAAAAGGGTCAAACCTCAACAGTCCTTATTGGAAAACAGAATGATTCAGGAATAAGGGTTACAGGGAAGTCAGTCGGAAACCTTCTTGCTCTCTGGAGTCCTGAAGACCAAAGAATCAAAATATGGTACAATGGAACTCGTCCCAGGATTACTGTCAGGAACTTCCCTTCAGATAAGATTCTCCTGTCTATTGACGGAGAGGTTCTGACCAAACTAAACGGAAAAGATTTGAAATCCAGAGACATCATAGTTCCCAGCGGTAAACATTTCATTCAATTGCAGACAGGAGAAGGGACAACTGAAAAATGGTGGAATAAGAGCTGGAAACATCGTATTCCTCTATTTCTTTTTGATTTGCCTTCTGATCTGGCAAAGGTTCCCGTTATCATTCCAGCTAAACACTTGCTTGATAATCAGGATACTGCAGTAAATCCACAATCTATCCGAATAATCCATAAAGGCAAGTTGATCTCCTCTCATGTCATTAGTAAGGATGAAACTCGATTATCCATTGGTGATGAAATCATTGCTCATATACCTGTCAGACATCCTCAAACACAGCTTTTCATTTATTTTGATGACAAAGCTCGAACAAGAAGAAGAATACCAAGCAGAGTAAGGTGCAATCTCGATGGAGAATGCTTATCGATAGAAGTAAGAGAAAACGATGACTGGAGAGAATTCTGCAGAATAAATCAAAGAACAGGTGTAATAGAATCAGTAAAAGACACTAATGGTAAGAATGTCCTCAACAAAAAAGGTATTGGAGTGTCATTTTGGCCTAGTTATTCTCGGTATGCAGGACTCAGACGAACAATAAAGAGACCTTTACGTCAATATCATCTTCGGCTTCTCCTCACTTCAAGTAATGTAAGGGATGCTCTTTTTGGAGTGGGACCAAAGAAGGCAGAAGATGACATTAGAATGCATGAGTGGAAAAAGATCAAAAAGAGAACTTCTGGGGTGACTTTGGACAACAAAGATAGCCCATTTTGTTTAAGACTCTCAGGTAAGTTTGCAACTGATGTTCACAAGCTTACTTTTAGAATTTATGTCTTCAATGTCGATGAAACACCAATGCTCCTATTTAATCCGCTTGAGATAAAGACACTCGTTGAAGATGTGGATTGTCGGCAGGCTCTAGTTCCATACATCGGATTAGACACTGGAGACTCCCACATAGTCTCTGATTATGATAATGGATCGGTTTTTGTTGATAATAAAAGCAATATGCTTATTTGGGCTATATGCAATCCCGATGAGACTATTGGAAAATCATTTGACCGACTAATTCAGGAAAAGGATGTTCTTGGCATTGATGTAAGTCTTCGCACCAACTGGATCCATGCGGGAATCTACAGACAAGTCTCTGTTCTGTCACTACTCGAACATAAAAATCCTGAGACTATGCTGGCAACTGCAAAATCAATAGCGATGCCGCACTATCTTGTGGGGGGCTTAGAATGTCATCCTGAAGATAGAAATGAGCTGGTGGTTAGCCCAAGAGAAGAAGAGCACATAGAGGGAAAAACTCGACATATTGGTATGATTTATCCAGGGGCCACTCATGGCATATATCACTACGTTGCGCATCTTCGTAAACACCTAGAGAAAGATGATGCAAAGATAGTTGGCTTCTATTTTCCAGAAGAGAAGGATATGGAACCTATATATCCTGAGGACATTCCCCTTCCCACAAGAGTTAGAATTGGAGAATTCTATTTTGTACTTCCCAAAGGCGAAGAGGCGATAAACACAATTCTGAGAATTCATAAGAAGCAACCATTTCAGCTTTTGCACCTACACTGGCCTACTACAACCTGGGATGCTTATGCCTTTAAGGCTGCAAGGAGATTGAATGTGCCCATAGTCTCCAACCTTCACTATGCTTTATCACTTCAGGATTCAACATATGGATATCTCTCCCGTCTAATGTATCAAATAGGGAAAAGATATCTAAAACAGTCAGATCAGATAATAGTAACCTCCAAATCGCAGGAGAGTTTTGTGAAAAGTGCAGGATTTCCTAATGTAAATCACATTCCGACAGGAGTAGATGTGAATGTATTCAGACCAATACCGTTGAAGAAGAAGAAAGAGAAAACCATCCTATATGTTGGAAGATTATCCCCTGAGAAAAACATAGAGCCACTGATCAAAGCTTATTTGAAATGTGATTTTGGTGAAAGGGTTCGCTTGATGATTGTAGGAAAGGGTCCTCTTTATAATTCTCTGAAAAGTAGGTATGGAAGCAAAAATGTTGTTATTACTGGCTACGTTCCAGAAGAAGAAAAGATCAGACTCCTCAGACATGCAGACCTATTCGTGACAATGACCAAAATGGAATTAATGAGTATATCTGTTTTGGAGGCTATGGCATGTGGTTTACCCACAGTTGCCTCCAGGATAGAATCGTTCGAGGAATTCGTAAACCGCGATGTAGGACGACTCGTAAGTCTGGATTCTGAACTTGTGGAGAATCTATCCGAGGCCATTCTCGATCTCCTCAATAATGATAAAAAAAGGAGACAGATGGGAAGAAATGCCAGGGATTTTGTATTAAAAGTATGCTCCTGGAAGAAAGTTGCCCAAAGAATAGCGGCTGTATACGAAAAAGCACTCGAATAGAATCTTGCAAGGGACTCGTACCAGGAACTAAAAGAAAAGCATAAAAGGCTCTCAGACTCTAGAAATATCAAGGATTCGATGGAGGATTCCTATTGGCTGCTCCAACTGGAAGATTTTCACCCACAAAGATTTCCATGAGATTCCAGGAAATAGAAGATCTTACAAAATGCAACCTGAAAATTGAATTCTATCCTCCCGTCAACATCTGGGAATTCATAGAGATGGAGGACGCAAAAAACGTGTTTAAGAAGCAAGGGTTCAAAAACGTTGACATATCATCCAGCGGATCAAAAACTGAACGAGGAATATTCACTGTTCTATCCCTTTCTTCAGATATTCCTGTTTCTCTAGCTAAATATGATAGTATCATCTCACGGTTATTATCTGCCGTAAAATCATTGTTCAAGAAACTTCCTCTGAAGGTCAAGAAACAATAAACCCAAATATAACCACGGAAAATTGACATTGAACTGAGGTCAAAGAGACCTCAACATTAATGATACCTTGAGTTTGGGAGTGCCATATCGATTTAATCTGAATCTTTCTGGCTCTTGCCCTGCTCTGCTATAGCAGCGGATTATTATTCGCAGGGCTTCTTCCATGTTTGTTTTGATATGACAAAGATGACTCCTACACCCGCTCTCACAGTCAGATGCACCAAATCTCTCGATAGGAGTGGTAACTAGGGGAGAGCTCTCTAATATTCCTGAAATCTCACATTCCATTTTTAGGTTGGTCCTAGCATAAATGACCTCGATAATTTGCACTTCCTCGTGCATCAAAAGATAATCAATGTGCCAGAAGATTCTCTTCCTCTTCGAAATATGTCGTTTTATTCTACCTTTAAGACTGGCAATGCCCACACCTAATGCTGAGCCAATGTAAGCATAAATGCCTGTTTCAAATCTGACGGTTCCCAGACTTCCGATCTTAATCCGGATTTCCTGTGGAATTATGAACACTAGAGTATAGACACCTTTCAATTTTAGTCCCTTTGCATAGTTATTATCCCGTACCAGTCTTAATCTTTTTTCTATTTTGATTTCGGGATAACTCGATTTGGATAATTTGTAATTTCACAAAACCCACAAGTTAATATCCTTAAGAATCATTAGTTATAATTACAACAACGAGTTCTTTGAATCTAGGGCATGGCGACTTGCAATGATACACAATGTCTACATTTTGGAGATAAACGGGATCCCACTCATTTCTAGAATGTACGGGACCATCGCGGTTGATGCTACACTCATGTCTGGGTATTTTAGTGCCCAAAATAGTTTTCTCAGCGTATTGACAGGTCAGAGTGTCGAAGAAATATCCACAAGTGACTTTACTTTTTGGTTCAAGAAGATGAGTGATCACATATTAATAGTCGTTAGTGGGAGAGACTATCCAAGATCACAAATCAACTGGCGTTTATCCCAAATATCACTTGCGTTCATTCTAAATCTCAAGAAAGAAAATATCGCTACAATGATTGATATCGCTGCGCTCAAATCGATAGAGGATACTCTGAGAATCGTTTCTGCCAGTGATTTTGCGAAACTTATTTATCACGTAATTAATGGCGATAAAATCTTCATTGCTGGGGATAATAGGAACGAGGTTCGCATACTGCTATGCACATTATCCAGCATTTCTCCTGAGAGTGTGTCAATAGCACAGGTAACTGAAGAAAACAAAATAGAAGAATCTCAATTGATAGGTGTTAAACCAGATGAGCTGGCATCTGTTGACAAACCTGACAAATATGTTGTATACTATCTTGATACCGGCCTATCTGAGAAATACGGACTTCCGGAATCAGAGAATGTCTCTTGGATGACCTCATTAATTCAAATGGTTTTGGAAGTAAAAGACATGCAAGATCCAAGAGGACTTGAAATACTCAAAAACAGGATTAGCCGGACATATAGCTATGTTACTAGGATCTGCAATCTGCTTCGTTTCAAAGAGGAAATTACAGGAGATGAGCTGATTAAGGAATTGGACATTGATGAATCAATGATTCCAAAGATTGTCGAACTTGTCCAGATCAAAGTACCAGATATTAAGTCTCGAATCACAAGTAATGCTGAATCGTGACTTCTCTTGTATGGAATCTATGACATTCAATATCTTTTTAAGTGGAGTTTGTCTCCATTTTTCAATAAGGGAGTGAAGGATTTGACCCAGATGAATGGACCCCGCACAGAGATTCTAAAGAAACTGGATCTAGCCAAGATGAATAGTCCTGTGGCTATTGTAGGCCTACCCGGAATAGCAATGGTTGGAAAGGGGGCCGTCCTCAACATTGCAGATAGCCTAAAAGCCGAGAAGATCGCTTTGATTTTCTATCATGATTTCCCAGCTCAGGTTGCTGTAGGGGCAAACGGGAAGCTTCATGTACCGCGATCAACGATCTACTTCTGGAAAGATCCTAAGGGAGTAAATGATTTATTCTTCATAAGTGGCGATTTCCAACCAACAACCTCTCTAGGAATATTTGCTTTTTCTGATCACATCAGCGACTTCTGCAATTCTCATGGGGTTAAGACTATTGTCTCAACAGGTGCCTATGTTACGGATAATGTCTCCTCTGAGCCCAGCATCTTTGTTTCTTCGACTTCGCATGAACTTCTTGACATCTTCGCCAAACATGATCAATGCAAGGTGATGAAGGAAGGGGTCATTATGGGCGCAAATGGCATAATCCCTGCATGGGGTAAAGCTAAATATGGAATTGAAGGAGTCTGTCTCTTGGCAGAGACAATACCCGTTTTAGCGACCGATCCAAAGGCTTCCAAAGCGATTGTTCAAATATTGGGCAAATGGTTCAATATTGGAATTGATATGAGTGCACTGGACAAACAAATTGCAACTATGGAAAAGGCTTTCGCGAAGCTGAGAGGACGTCTTGAGAAGAGATTGCCTGAAGCCTCAGATCGTCAATCATACATAAGCTAATCAAAAAACGTCTCACTCATATCATGAGGAGCTATTTTGTTTGCAGAACTCATCCCTAAAGACAACTAGGTCTTTTCCTCACAACGTTAAAATACCACCTATTCACTTCATCCTAATCCCCGCAAGGTGAAGCTAGCCAATAGGGTAGGGCGTTTTACAGTAGACCGTAGGAGGATAATGTATGTCTCTATATGAAGCTGTCAACGAGAAATTGAAAGTGGTTGGGACAAGTATGCTTCAAAGCAGGAAAGTGCGAACCATTTTGAGACTGGTTGGTTCGGCAAAGATAAATGTTACAGCTACAGATACTGGTGAAACACTTTCCGCCGAAATCTCAAAGAATGATGTTAAGTTAAATGAGGATTTACTAAAAAAACCCCATGTTTCAATAACTGGAGATAATGGGACTCTGAGTATGCTTCTGAATACCTTGAGCAAAGAGGAGTATAAAGAAGCTGAGGAAAAGGGAATGGTTGAAGTTAAATCTCATGGTGTGAAAGGGCGATTACTTGTATCCCGAGTCAGAAAAATGTTTGGCGCATAACAACTTTTTTTTCAGAGATTTCGTATGATTTATCAAATCTAAAATATCCAGTTTCATAGAACACTCTGATCTGCTACCTGATCAACATCGCTCCTGACGCGCATTGTTCCCAATATTTTCTCTTTAACTCCGAAATCAACAATCTTGGCAACTTCTTCTTCTGGGATATTGAGCTCATCAGCTATATCTGTGATAGCTCGACTTCCATCACATAGAAGCATTATGGCTATTCCATCAGTTCCGAACTTTCTTTCCAAAGTATTCCTCATTTCAGATCCTCTTTTTAGAACTCTTGTGATGGAAACATACCTTGAAGGACGAAACTCTGCGTCAGGGGCGTAGCCAACAATTCTATCAAGCTCTTTTTCAAACCTATTAAGCAGACTTAAGCCTGGTCCGTCTCTTAGCATATCACTTAGAACAATCATTTCATCCTTAAAATGGTCGCTGAAAGTTTCTCTTATGCCCCTAAGAATTCTGATGGCAGACTCTCCTTTATTTGTACACACAACAAAGTGAATGCCCCGATCATTAGTATATGATATGTCTAGATATCCCAGAACTATACGTTCTAGCTGGACCTTATTGATCTCAGTTGAAAATTGAACGAGCGCTGTAAAGAACCCCGAAAATAGCTGGGGGTCTATGTTAATATTACTATAGTTCTTGTGGAATATGCAGAGTCCAGCGCTATCGATTATCCATATACCGTGAACTGGCATTTTATCTGCACCAGAAATTTGGGAGTTGTTGATTCTGCGTTGTTGATATTACCTATACTTTCCCAGTTACTTAAGCATTTCTCAGTCTCTATTTTTGTCGGCTGAGAAAATCGCAACAGATTTAGAAATGTTTATATCAACGTAATAAAATACTTTTGATAAGCAAACAACTACAATTCTACTCGACCGACCCCCAAATTTATGACCTTCACTCAAAAGACATCAAAAGAATTATAACGTAATTTGACCTATAGAAGGAAAAATCGGAGAGACCAAAGTTGCCACTAGGTATCGTAATAATCAAGTGGGATAATCGCCTTGGAGGAGTTATTGAGGCAAGATGTACCAGAAGTGCGTGGGTCCCTCCCTCATTTGCAACAACTGTCTTTAGCATGCATTTTCCAAATATGAAAGTAGGCATCAATCCTGTGGAGTTCATCAAAACTAAAGTTGGAAGGCTGAAGGTTTATAGTTATTTTGATAACAATTCGGAAAGAGCTACAGCTCTGATATTGAGTGAAAAGGAAAAACCAGAACAATACACCGAGAAAATATTGGAACTGACTGAGAAAATATCTAAGAACCTAGATAATTACGTCAATGAGCTGCCCAAATGGTATTCAAAGATATTTAGGTGAAAAAGATAGTCCCCCATACCCTTCCGAGAATAGGATCTTTTTATAAACAGGATCTTTTTAATTAGTGTTCCATATCTTCCATATCCTGTATACGGATTTAATGAGTGAGGAGAGGGTTGGGATAGAAGAATTTGACTTCTTGATTCGGAATTGTACTGTCCTTCCAATACCTGGACAGATAATTGAAAATGGTATGATTGGCGTAGATGGGAATAGAATATCATATGTGGGTAAAGTCAAGAAAGGGGCAAAAGGTGAGACTGAGGTTGATGGAGAAAACATGATTGCAATGCCAGGATTGATAAATTGCCATACCCACGTACCCATGACGATCTTCAGGGGAGTAGCTGAAGATAAGAACGCTGGCGATTGGTTTAATGAAATAATCTGGCCTCTTGAGGAAAAACTAAGTCCAGATGACATATATTGGGGGACTCTGCTCGGATGTCTTGAAATGATACGAAGTGGCACCACCTGTTTTTCAGACATGTACTATATGGAAGACAAAGTGGCTCGGGCAGTAGAAGGAATAGGAATTCGAGGTGTGTTAGCGCTAGGTGTAATTGAAAATGGAGACAAGAAAAGGGGAGAACAAGGATTAAAAGCTGGCATAGATTTCATCAGGAAATACAACAAATCAGCCAATGGCAGGATAAGGACTTGGTTGGGTCCTCACGCGCCCTATACTGTGAGTCCAGAGCTTCTTAAGAGATTTAGAGAAGAGGCTGATCGACTTGGTGTCGGCCTTCATATTCATTTGGCTGAGCTTCTGGACATGAAGAAGCTTGTCAAAGACAAATACGGAACTTCACCCGTGAGATTCCTTGATAGCTTGGGCTTTCTCAAGGGAGATGTCCTTGCAGCTCATTGTATCCATATATCGGATGAAGAATTGAAGATCTTAGTAAGACGTGATGTTAAGATCGCCTATAATCCTATATCAAACATGAAGATTGCAGCTGGAATTGCCAGAATATATGATCTTCTGAAATCTGGGGCAATTGTAGGAATTGGAACGGATAGTGCAGCCAGCAACAATTCATTAGATATGTTTCAGACCATGAAGTTTGCAGCCCTTCTCCAGAAGATCAATTATATGAATCCCGAGATTCTCCCTATTGATGAAATTCTAGGGATGGCCACGATTGGTGGTGCCAGAGCCCTTGGACTAGAAAAGGAAATAGGTTCTCTTCAAGTAGGAAAGATTGCCGATATAATCTTGGTTAATACCAGAAAACCACATCTTACTCCATCAAATAATCATAAAGCCAATCTTGTATATTCTGCCAATGGAGCAGATATTGATACTGTCATCATTGATGGAAGAATTGTAATGATCAACAGACAGGTAACCACAGTTGATGAAGAGGAAGTGATGCAAAGAGCAAGTCGCACAATTGGAAATTTGCTCTCAGATTAAATAGCTGCTTCTATTCAGATATCCTTATCGCCGATGCGTTGGGCTCTCTAAACCAGCCAGGATTTCTTCCTTTCTGAATAGCTAGATGATATGCGAACAGCTGTAAGGGAATTACGTAAGGTATTGAGGAAAAAACCTCGCTTACGTCCCCCTCAATCTCAAACGTTGTGAAAGCATTCCTTCTGATGAACTCATCATCAGCGTCACTGACTATCACCGCTCTCGCACCGATCTCACCCAAACCATCCAAAACATCAAGTCCCCGGTCATAACTTGCCCCTGGGGGAAGAACCAATATTGCAGGTGTATCTTTGCTCACAATCAAAATCTGATAATGGCAAAACTCCTCCAGCTCGACTGCTTCAGCATGACCCAGACTTAGCTCTTTAATCTTTGCTGACCCCAATTTAGCCACGCCTAGACTCGGACCTCCTCCAATGAAATGGAAATTCTCACAATTCCTAAGAGCTGATGCGGCCTCTTTTACTCGAGCCTCATTCTGCCTGATGCAGGTTTTTACGATGGAGGGAATGCTCCCCAGCTGCTCCATTAGCTGCTCGCTCCTGGATCCATTTATCCTATGTAATCTATTAGCAATTCTCACAGCTAACATAAAGAGAAGCAACAAGGCAGTTGTTGAGGTCTTTGATGGCAATATTCCTATGGGGGGAGAGCATCTTGTTAACAGAATCCAGTCAGATAGCTGGGCCAAGATTCCTGATACATCGTTTGTAATAGAAACAACGTACGCTCCCTGAGACTTTGCCCTTTTGACAGCCTCAATGGTTCTACTGGTCCGTCCTGAGGCTGAAGAAGCAATCACCAAATCATTCCCGCCTAATTTGCGGTATCTGGCTAATTCGAGTGCTGGTATGGCCTCAGTCGGCATTTCTACAAATTCCTCAAATGCAAATCTACAAATTTCAGAAACAAAAAGCGAATCTCCGCATCCAGTAAGAAGGATTCGATCCATGCCAATCCCATTCAATTCTTCAACAGCCTCTTCGACTATCGGTATTCCCTGCTTGAAAGTGTCATCTAAATCGCTTGATTGACTCACAATTGCCAAGTAATTCTCCTGCATGAATTCTGACAGAGAATTATGTTCCTTCATGTCAAATCCTGCCCCGTTGATTCCTATTCCCTACAAATGGATCAGATTCTTATATCCCTACGATATAATCTTCTAACTCGTAGAGTGTCTTAAAAACCAAATCTGCGTCAGCAGATTGCTGATCTCTTCGTCTTATCAATAAAGCAGTCGTGGAACCGGCTCTCTTTCCTGCTATGATATCTGTGTGTTGATCTCCTATAGTCAATGCGGAATTCGGAGGGACATCTAAGCCCTCAAGGCACCAGATTATGCCATCAGGTTCTGGCTTGGCGAACTGCTGAGCAACGGTTCCCAACGTAACGATCTTTGAGAAGTATTTCTTCAAATCAAACGCCTCGATCTCCAGCATGACTATCTCCTCAATTGTGTTGCTTACTAAACCCAGTTTGAATCTCTCTTTCAGCCTTTCTAGGACTCCAACATCATCGAATGGACGAATCAGACCTCTTCTGATAAGATCCTTTCTCGCTGTCAAATCCTTGTGATCGAATATTCTCCAAAACTCATCAATGTTCCCTACTCCCCAGCCCCTGAGGATATCTACATAATTCTTCCCACTAACCCACAATTCCTTCAGCTCTTTTCTCGATGGAACCCGAACAGATAGATTCTCTAGCGTTTCAGCTAGCAGTCTATTAAATATATTGTGATCAGGAATATCTATCAATGTGCCGTCAAGATCGAATATTATAGCCTTAAACCTTTGCTTCATTTCACTCATTGAGAAATTTAGAGTCATTCCTTATAAGTTTGAGAAAATCAAGATATTTACAAGTCTATGACTTTTGGATTGGAATCTTTGGGAACTCATAGCTGCAATTTGGGCAAAGGATTAAACTGCACCTCTTTGCCAAGAAACACTCTTGACATCCTTTTGCTTCTTCTTTCGCAAATTTATATCCACACAGTGGACATCTGTATATATCCATCAAAACCATCTCACTATTGGAAGCCCAAACTCAAAAGAACCGTATTCACTAATCCCCCCAGCATGAACGCAATGATTACTGTGCTCGCTCCAATAATCAAAGCATTTCTCCATCCAAGCTCACGTCCCAAGACAGCGATGGCAGCAACACATGGAATATACAATATAAGCACGACCGTAAACACAACCATCTGAACCGGCGTCATAACCAAAGCAAAATTGGTTGTTCCAAAGACCACAACTAACATCCCAAGTGCCATTTCCTTCCTTAACACTCCAAATAACAGCGCAACTCCGCTTAAAAGGGGAAGACCTAATAATCCCACAGTTACGGGACTCAGAAGGCTTGCAGCAGGTCCCAATACTCCGAAGAATTCCATGGAACTCAAGACCAGACTTCCTGCAATGAGGAGAGGGAATGCCATGTAAATGAACTCTTTAAGCCTTATCCAAGTTTTTTTCAGAATAGGTCTGGGATAAGGAGCTCTGAAAGGGGGCATTTCCATTACTAAACCCAGAGACTCACCCTTCATGATTTTGTTTAGGACAAGGCCCGCGATTGCCACAATACCTATATCAAATGCATAGATCAACAAGACGGGAATTAGTCCAAGATATTGGCCTACGATCCCTAGTATAACAACAGTCCTTGCTGAGCAGGGTACAAGTGTTATGAGAAAACTTGCGATTATTTTTTCCCTGCGTGTTTCTAGAATGCGGGTACCCATGATGGCTGGAACGCTACATCCATAGCCTGCGATAATGGGTATTATGGACCTGCCATGCAGACCAAGCCTATGCATCATGTTGTCCATCAGATACGCCATTCTTGTTAGGTATCCTGTATCCTCCAAGATTGCTAGAGCAATATAAAACAGTCCGACATAAGGAATTACAACAGCAACACCTGCTTCAAGTCCTAGAATGACTCCCCTACCAATAATATCTCCAAAAGGCGATGGGAGGAGTCCGAAAAACTGTTGTAAGGCAGGAGCTAAGAAAGCATTCCAACCAGCTACAATATACTGCTCCAAGAAACTACCGCCATACAACAGCAATGCAAAAAGCCCAACCCAAACACCAAACATTACGAGTATTCCTGTGTATGGATTCGTTGTTATTTCACTGAGTTTATCCTTAAGTAGTATCTTTTCATCTCTTCTTAGCATAACCGCTTCTGCAATACTATTTGCAATACCATGACTCTCTTTAGCAATCCTTAGAATCGCTGTTTCATCATGTTGTTTTTCTATTGTCTTGGCAAGATCTTCTGCTAATTCAATGAGATGTTTTTCGGATTTCATTAATTTGTTGACTAATTCACTGTCTCCCTCGAGTAACCGAATAGCTAGTGCTCGATAGGGCATCCCATACGGTTTTTCGGTAGCATTGGTCTCCAATGCTTTTTTGAGTTGATCGATTAGATCCTCCACGTCCTTACCGTATTGAACCTTCATCGGCTTGAGGTTTCTTTTTTTATCCACAATTTGTAGTGCTACTTCAATTGCTTCTTTTATTCCTTCACCTCGGGTTGCAACGGCCGGAATAACTGGAACTCCTAGTATCTCGGATAATTTTCCATGATTAACTTCTATTCCACGTTTATGTGCTTCATCCAGCATATTCAGTACAATGACTAAGGGAACCTCGAGTTCCAAGATCTGTAGCGTGAGATTTAGGTTTCTTTGAAGGTTGGAGGCATCAATTATGTTCACAACTATTGCATTCTTCTCTTCCAGTATTGCTCTTCTCGCCACCATCTGGTCCATGGTTGCAGCAATAATCGAGTAGATTCCAGGCAAGTCCTTAACTAGTATGGTCCTTCCGCTAAACCTGACCTTGCCCTCGGTAATTTCTACAGTTGTGCCAGGATAATTGGAGACCGTAACACCAATTCCAGTAAGATAGTTGAAAATAACCGATTTTCCAACGTTCGGATTTCCTGCCAATAGAACTGTTGTTGGCTTTTGATCCTTTCTACTCTCACCTGCAATTTCAGTAACTATAGAGGACATAATCCTCCGCCTCTTAAGAATGAAAAATCATCTAGGTTTTGCTCCCTTTCCATCTGTGCCTTCTTCTAGAAATTTGTCTATGCCCTCCCCAGGTAACCATTGGCCTAACCATAATAATATCTGCTACTTCCTTTCCAACCGCCACTTCAAATCCTCCTGCTGATCCTCCGACGCTTAGAATCAGAGGACTGTTTGGATTGGGGCGCTTTTTGACTCTTGCAGTAATTCCTGGCAATACCCCCACAGAGACAAGACTTTTTACTAACTTCTTATTTTCGCCCACAATTCTGGATATAACGACTCTGCAAGGAGAATCCAGAGAAGAAAGAGGCACTTCTCCGATCTTTGGAGCACCATCGCTTTCTGCAGGAACCGACCTTCTAAGGGACTGCTCAAGCTGCCTTTCTCCATCCTCAGAGATTAGATGCTCAAGCTTATCAGCTATTGGATGAGCTTCGCTTGGATCCACACCCAGTTTTGTCAAAAAATCCTCAGTGAGACGGTGTTTTCTCACAATGCTCATTGCCCATATTTTGCCTTTTTCAGCAAGTTTTACACCCTTGCCAGCGACATGCTCGATGACCTTGAGTTTAGACAGATCCTCAAGAGCCCCTTTTGCTTGTGATATTGAGAGTTGTGTTTCTTTTGTGATTTCTTCCAGTCTGATGAAATCGTCTCCCTGCTCTAGTCTATACAATGCCTTCAGGAAGTCCTCTAATTCGACTATCGATGTTTTTATCTCTTTTGCCGTGATGGTTCTTCCTCCTATTGAAGCCTTCTCTCTAGTAGCTTACATCGTTATAAGGGCAATAGAAACCGTACTCAAACAGATATATAATGTTTTCGTATATACGAAAGTTTTATATTAGTATATCCTAATAGTTGTGATGAGGGCCCAAGGTACGGATTCCATAAAAAATTGGAGAATATGTTATGAAATCCTTGACTGAATCAGCAGAAGAATATCTGGAAGCCATCTATCGCTTGGAAGAAGATAGGAAAGAAATCGTCAAGGTCTCCAGCCTTGCAAGGTTTCTTAAATTGACTCCAAGTACAGTTACGGAAATGCTTCAAAGGTTGTCAAAAAGAGGTTTTGTTCAATACATACCTTTTCAAGGTGTTAGACTCTCTGAAAAAGGTTCAAAGATAGCAAACCGAATAATACGAAGACATCGCCTTGTGGAACGATTGCTAACTGATATGTTGAAGATTGAACCGACTAAAGTCCACAGGGAAGCTTGTCGGTTAGAACATGCCATATCTCCTTATCTGGAAGAAAAGCTCGAGGAAATATTAGACAACCCAAAAACCTGTCCACATGGGAACCCGATTCCTACAAAGGCTGGGAAGAGTCCAAAACATTCAAAAAGCTTGGTCGGAATCAAACCTCCCGCGAGAGTATTGATCGCTCGCATTGTTAATGAGAACGAGGAATTTCTTAGTTTCCTAGATGATATTGGGATAAGAGTAAACTCTAAAATAAGAGTACTAGGCAAGAACCCATCCACAAGATCGTTAACGGTTGCTATAGATGGTGTGAAACACGTTCTCAGTTATGATTTTGCCAGCTTTATTCGAATCAAACCTATTCCTGAAAACTAGATCTTGCCTTTGCATAAATATCTCTTAATCTCTGTGAATTCTCTCAATATTCCTTGTAATTAGGGCTGCCATAACACCGGCTGCGATCCCATTATCAATGTTTACAACTGCCAGACCCAAAGAACACGATTGGAGCATTGAAATGAGCGCCCCAATTCCCTTTCCTCCTATTCCATAACCGCTAGAGGTGGGAACTCCTATTACCGGTATGTCTACAAGGCCTGCAATTATTGAGGGGAGTGCTCCTTCCATTCCTGCCACTGCGATTATTACATCTACTCCTTCTTTCATCATCATATCTAGTGGCGGAAAAACTCTGTGCAGGCCGGCAATCCCAACGTCATACGCTGTAAAAACCTTACATCCTGCTTCCTCAGCTATCAATCTTGCCTCCTCTGCCACAGGGATGTCCGATGTTCCTGCTGTTATCAAGCCAACTCTTCCTTCTTGGATCAAAGGTTGATACTCTTTGGACTTTACTATAACCATTCTTGCTTTGTCGTTTACTGTGATCTTTGCATCTTGAAATTCTTTCTTAATACCTCTAATATGGTTCTTGCTACACCTTGAGATGACTACGCGCTTTCTTTCTTGAAGCAATTTTGAAGTTATTCTCACAACGTCATCAGGGGTCTTTCCTTCAGCCAGAATGATCTCTGGAATTCCGGTCCTAATTTCTCTCCCTATGTCAAGACGAGCAATGTGCTCAACTTCTTTTATCATGGTTGGTTTGAGTAAACTCTCTGCCTCTCTGACTGTAATTCTTCCTTTAGCTAGTCTCTCCAAGATATTTCTTATCATAACCATTTATATCGCCTTAGAACCTTTTAGCTAATAAACCAGTGTAGGTTAGATGAACTCTTTATCAGAAGGATGAAAAATGAATAAAGCTAAAAAAGTTATCGTTATAGACTGTCAATCTGCTGGTATATCCGGAGATATGACCGTCGGTGCCCTGATAGATCTGGGGGCAAGTCAAGAGAGAATTATGAAGGCGGCTGAAGTCGTAGAAAGAAATTTGTCTAAACACGTAACGCTTGCTGTGGAAATATGTGAAGTAGAACGACACGGTATAAAAGCCAAAGCTTTCAATGTTGTGTCAACAGAAGAGCCAAAACCTGTGAACGCAAAAGATGCTATGAATGTTCTCTCTAAATGTTTAGAACAGGCTAAGCTCTCCAATATGGCATCCGATTTTGCTCTGCAGGTACTTAATAGCCTAATCAAGGCTGAATCTAGGGTACATGGAAAAGAAAATAGCCTTCACTTGCATGAGTTGGCCTCTGCAGATACATTTATCGATATTTTGGGAACAGCAGCAGCCTTGGATGATCTAAGGCTGTTTGGAGAAACAGAAATATATTCTACACCCGTAGCTGTCGGCGGTGGATCTATCAAATTCTCGCACGGGACTTTCGCAGTACCTGCTCCAGCTACATTGGAAATTTTGAGATCGAGGAATTATCCTATTGTTGGGGGCCCAATCGACCGTGAATTGACAACTCCCACTGGTGCAGCTATTCTTGTCAATTTAGCGGAATCCTCCTCATTTTACCCTCCTTTAAGACCAATTAAGATTGGGTATGGTGCAGGATCACACGATTTTGAGGAATTGACCAACGTCTTAAGAATAGTATTGGGAAAGACTATCGATTATTCCTTATCCAAAGATGAGATATATGTCATGGAAACAAACGTCGATGATGTGTCTGGAGAAGTTTTAGGCTATACCCTTCAGAGACTATTTTCCGAAGGTGTTTTGGACGTCACCATAATCCCCACCACTACTAAGAAGAGCAGACCCGGTTACTTAGTCAAACTTGTTGCCAATGCAGAAACCGTAGAAGAACTAGCACGTGTTCTTATGGAGGAAACTGGAACCTTAGGTGTCAGATTTTACCCTTGTTCCAGATATGTCTTGAAAAGACGAACCATTTCTGTAGGAATAAATATCGATGGACTCAAAGAAAAAGTCAGGGTAAAAATCGCTGAAGACACCAAAGGCAACATAATTCACATGAAACCAGAGTACGACGACATCGAGCAAATAGCTAAGAAGACGAACCTTCCCTTTAGTGCTATTGAGAGTATAGCAAAAGCGGAATTGGGGAAACTTAAAAAATAGTGGTGTTATTCTCCTCCCAAAAACCCACTACTCCTCCTTCTTCCTCTTTCGTATCTCTTCCAGGACGGCAGCTATATCATTGGATCTTACTACCTTATCGATTTCTTTTTTTGTGACTTCTTTATCATCTGCCATTTCTATCCCCTTGGAATCTGTCTATAATATAGTTGTGAATATTTTAGGTTATAAACGTTTTTGATGCAAGAATAGTACACATTTTTGAGGAATTCACAGCTTTGATCTATTTTAAACCGCGAATTTTTTAATCTTTTTGGCCCGGATATGATTCAAAATTGCCTTGATGTCGAAATCAGCTGATTACGGGACCATATTCAACCAGCGAGCTTTCTACAGAAGTTGAAATCCTAATAGGAAATCGTATATACTTTGTAATCAAAAGACTAGGAGATTGGATAGATCATTTAAGAACGGTTTTTGTTGACTCTATTATTCTATCTAGTTCATCTTTGGTCAATAAGGGGTGAACCGGAATCAATAAACACTCATCCACGATTCTTTCTGTAACTGGAAAGCTCCCACGCCTATATCCATATTTCTTGTAAGATGGTTGGTAGGGTATAGGTGGATAAGGCAACTTTGTTTGGATGTTTCTTTTGTTCAATTCTTTTCTAAGGTAGTCTCTTTTCTTGCATCGTAAAACATACTGATTGAATGAGTGACGACATCCTTCAGGTTCATAAGGCAGATTCATGTCCAAACCGGATAGTCCCTCGGAAAGGTATTCTGCATTTTCTCGCCTCTTTTTTATGAAATCCTCGAGCTTGTTAAGTTGGACAAGCCCAATTGCCGCCAAGACCTCTGACATTATGTAATTATGGCCAAGTAATACGTGCTGATATGGTTTGGTCTTGTATGCTTCCCCAGCAAAACTAAAGAGTTCTGCTAACTCGGAAATCTCTTCACTATCTGTGACAAAGAACCCACCTCCAGCTGTCGTCATATTCTTGTTACCCCAGAAACTGAATCCAGCTGCGTGCCCTAGTGACCCCGTCTTCTTCTCTCTGTATTTTGCTCCATGTGATTGGGCTGCATCTTCGACTACATAAAGACCGTGCCCCCTCGCAATCTTAAGAATTGGTTCCATATCTGCCGGGAGACCATAGAGATGAACCACCTCTATTCCCTTTGTATTATCTGTGATTCTGTCCTCAATCTTTGAGAAATCAATGTTGTATGTTTCTGAATCAACATCTACGAAAACCGGTGTGGCACCTGTGTATCTTATTGCGTCCCCGGAAGCAACGAAGGAAAGTGCTGGAACAATGACTTCATCTCCTGGTCCTATTCCCAACGCATAAAAGGCAGTATGCAGTGCAGCTGTACCAGAGCTTAAAGCAATACCATATTTTACGCCTATGAATTCTGTAAATCTCTTTTCAAATTCGCATTTGATCTTTCCCTTTGGTCCAATAAGATAATCTGTTTTTAACGCTTTCTGAACGGCCTTCATTTCCTCCTTTCCAATTGCTGGCCTTTCTACTGGAATGAATTCCTCCCTCATTATTCTGACCTCAGACTCATTAGAGAGCGTTTTCAAACTCTATCTATCCCCATTACCTGATATCGTCGATTTTTAACATTTTTGAATGGTGTTTGGGGATATATTCAAAAAAAGTTTCAGGACGGATCTTCAGACGCGTATTCCCACAAAATCTCTTTTCGTTTCTTCTTTTTCTTCTTTTTCTCCTTTTTGTCCTTTCTCTTCTTTTCCTTCTTTTTCTTATCTTCTTCCACTTCGTCCTCCATTTCCTCTTCTAGCTCTTCTTCCTTCTTTTCTTCTTCCTTTTCTTCCTCCTCTCCTCCAATCTTGACGACCTTTCCGGTTTCAGCTAAATACTCAAGATGCCCTCTAGCTGTAACATTATTCTCCAGGATCTCCATGGTCTCGGTCCATTTAACCCCAAGAATTCTCTTAATATCATACCCTACCTCTTCTGTCGTAATCGGACGTCTTTTGGCCTTAAGCAAATCCAGTATGGTAGTATCCCAGGCTTTATGTGCATCCAGAGCGTACTGCAGGGTAGGCTCAACATCTTCATCCATATATATTTCATCATGAACTGGGCAGATTATTTTTGGATTAATCTCCATAAGCATCAATAGTGCTTCTTCTCTTCTTTCAGATGAGCCAGTGAGATCAATAATGTGTTTATAGAAATCTCCGGGATATTCTATGACTTCGTCTCCTACGAAAACTATGTTCCTATCTACATCCCAGAACATTAAGTGGGACTTTGAATGCCCTCCACTATGAATAACTGCAAGTTTAGTTTCTCCAAGTTTAATTATCTGCTTGTGTGCAAGCGTAAAATCGGCCTCCAATCCAGCAAAATAGACATCAAATTCCCTGAACTTCATAATAAATCGCTCTGTTCCTCCTAGTCCGAAATTCTGCGTCAGGACCTTGGAAGGTTTCCTCAGACCATCTGCTGCTGTCTTGTGAATACCTACTTTTGCGCCGGTCTTCTTCTTAAGCCAGTTAACCGCCCCAATGTGATCTGGGTGTTCATGACTAAGGAGAATGAATTCTACCTCCTTAGGATTTCTTCCGTTCCCCTTTATTGCCGATAGAATCTCTTCTTTGGGTGTATGTTCTAATCCCGTGTCAATAATGGCGATCTTTTCATCAAGAATTATATAACACGCTGCATAACCTATGTCGGCCCTAAAATTGCTGGCTACTCTAATTACACCTGAAGTGACCTCATTATATGACAAAACTAAACCCCCATAATTTCTTACAACTATCTCCCTTTTAACTTTACTAAATAATATCAACATTAAGCAGTACCCTTTTTAGGATTGGTGCATCATATGGAATGGAGCTAGCAGCATGTATGACCCCGTAAGACTTGCTGTCAAAGTCGAGAAACTCGTAACAAAGAATCATCTTAAAAAATACTACAGGTTTAGAGGAGCCCCCTTTTATGGCTCAGGAGTATCAACAGCTGATTGTGTAGGATGCGCTTTGAGATGCGTATTTTGCTGGAGCGGATTTCCTAGAGATTCTCCCGAAAAAGCTGGAAAATTCTACACACCGGATCAAGTTGCCGCACAGCTTATCAGGATTGCTGAAAAGCGGGGTTTTTCTAAGGTCAGAATAAGTGGAAATGAACCAACCATAGGAGAATCTCATCTCATCTCGCTTCTGAATCTAATGGATAAGACATCTCATCGCTTTATACTTGAAACATCGGGAATATTAATCGATAGCGACTATTCTGCCCATCTATCAGCCTTTCATAATCTCCACGTAAGAGTAAGTTTGAAGGGAACTTCCAACGAAGAATACACCCTACTAACAGGTGCTAGGCCTGAATCATTTGATCTACAACTAAAAGCCATAGAAAACCTTCTAGAAGCAGGAGTATCGGTTCATGCATCCATCATGGTCTCTTTTAGCTCAAATGAGAATACTGAGAAGCTCATTAAACGACTTCATCAAATTGATCCAAATATGTTCATTGAGAAGGAATACGTGATTTTATATCCATTGGTTATTAAACGACTTAGAAATGCTAAAATAAATCCTATCGTGGCGTATGACCGATCGGGAAACCTGTGCAGCCTTCCTTCTAATCCTAGATTATGACGGCACAAGTTTTAAATACTCTAGCCATTTTTTTAACAGCGATCACTATTCATAGAACCCTGATTCTGAATTCAATTGGTGGTGAAATCTGATGGTTAAAGTCAAGAATCCCGAAGAAATCCGCGATATGATTCTAAAGAGTCCGTTTGAAAATCGAAGGATATTCTCGATAGTGGCCCATATCGATCATGGGAAAACGACGATGACTGACTATCTCTTGAGAAGAGCTGGCCTGATGAGCGATGAAGCAGCCGGAATGACACTTATGACTGACAGTGATGAAGAAGAACAAGAACGAGGCATTACAATATTTACAAGCGTTGTGCTCCTCAGCTATACCCACAAGGATAGAGAGTATCTATTTCAAATCAATGACACTCCTGGTCATATTAGCTTTACAGGAGAAGTTTCACGAGCTCTGAGGGGTTCTGATGGGGCTCTGGTTTTGGTTGATGCACTAGAGGGCGTGATGACTCAGACAGAAACCAATATTAGATTAGCTGTAGGGGAGGAATTGTGTAAGCCTTTGCTTTTCATAAATAAGGTTGACAGACTAATTAGTGAACTGAGGCTTCCCCCCAAAAAGGTTGGTGAACGAATTGACAAGATTATTGCCCAAGTAAATCAGCTTATTCGGAAGATTGCTCCACCGGAGCTTAAGGATGAATGGACTGTCAAATTTCCTGATAATAGTGTAGCCTTCGGCTCGGCCAAACATGGTTGGGGTATCACCAACGAGATTATCAAAGATATGGGAGTCAATCCCCTGATATTTTTTGAAAAGTATCAGGAAGGAGAATCAGGAATTTCATGGCTTCGGAAGAATTTTCCGTTAGATGAGGCTATCATGAGGATGGTCATTGAGCATTTGCCGGATCCAAAAACAGCACAGAAATATAGAATCCCGAAAATATGGTCGGGTAACGTTGATAGTGAAGTGGGCAAATCTATCCTTGAATCTAATCCAAAAGGGCCTCTTTTGGGAATGATAACAAAGATCTTTATTGATCCTAGGTCAAAAAGACCAACTCTCATCGGTAGAGTATTTTCCGGTACCTTGGAGGCTGGAAGCACCATCCGTCTTGTGAATCAAAAGGCAGAAGCTCGTGTCAAAAGACTGGGAGTAATGGAAATTACAGACATTTTGGATTGCCCAATGATACCTGCTGGAAATCTCTTTGCCCTTTTTGGATTCATCACTCCAGCAGGAGAGACATTCGTTGCCCCCGGCTCGGATATACCTGCTTTTGAAAAGATTCTCTATGTTTCTGAACCAGTAGTCAGCAGAAGTATCCAACCTAAGGATCCGCAAGATCTGGCCAAGCTGGGAGAGGTAGTCAAAAAATGGATTATGGCAGATCCAACTGCTGATTTCAGGTTTAACCAAGAGAGTCGTGAGTATATTCTTAGTGGGATTGATCCTCTGCAAATAGAGATTCTAACAAAGAGAATAAACGAGCAAGTACCAATCAAGATTAGTCCACCGATAATAGTCTTTAGAGAGAAACCAAGCAAACGCGGGATAGAAATTCACACAAAATCACCCAATGGTCATAACAGAATAAAACTCTATGTGGAACCTTTGGATGACAAGACTGTTGAGCTAATCAAGAAAGGAGAAGTCTATGCAGATCAAGATTCAAAAGAGAGAGCTCAAATATTGAGAAACAAATCAGGCTGGGACGCCAAAATGGCCAGGAACATATGGGACATCTTTGGAACGAGTGTATTGATCAATAGGACAACGGGTGTTCAAAGACTTGACAGAATCAAATCTTATGTTGTGTCCACGTTCAGAGACTATGTCAGTGAGGCGACTCTGGCTAGAGAGCCTGCTATGAACTTAATGGTAACAATGACTGATGCGACAGTTCATGTAGATCCTGCTCACACGACTTACCATGAAATAGCCGGTATGACTTCTTCAGCTCTTCACATAAGTATGCTATCCTCCGAACCGCTCCTCTATGAACCGATACTTCGTGTAGATATTAAGACACCTCTTGGGACTGAGGGTGACGTAACAAAGATTCTAAATAGACATAGAGGCCAAGTTTCTAGTATGGACGGCGAAGGGGAGAATACCCGCATCAGTGGCACGTTACCAACAGCTGAAACCCTTGGTATTGCTGATGAATTCAGAAGCGCAACTCAGGGAAAGGCATTCTTCGGATACGAGTTCATTGGATTTAAACCACTTCCGGAGGATTTGCAGGAGAGCAAGGTTCTGGAGATTCGGAAGCGGAAGAACATGCCTGCCTCTCTCCCGACGGTGAAATCATGGGAAAGATTCATCTACAAGAGATAAATCTCCAACCAGATCCCATATTCTTCTTCCTTTGGTGCAAACAAAAAGCCTATAAGATAGTTCTAATAGTTTTCTTAAGTTCACTGGAGGTTAGATATATTGAGAGGTCCAATGTTAGCTGTATTTGCTGGTACCCTTATTGGAGTGGGAAACCCTTTAATCAAATTTGGAATGCAGACCGCAGGAATTGGTGAGTTTTTGTTCTTCTCGATATCTCAATGGTTTGCACTAATAGCAAATGGATATTTTCTCTTGGGTATATTCTCATCCATGGCAGGCATTGGACTTTTCATAGTATCACTATCTCAGGGAAAAGCAAGCGTTCTGAATCCCATATCTGGAGGGGTCTCTTATATCTTTGTAATAATGTTATCGGGCTTAATATTGAATGAAGTAGTTACTTTGCAGAAAGTCATTGGAATGATTGTGATTCTCATAGGAATATCTTTTCTGGGAGGTTCGAGACAATGGAATACCAAGTCTTCGCAACAGTGATTGCGTCACTAATAGCACTCCTCGCAGCAGCCTTATTTGGAATAGCTGCCCCGCTTTTCAAACAAAGTACCATGAAAATCGGAGAAATCAACCTAAGCACCATAAAGGAAAAGCCGAGAGAAACTATTTCCAAAATCGTAAAGAACAAATACTTTCTTATCGCCTTGATTCTTCAATTGATTGGTGGTCTGATATTCTGGACGGCATTGTCTCTGACTGAAGTCACATTGGTCGTACCAATTATGTCATCTACATACGTTTTTACAGCCCTATATAGTAGGCTGGTACTCAAGGAGAATATAACTGGCAAGGAAGCAATAGGTATTCTAATTGTACTCATGGGCGTTGTTATCTTGACCTTCCCAATTACATAGAAGGAATGAGAGATGATTAATCTTCTTTTAGTTCCTTTAGTATCTGTTCTGCTATGTCTACTCTGACTCTTCCCCGTTCGATGAGTTTCTCTACTACCCTATCTATCATTTCACCCGTGGCTCCAGCCATAACTGCAATATTTCGTGCGTGTAATCTCATATGGCCGCGCTGAATCCCCTCTGTTGCCAGGGCCCTCAGAGCTGCTAGATTCTGAGCCAAACCTAATGAAGCCATGACTTCTCCAAGTTCTGCTGCAGTCTTTACTCCTAGGATCTTTACTGCAACTCTTGCCACAGGATGCGTCTTTGTAGCTCCACCAACAAGTCCCACGGCTGCCGGAATCTCTATGGTGCCAACTAGATCTCCACCCTCATTCTTCTCCCATGTTGACAAAGGTTTGTATGCTCCTCTATACGCAGCATAAGCGTGAGCACCAGCCTCTACTGCTCGTGTGTCATTGCATGTTGCAAGCGTTAGGGCGGTTATACCATTCATGATACCTTTATTGTGGGTTGCGCATCTGAAGGGATCTGCTAAGGCAAAGGCATATGCTTCTAGGATTCCATCGACCACATCTTCTCCGCCAAGTTCTTTCTTATCAAAAACAGCTTTTGCTCTAGCTAATCTATGGACTGCAAGATTAGAGATGATTCTAAGATAGGCTTTTCCACCGGTTATCCTCTCAATGTAAGGAGTTAAGGCTTCTGTCATAGTGTTGACAGCATTCGCCCCCATCGCATCCCTTGTATCTACAAGAAGATGAACAATAATCATCGGACCTCGAAATGTATCGATAACTCTGACTTCTACGTCCCTGGCTCCTCCTTTAAATTTAACCAAAACAGGATCCTGTTCATCGGCAATCTTCAGAATCTCATCCTTATTCTCAAGTATAGCCATTTTTGCTCCAAATGGATCACTTACGTGGGTTAATTGAATCTGTCCTATCATAATCGGATCTGTTGTGGTTGCTCTAAATCCTCCTTTTACTCTCGCTATCTTTGCTGCGTTGGATGCTGCTGCAACTACAGAAGGCTCTTCAATTGCCATTGGTATTAAAAAGTCCTTCCCATTTATGAGAAAATTGACTGCTATCCCCAACGGGATCTCCGTCGTACCGACTACATTCTCTATCATTCTGTCTGCTTGTTCTATTCCTAGTGCTCCTGTACTCCAAAGAGTCTCGACCTCATCATCGTCTAGATCAGCAAACTCTTTTACCAAATTCAGTCTCTCTCTTGGAGCAAGTTTATAGAATCCCGGGATTTTAGAAAGCTTACTCATTTGCAGTAACCCCCTTATTAATCATCGTGGATTTTTCATAACTACAAAGATTCCAAAAAATAACTATCGCTCGTGATTGATTCTAGCTTACATCCCTAATCCTCCTATCTGCTTAAAAAGACTTCCTTTAATTAAATCAATTTAAGGGATTTTTTCATCCTAGAGGAAATCGACAATCTTTTTTTGCTTCAAATCGACGTAGGGAGCGACTCTCCTTACTCTATAAGGTCCAACAATCTTCTTCAAATCACTCAAATTCTTAATAGGTCTGATCCTTCTCTTTTCCAAAATTCTTCTGGCGGTTATTGGACCGATGAGTGGTATTCTCAGAATCTCCTGTCTACTTGCTGTATTTAGATCAATTGGAAATATCTCTTCATGAAGATTTGCGTAAACGAGTTTAGGATTCTTATTGGGTAAGAAATCCCGGTCATCCAACACATCTTTCAAATCATTTAGTTTGAAGCCGTAATCCCGTAACAGAAAAGAGGCTTGATAAAGCCTGTATTCCCTCCACCTTGGGCAAGGTTCTCTATTTTCAAGTGGTGTCTTTGGTACAGGATCGAATCTACTGAAATAAATCCTTCTTAATCTCAGTCTTTGATACAGCCATTCTGTTATCTTTAGATGATCTAAATCGGTTTCATAGTCTGCTCCAACAATAATCTGCGTATCTATTCCTGAAGATAGAAATCTTTTTTCAATAGCCTGTCTTCTTAACCATCTCTCTTCAGATGCACACCATTCCAGCCTCTTAATTACTCCATCCTTATAGTCCTTATCGGGACAAATCTCATCGAATACATCTTTCCTGGGTGCTTCCAAATTTACTCCAATTCTGCTGGCAACCAAAGCTGCTCTCCGAACTAGGTCTCGACTAACGCCTGGCATGAGCTTGAGATGAATATAGAAATCCTTTAGCCCCTGTTGACGCAATTTCTCGGCGACTTCAATCTCCTTTTCAACAACCCTGTCAGAGTCGCCATCAAGAGTCGAACTTAAGAACAATCCTTTGATATGTCCAGATTCAAACAAATGCCTTGTAGCCTTGACCAGTTCATCGACCTCCCAACGTTCTCTAGATGTTGATTTTCCACATCCAATATTGCAGTATTTGCAGGAATTAATACAGAAGTTCGAGAGAAGCGTCTTTAGAAGAGGGAATTGACGTCCTCCTGCCGAGGTCATGTAAACAGGTACGCTACATCGGTCATATTCTGCCTGAAGTTCCAAGAAGCGCCATTTCCTACTCCCGGGTCCTGAACGCATAAAAGCCAAAAATGTACCACCAACAGTATAGTTTCATCGAATTAATATAAATCTACCAGCCTGCTCAGTCAAATTTGCCCTTCAGATATCGTAGAAGCAAAAATAACACTGGGATAAATAATACTGCGTTTATTCCCAAGAGTCCGAGGATTGATATTATATGATCAATGATGGATAAGTTTTCAACCCTCAAACTGATTGTCCAGATAAAATAGTTTGATACCGCTCCTGCCATCGTAAGAATGGCCGCCAAGAATATTCCCAAGATTGATGTATATGTTCGCACTTCACTCATTCTTTCCCCGCTCTGAATGGATACAACGTTTACCATGTTTTCCGCAGCGTTGCTTATGACATTGAACTTCTCCATCAGTCTTTTCCTCATTCTTCTAATTCCTGCACTCTGTTGAGCGTGAATAAAGTAGTCTCTGTCAGGCAGGTGTTTTATATCATTCATAATCCAATAATTGTCTCCCAAAACTGAAACTAAACGCCTTCTAAGGCCTGAAATCCTGGTAACTGCGTCAACGTATTCGTTTCCCTTGACGCTTCTTGCAAGTTTTGACTCTTCGTTGCGCAGTAGGTGATCAAAGGATCTGAAAATTCGCTCTTGCAGGACTCTGAATTCCCAGAGTCTAAATGGTGGGGATGTGGGACCTGAAGCAATTAGCCTAATTCTTTTGACAAGCGGAAAAGAGATTTCTAGATGCACCCTGGGAAATGCTTTAAATGCCACATCTGAATAGGGGTTAAACCAAGTACTCATGTAGTCCTGAATGTATTCTGGATCACGAGTCCTCCAGTTTCTGTCAGGACCACGAAGTCCGTAAAGCTCCCAAGGGTGATTTCTAATAATGCTAACCGCATCATTGAGAATCTCATTTCGTCCGCATTCAGCATCCCAAATGCTTATAGAGAAATAAGATGTTGTATCGCTATCTTGAAGTATCTGTGCTAATTCTGATGACGTTTTATCCCCCCAATCGTACAATCTGTTTATTATCTTTGTTGCATCTTCAAAAGCAAGTTTACCAAGGCTCGTACCACCTTCTTTAAATGGGATTAAAAATCCCTTGCTGGCCGCGGTCAGAAGATAGATTATCTCATCCGTCGTCAAATGGTTATCAGATGAGAGATGAGAAATATCCTTAAGCCATTCGCGTCTCTTTGACGTGAATATAAATATATAGGAAAGCGTTAGAAAACCCGTTCGATATAAAGTTGCAAATCTGCGAACATAGCCATTGACTTTTGTTCCAGTATCTCTCCAATCTTGGTTTACACCCATATAACGCTTAAGACCCCACTTCTGAACAGATATTGGCTTGAACTCAAAATGAATCAGAGGGAGTTCATCAAGATATGATGGAGTAAAAACAATGCGATCGATCCTATCAACATCGCCTGTTAATCCCTTCCAGAAGATGTCCCACTCTTTTCCAAAAATCCTCTTTAGTATTTTTATTTTTTCAACTCCCCAGTGAAGATGATTTTCAAGCCTCCTTTCAAGCAGAACAGAACTATGCTTTCCCTCTTTGAAATCAAACATTCCTTCCGAGGAGCTCTCTATTTCTTTGCCTTCAAGTAGATCGGGTTCGGGGAGTATGTTTAGAGCATAAGTTATTGCCACAGTCAATCCTGTAAATTTCAGTTCCTCATCTTGCGTTTTTGGCCTCCTCTTTACCATGTCTTCAATTGAGTACTTGATTAATCTTCTTGAGCCAATAAACTGGGGTTCTTTGATCATTCTAAAGTCCTCTAATAACGGGCTAGACTTCTGACAAATCTAAAGCTGGTCTAATGTCTTCTTGGAAATCTCAAATAAAAACATATAGCTATTTAAGAACCGGAAGGGCAACTGAATTGAGTATTAATATCTTTGATGAATGTTTATAGGCGAAATTGCTGTACAGTTGCTATATGAAAGGGGCTATGCAGAACCAGGAGATAGGACTGATGAGCGAAGATTGGGAGAAGCAGTGGAAACGTCAATGGGCCCAGATCCCACTTTGGTGGACGATTTTATGGAGAGGGTATAAAAAACTGCTAAAGGGCATAGAGCTTAGAAACCCGGAAATAATTGAACTAGGTTCAGGCAGTGGAAGGACATCACTGGCTCTTGCGAAGGAATACGGGGGGAAACCGACCTTAGTGGATAGCTCACGGGCTGCTATGGTTGTTGCAAGAACTCTATTCAAGAGAGAGAATGTCTTGGCAAGCTTTTTACGACAAGACATATCCCAAATTGACACAGATAAGAAGTTCGATCTGGTCCATAGCGAGGGATTAATTGAACATTTTTCGGATGAAGAAATGGATCAATTGATTCAGCTTCATGCGAATCTTGTCAAGGACAAAGGCTATGTGATACTCTTTGCTCCCACACCGTCTACTACCTACAGGATTTGGCGGGCTATTCAGGAAATGCTTGGTATTTGGTATTATGGCAAAGAAAAACCACTCAAGATAAGTCAGCTGTCTCATCTTTGTCAAAAAAACGGATTAAATCCAATAAGAACAACAAAAACCCCCTTTCAAGCAGGGATATTGGCTATAAAAGCGACAAAAAACATCTGATGTACCCTCAACACAAAAGATTAAATAGCTAAGCATAGGAATCAATAGGTATACGGTTAAAAATGATTTTTATTAAGACTGTAATTGAGGTGCTCCTATGAAAGTAGCCTTGGTTGTACCGCCCCTAAACTTCAGAAACAGTGAAGGGGAGCTACATGATGAATACACTCTTGATGGAAGCTTACCTCCATTAGGGTTGATGTATATTGGAGCCCTCTTAAAGGAAAAGAATTATGAAGTTGAACTACTCGATCTTTCTGCCACCATTAAGAGCATATCCTGGTTCAAGGATTGGCTCAGAAAAAACTCACCCGACGTCATCGGTTTCTCTATAATTGCTGACGGTGTTAATAATGGCATGCTTCTTGCAGAAGCTACAAAGGAGGTTCTACCAGAATCCTTAGTTATAGCAGGCGGAATAAGTGCTACTTTTGTTTATTCCGAGATTCTGAAAACCTGCAAAGCCTTTGATCTTGTTGTCCGAGGCGAGGGTGAAGAAACCATGCTCAAGATTCTGGAAGCACTAGAATCAAAGGGATTTAGGCAGAGATTGCAGCAGATCCCTGGAATCAGCTATAGACACAAAGGTAAAATCAGATCCAATCCCGATGCTCTCCCCATAAAGGATCTTGATTCCCTTCCATTCCCTGACAGAAGTCTATCAAGAATTCAATATTCATACCAATTTGGACCAACGCAAATCGGCTCAAAGAAGTTTACAACAATCTTGACATCTCGAGGATGTCCCTATAACTGTACATTTTGTGCTTGTTCAGCTTTCACCAAACGAAGCTATAGAGAGAGATCGCCTGAAGATGTGTTGAATGAGTTTGAAGAAATCTATTCTCAGGGCTACAGGCAAGCTCTGATTGCTGATGATCACTTCTTTATGAAGCCTAGAAGGACACTTAAGATACTTAGAGGTCTTCGGAGACGTAAGATAGATATGGATCTGGTCTGTGAAAGCAGGGTTGATTATGCGAAGAATGATGTTCTGAGAGAAGCGACTGCTGCTGGTGTAAGAAGCATCTTCTACGGCATTGAATCTGGTAGTCAAAGAATACTTGACTACTACCAAAAAGGTACAACTGTTGATCAATCCAGAATTGCAGTGGAGAAGGCTCGACGTGCAAAAATGGATATGATTGTGGGCTCATTCATGTACGGTGCACCAATAGAGACAGAATACGAGATGAAGCAAACAAGCAATCTTGTCCTAAGTCTGGACATTGATGTGGCGGTATTGAATGCTGTTGATATACTGCCTGGCACAAAGCTTTGGAATGATGCAAAGAATGACAATCTGTTGCCAAAAGATGCGTGGCGAAGAACTCTTCAAGCCTCGAGCATATACCCCGACGCTGTACCGCTTCACAGGGTTATGGAAATCATAAATGCTGGCTACAAGATGTTCATGAAGAGACTATCATGGGCATTCAATCAGTTTGTTAGAACAGTCAGAAGTCGCTGGCGAATCGGATTGATATACAACAATCTTCGAATAAATGGTATTCGAAAATCCATGAATATTGCTAGTGAACTTGCCTCCTCGGATCGTATGTATAGGTATATCCGTGTCAATGAATAGCTAGTTTTCGCTTTTTTCAAATATTCCAAGTCTTGGACTCCTAATCTCTTTCTTTCATTTTGTTGTGCTGATCAATAGATCACCGAAGTGAGCAGGGTTCTCAACCAAGCTGATCAAGATTGATTCAAGCAGACCTTGATCTTTTTTTGTCAATTCAGCCAACCCCTCTGGCCAAACAGCAACCAAAATACCCTTTTTCTTTGTTAGCCCTATCAAAAAACCTATGGGTACTTGATCAGACCCAAATCTTGTCAATATGAAGTAGTATCTCTTGTGAGAAACGTCATTTCCTTCGGGATCCGAGAGAGATTTGATCGTTGTTTTTGTACCTTCAATCTTTAGATTCTTCAGGTTGTCTACCAGCTTTTCAAACCATTGTTTTTTTAGTACTATTAGCCCTTTTTCTCCTCTAATCTCCCGAAGATCTACGGCAGTCCATTCATATGTCTTCTTTTCATGAGTCTCAATAGTAATAGTCCATTTTGGGATCTCATTTTCTGCCATTATGCAATCACCAATTCTTCTTTTGCAGAAGCTTAGGTCGGTATTTTTTGCTGTGTTTCTTGTGGCCGCTCGATAATTTATATACAGCTAGAGCTTCTTAGTATCTTATATGTATTCTGGGATAATTTTTCTCGTGAAATCACCTTAAAAAAGAGATGAATTAAGATTTGATTGGAAATTCCCGATGGTCCCGGAAGATGTCAATGCCCCTTATCCTGCTTGCAGGGTTAATTGTACGAATATTTAACGTTATACGATTTCCTATACTACCTTCCGCGTTTGATCCTTGGATCCATATATCTATAACCCGCGAAATAGTCGAAAATGGACGATTTTTTCTCGACATATACAGGGGTGGATTTGCCTTTCATACCTTAATGGCGTTCCTACAGACAGTAACTGGCATCCCCTTATTAGAAATGGCAAAGTATATGCCTATTGTCATCGGAATGTTCAGTCTGGTACCAATGTATGTGTTGGTTAAAGAGATAACGAATCACGAACAAATAGCTTTATTATCCACAATCATCCTGTCCACTATGGCTTTCGATTTTATTTATGCTACAAATCAATATTGGCCGGAGCTAACGACTCTTTCGCTCATTGCTTTAGTTGTTCTGTTTTTCATAAAAAGCATCAAAAACCCCTCAACCAAAAACGCATTAGTCGGCAGCTTGCTATTCATAGTAGTAACCATGAGTCACGATTTGTCCGCTCTTGTGTTGGCAAGTACACTCCTTGCCATTCAGTCTCTCTCTCTTCTACTCTTCAAAAAATACACTCTCCATTCACTAGCAATGGTGGTATGTGGACTTGGGTTTTTGGCATTATGGCTATTTACCTTCGCACCAACTTATATGATCGGATTGGTAGGTCAGTTTTCAAACGTCTATTTGTATTTTGCTGGAGGTTTTATTGGTTATATAGTCTTGATCTTGGTATTGAGAAAACTAAGACAAGAAGGTGATTTTGGCAGAATTATGATCTCAAGGCTAGTTTACGTTCTCGGCATAATACTTGCTGTTGTACTTGTCGCTATCGTGTTGTTGGCCTTTCAAATTCCTTTCAGTCAATTCCTAAATGAGACCGTCTCATATTATGCTCTTGCTGCACCCATGTGGGCCATAATAATCCTCTTAACATCTATTGGTGCGATCATCCTGTCATACAATCTCCATTGGCAATCATTGATTATATTGTCACTAACTGGGGGAATAGGTATTCTTTTTCTATTGACTTTCTTTCTGTTTTTGCATGGATATTATATTATTGAAATCGAACGAATTTTGGCGTTTGCATTTATCGGGTTAAGTATGATATGCTCAGTCGGCTTTTTCACAATGGTAAAGAAACGTAATGGATACGGAAGGAAAATACTTCTATCGTCCATGCTAGTTTTTATGATCGTCCCTGCTTCTGTATGGGCATTCCCTTCTCCGGAGGGTGGGTTGCCCTATCTGAACTGGAATACTGAGTCTGAATATTGGTTTGCGCTTTGGGGTGCTCAACACATACCTCAGAGCATGGCCATCTCCGATTGGAGAATTGGATACATTCTTAGGGGATTCCTGCCATATTCTTTCGGAAGTGAAGCCGTAGTAATAAACGTAATACTACTCTATCCTGAAAACTACCCAGTGATCCAAAATATAAGCCAGTCATATGAACACACCATCATGATCATAGATGATTGGATGATTGATAATGGACCTACTCAACGTATAAGTCATGGACCCACACTCCCTCTTGACCAAGCCATTGTCTACTATACTATTAACGCTACTTACATCAAGATATTCGATAACTCTAAAGAGTGGGTGTATTATGTGATTAGAAGCTCTACTTGACCTAAGGCTCGCATCAAAGTTAAAAATCAAGCATGCCAAATATGATTACAGTTTACAATTCCTCACTGGTGCAGGGTAAATGTCTTTAAGAGAGATGGAAATTGGACTGTGGTATGCCGTTATCGGATATTACTTCTTTCTGTTCATATACTTCCTAATGAGGTACAGAACAAGCAAAAAAATAATCCACACTGGTTTTTCTCTGTTCTTTGTAACCCTGGCCATCGGACGTGCACTCTTCCTTGTGTATGACTTCTACTATACTGGTGATCTACTGTTCTGGAAATTAGGTACAGTCTTTCAGTGGGTTGCTTTGTCTTCGATTTCGGCAGCGATAAGCACCTTAATCTTCCAAGATAAGAACCGTCAGACAGCTTTCATCATAATCCCTCTAATAGTGGCAACAGTGGTGGCAGTGTTGCCTCCTGATCTTCTTCTTCCACAGCAAATACCTAGAATCGTTATAAATAACGTTGTTGCTCCGATATATGCAATACTGATCCCGGTACTATTCTTCTATGTGGCCAGGAGAAGCGCTGGACTCATAAGAAAGAGTGCTTTCTTGATAGGACTGGGTTTTTTGACCTTCTATGTTGGAAGAGTCATACATTCAGAAATCCTCAAGACTATCTTTGGATTTACAGTTGGGGTAATTGCACCAAGCCTTGTCATAGTGGCTCTAGTACTTATTGCAGCCGGAGTACAATATGGTCTCTTATATTAGTTGACAAAGAATCATTTGATCGGTTTTTTTCTTTCTATTACAATTAATCCCATCTTTTCAAGTTTTTCTAGATTCTTCAAGACAACTGGTAAATTCATTTGGGCTGCGACAGCTATATCCTCGGGTGTTTTATCCCCATCACAAAACTCAGCAATCTTATAGGCTTCCTCGTCAATCATTCCTAGGTTTAATGCCATGCGGGGAATCTTCCTTTTCGTAACAGGGAGAAGCTCTCCTACCGTCCCATTCATCAAAAGCCTATCCAGAACTGATACAAAGCTTCTAAAGATTGCCACCTCTCCCGTGGATTTGCGAAGTTCGCTTTCGAATTCAGAACCAAATCTCTTGGCAATGTCCTCGAGTACATTTCGGACGATGTTTTCATCATCTCTTTTATCTATGCAAGCTACTGCAAGAATATCGCCAGAGTGAACGTAAACTATATCATAGATACCCATATCGATCATTCTTGCTCTCTCCTTTAGCGGCTTGCCTCCATCTTGGACTATTTCTCCCACAAAATTCCTTATTGCTGCAAAATAACCCGATACAATGTTTTCATCCAGCTCGATAGAACCATACTTTCTGGATAGAAGGCATATACCGCTTTCAGCATCTATGATATAGACATTATGAATCAACAAATCACCTTTAGTCTTCTATATATAGATTAATAATACTTTTTTAAAAAAGTATCTTGAGAGCTTCGACCATTGAACTAAGGATAATGAAATATGATGGATGGGATTATTTTTTGATTATTCTGTATGCTTGATATAGTATTCCGCCCAGCACAATAGCAATGCCAATTCCAGCGTATAGTGGATAATCTGCTACAACTCTGGCAAGCAATCCAAATAAATCCAATGAAGCAACCTCGAACACAAAATGCTCTGAGTAAGCTGCATACAATGTACTGTTCCAGACAAAACTCACTTCCGCCCGTGGGTAATCATAGAATCCTTCCTCGTTGAATTGGATTGTGTAAACAATAGTGACATTCTGTCCGGGCGCAAGCGTTCCGATGTTATAAACGTAGCTAGATTCAAGATCTCCAGAAAGATAACTAACCATCGGATACTTATTGAAAAACGCAGAATCATCAAGGATAACATCAGTGGCAGTTTCATTAACCTCTAGATTCTCTACCTCTAGGGTTACCTCTATCGGTGTTCCCAAAGGTATTGAATCATCAGTCACCGGTGTTCCATCAATAGCAAAAGTTCGACTTACCGATAGATTTAGCGGAAAAGTGTAGTTGAATTGAATCCAGATGTCTGAATATGATTCACCTGCTGAGAACCCTCCGCTCAGATTGGGTGGGTCATACCCCAAAGTCATGCTAGTTGGATAATAATCGGTTATGTTAGTTCCGGTTGGAAACATTACGTTGAGCATTGCTGTATTCACGTCTATGCCCCACGTTATATTTCCTAAATGACCTGTAAGCTGACTGACTGATAAATTGTGGCTTCCTGCGCTCGCAAGATAAAAGTCCCATCTTGCTGCAGCAAAGATAAATGATTGCCCAAAGATATCTTCAAAACCACTCCCACTAATATTCATAAGCGATTCAAGTGCATTACCAATGATGCCTGCGCCATATGCAATGGAGTGGGCATTTGTAACTGATGCGAACGCTTCAGCAAGGCCACCCAAATCACCTAGGGTCGCCAAGATGCCCGATGGAACATTCGGAGATATATATGTATACTCTGTTACGTATACTCCAAACATCTCTGGAATTGTCAGATTGATTTCGCTGGCTTTTGTTAGAGTCAGTCCGAATGCTGAGCTAAAATCATCAGCTAGATTCTGAGAATACGTTTGAATGGATGATAAGCTAAGATCTGAAGGATATGCTGTGACAAACATTTGGTTGGGGATTAGGTTCAAAAGCTCACTAATATCCCCAAAAGAACCAAATCCGTCTGTACCGCCACCGTTATCATCACCTCCAATTAGTTCACTCAGAAACTCGGGAGGTATGGGTGGTATGTCTCCGTCCCAGTAGACAAGAGCTGCAGCCATAAGATTTTGAACTTCTGGAGAGCCAGAACCAATTCCAGGAATGAGTTCGGTACCATTAAATATCCCTCCGGCAGTTACTGTCCCATCACTGCTTACTGTCAGAAACGTCATTTCGGAATGAGGTGATGATCCGTTTGTTTGTGTCACTATGGCTTGAGCTGAGACTAAGCCTATCAGACCTAGTGTCAAAATAAAGCTAATCGTAAGGATTTTGATTCTTGTTTTGACCAATGCGATCCCCTCATGAAGACTAATTAATCAACATATTCTATGCAGAATTGTTATTAATATCTTTGCGTGAAATCTACCGAATATTGTATTTATCCAATAAAATTATTAGTGACCTTGCGTAATATCAAACAAAGATCATGTTCATTCGCAGGAGCGATAAATCATGAGTAAGTTCTTAGGTTGGCTGGGAGGAAGTCTAATCGCATTTGGCATAGCATACACTCTTCTCCCCCTAGGGTACGAGATGATAATCTCATGGTTTGGACCCGTATTGGGGTATTCTCTGAGGCCTATTATCGCAGCCTTTTACAACCTGTTTGGAGATTACTCGGATGTTATTCACATCACAATTTGGACAAGCGCTTGTTTCATTGGTGGTCTAATTGCTACAAGAGGTAAAGGTGGAATAGTCGTAGGATTTTCGATTTTCTCCACGATGTTTCTTTTAATGATTGCCTTTGGCCTGATTGTACTTTCGACCTTTGTTAACTTCTCTACTTGGCAAGTCAATCCTACTGTAATGAGTCAACTGCAGAGTCTGGCCATGAGTCCCCCACCTGGCATTGACATTTTCGCAATTTTTAGTATCCCGGTAATCGGAGACCTGATGGATTTCATAATAAACGCTATGTTGATGGGCGGTGGGATTCTTGATCTATCGATGCTGATCAGTCTCATAATTAATGTCGTCGCTGTAAGACTGGTGATAAACCTGGTCATTGCCATGGTACTTGGAGGTATAGGCGGCTACATAAGCAGAAAGATAATCAACATGAGAGCTGCAAAGGTTAAAGATACTTATGAGGTTGACGAAATTATTGTCGAAGAATCTCCTGCAGAAGAAAGTAAATGGGAAGAAGTCCCGTCAGCAAAACTCATATCTTTCTCTGATTCAAACAGCTCCAAAGGTTGAGAAATCTGAAACCCAATTGCCTCGCTGATATCCTCTATTCTTTTATACTCCAAATCGCTAGAAATCATTATGATAAAGCTTTAAATTTGGTTTGCTTAATGGCTATGAGTTAAGAGGGAGTGTTTATGGTAAACAGTCATGATGGAAGTGAGGTGGTATTAACTTCTGACAAAACACTTCTTACAACATACGGAAACAACCTGTATATGGGATTGGCAGCTTCCCTTCCCACCAATGTATGTCCTGATTTCTTGTATTTCAGTCTTCTATGTCCTCCAGTTGATGTATCTCTTGACGGAAGTGTAGCGCTAGCAACACCTTCTCTAAGAACTGTCGAGGCAATTCTAGTAAATAGTGGTGTAGTATCAAAGGAAAACCTAAAGGTAGTGCATCCTGATTATCTGGAAGAAAATGTAGGGAAAAAGACCAAAATCCTGGGGATTTCCGCAATGGATCCTATGGGTCTGGGTCCCTCGACGACTACCTGGAGCACCATCTTTTCAGGAATACCTCATACCCGTGCAGAATTCCTAAGATTGATGCTCGGACGTGTGAAGCAGCTAAAAGAAGAATACGGATTTAAAGTGGTTTTGGGTGGTTCTGGGTCATGGCAAGTCAGCCTAGCTGGTCTCATCGATAAACTCGGAATCGACTACATAGTAACAGGTGAGGGGGAACGGACAATACCGACTCTTTTTAATAACCTCCTAAAGGGAAAAAAACCTTCCGAAAGGGTGATTGATGGCCCTATTGCAAAACCTGAGGAGATACCTCCAATACTTGGCCCCTCGATCTTTGGTCTTGTTGAGATATCACGCGGCTGTGGGAGAGGGTGCAGATTCTGTGTGCCTGCAACCAGTGGAAAAATGCGGATGTTACCTATGGAGGAGAAGATTATTCCCGATATTAAGGTTCATGTAGAATCTGGGATTAAGGCGATAACTTTTCAATCGGATGATGCGCTTAGGTATGGCTCCAACGGTTTCTTGATAGATGAAGATGCCCTAATCAATCTATATAAATCTGCTTTTGAAGCAGGAGCAAGAGAAGTTTACATAACCCATTCGACGTTGGCACCCATAGCTTACCAGCCTGAGGTCATAGAGAAGCTTACGAAGCTTCTAAGAAAACATGGACACAAATATTATGGTTGTCAGCCAGGTATTGAAACCGGAAGTGCTAGGCTTATTGGAAAGCTCATGGCTGGAAAGCCAAAACCATATAGTGCTGATGAATGGCCCGAAATGGTGAAGGAGGCAATGAGAACAATGGCCGAGAACCGTTGGGTCACTGTGAGTACTCTGATGGTGGGCCTTCCCGAAGAAGAAGAGGAAGACATAGAAGAAACGATTGATTTAATAAAGGATCTCCGTCCTTACCCATCGTTATTTGTGCCGTTGTTTTTTGTTCCTATGGAACATTGCACATTAAGGGATGCGAAGGCTTTTATTGCCAGCTACATGAGCAAAAAACACTGGGAGCTTATTTTAACATGCTGGAAGCACAATGTGCTTCACATAGATCCGCTCTATAGCTTGACTACCGAGCAACACTCGCTGGGTTCAAGACTCGGAATTCTCCTTCTTACAAGACTTCTGAAACTCTTTCTTAACCTAAAGGAAAGGGAGATAAGTGGCAAGAGCTCATTGATGAGAGCCCTCCAACGGATCTTCTATGGACGCTTCAGCAAAATGCCTACTTCGGAAAAGGAAATATTAGAAAAAACCTATGGCAAAAAGCAATAGGCCAAATCGCTTTTGACTCCCTAAAATGAAGCTTCTTCCGATAGGGTTAATAGTCATGAACAAATTCATATTAACTTAAGGTGATTTTGATGCCCTTAGGTTGGTTCAGAAAGAAGAAAAAGGATGAACCTGATGAGGAAATTAGGGATCAAGCCCAAGAACTTGCCTATGCACTCACGAGAACGCCTGAATCAGAGATTAATCCTGGGACTCGAAGTCCTAATCCTACACCTAGCAAGCCCACAACATCTTACAAAACATTCTCCCAATGGCTTGGCCAAGTATTATTAACCACAGATATTATGGAAAAGAGCAAGGCTTTGGGCGATATATCAATGCAGTTCTATTCTGGTGGGACTCCCTTTTATGTATCCAAGCAGGGAGTTGGTAGCCTTACACTTGCAATGGGACGACAAGTAAAGAATGATGTGGTTATTACAATTTCTGATCTTGCAGAAAAAAAACTGATAGGCATGTCTAATTTTGATGATTTTGCAGCCAGCTATCGTAAGCTGGCATCAAATCCCAGGCCACAGGAGTATGTGAAAATAAAGCTGATGGATGACCTGAGTGAACTTCGAAAAAAAGGTTACTTCAGGTTGAAACTGCTTAGGACACTAATACAGGCATAGCGATCAAACATAGATGCCCAATTCTTCTAATCTTCGATCTAGCCTCATAACAGCTTCTTTAACATCTGTTTCTTTTTTTGCTCCTGTACACACTATCCTGCCAGAGCTAAAAAGCAGGAACACAACCTTTGGGTTCTTTGCTCTATAGATTAGTCCCGGAAACTGTTCGGGTTCGTATAATGAATCCTCCAAGGTTATTGAAGCGATTTCCAAATCTAGTGCGGCTCCAAGACTCCCTGATGCTACAATATTCTGAACCTTGATTTTGGCTTGACTCTTAACTGGAATGTCTGCTTCCCTAATTCTCTCGATGATCTTCTCCACAACGGTGGGGGCATCTTCCTCACTTCTCAACCCGGTTACAACCATTTTTCCTGTATTAAAGACAAGGATCGCAGCTTTAGGTTCCTTCAGGCGTAGTACAAGTCCGGGGAATTGAGAAGGATCATATTCTGCTTCACTGCAGTTCTCTGCTAGTTTGTTTAGATCAATGCGATCTTCAAGGGTTACAGATGCCACGACATTCTCTACTTTATAATTTATATCCCGTTTACTACTTTCCATAATCAACCTCAACCTCTAGATCGTCTAAAATGATTTGCTGTGATTCTGCGAATTCTATCATGCGGAAACCATGATCGAACAGATTCTAATTAACTCTCATATTATATAACCCTTTATAACTGGTGACTTATTTTTCAGTGACTTTAAATAAGGGCTGTGCAATAGTTGCGTAAAGAATTTCCTTCTTAGGAGACGAAGTATTTATAATATATTCATGAAGCAGCTATATGAATAAGGGCCTACTGGAGGAGAGTACTATTGGCCAGAAAGAAGAAGAAAACTGAATTGCATGTTCTCAAGGGCGTGGGTCCAAAAACCGCAGAAAGACTGAAGGAAGCTGGTTATGACAGTGTTGAATCTTTGGCCAAGGTCAGTCCAGGAAAGATCCAAGATAGAGCAGGTGTCAGCGAAAAAACCGCCGCTTCATTAGTGTCTGGGGCCAAAGATTACCTAGAAAAGGCTAAGGAAAAAGAAGCAAAGCCAGTAAAAGAGGTTAAGAAGAAACCATCAAAGAAAGAAAAACCAGAGAAGAAGAAACCAGAGAAGAAGAAGGCGGAGAAGAAACCAAAACCAAAAGAAAGGAAACTGAGGAGAAAGAAAGAAAAAATCGAAAAAGAAGAGATTGAGCAGCCGGAAATAATAAAAGAAGGCGTAATGCTTTCATATAGACGTGGTGGTGGAAGATCGATCTCCCACGTCGGGCTGATACAGGTAAATGGGGTCAAAACCCATCGGAAAGGAGCACAACTGATAGGCAAACGAGTCATACTAACCTACCCTAGTGGCGCCCTAATAAGAGGAAAGGTTGTCTCCACGCATGGAAAAAGAGGTATGCTGCGTGTAAGATTCAACAAGGGTCTTGTTGGAGCAGCAATAGGACGCGAGGTAAAAATCATCTAGTTCAATGTAGGAAGGGTGAATATATTTGAGCGAAACAGAAATGGGCTCTGAACGAGGAATAGAAGGAACCGACATCTCTCATAATGAAATCGAGGCAAAACGGGTAGGCATGAAAACCGAAACTTTCTTAGTGTCGTTGGGGGGAGGCATATTGCTTGCAAGCATAACTCTGGCCCTGTACACAGGATGGGCCCCCTTTAGTGACATCCTACTCTATATATTACCAATCCTTGCAGGAATAGCTATCGGATTTGTGTCTCGAAGCTTTGGACAGGCTCTTGCGGTTGCACTACTCTCGATAATACTGCAAATTCTAATTCTGATACTGATTTTCTTCTTACCTACTATTCTGGGAATATCGGTGGTTCCTGCCGAGCAACTGATGCTTCTAATACTAAGTCAAGTAATAGGTTTTGCACATATGATACGTATCCTATCCTTGGTAGTAGCGGCGAGTTTCCTTGGATACTTGCTTTTCGGTGAAGAACGCTAAGATCTCAAGTTACGATGCCCTCGTAAGAATCTGAATAAGCTACGCCCACATCTTCTGCTCTGAAGTATAGGACCGATAATCCTGCAAGCGTTACAATATCCCAGTTCCACTGACCAGTGGAATTTGCCTGCAAAACAACATCGTTTCTTGGACCCGTGATTGTTGTGTGGATCACGGTAGTGAAATTAGAACCGGGAGGAAAATCTCGGTCCTCTTGATACGTATTCACATACACATTTGCGCCATTGAGATACAAAATGAACTGGTAAAAACTCATGCTGATTGGTATTGTACCAAGATTCCTATACATGATGGTTACCCTTATTTGCGAAGTATCAGAGCCGATACTTTCCCCGAATACTTCTGTCACAGTCATGTCAAAGCTGCTTAGAGCTCCGTTAACCTGCAAGTACTGATATCCCATAAAGCTGGTCAATCCAAAAGACACCAGAACTATTGAGATAAAGACTATCGCTCTGAACCTCATGTATTATCCCCTGAAGTCTTGATTCTATCTCCGTCCTAGATTACTTTGTGAGGACTCAAGAATAGTTATTCTATTGCTTTATTAAGATTTGTGGTTAGTCTTTGAAACTCTTCTCATAGATTTCTTAATGTCATGGGCATCGAATGCATTCGGAAAGAGAGTATTTGTTCTAAGTAATACAATAGGGTTCCTTTTTGTCCTAATTCTATCGTTTCGTTCTATTTTTGTGATTTTATTCTATTCTGGCCATTAACCTTTTAAATAACCTTGGCCATAGGAGGGACCGAGTTATGAGGAGGATATGAGATGAAGAAAAAAGTAGGCCTCCTTCTCGGAGTATTTCTAGCGACAGCTATACTTGGCATACTCCTTCCGGCTTTTCCAGTACGTGCACAGCAAGAAGGTGGAATAGTCACCTTCGCATGGCTAGAAGACGTTGACGATATGAACCCATGGACGCTTGACTCAGTTTGGGAAGCATACACTGCCGCAGTCATCTGGGATGGCTTATGGGATGACAATCCTGTTGATCTAAGTGTAGATCCCTGGTTATGCCACACCTGGGAACAGGCAGATGTTGCAGGTGCAGTGTGGGATTGCTCTATACACGGGAACGCAACGTTCAGTGATGGAACCCCTCTATCCATAGAGGATATCCGATTCGGATATTACTTCGGTAAATATGCAGTCACCAGAAACACAGTATTGCTCAATCAATATGTCATCGACTGCGATACAATAAATTCCACTGCATTCAAGCTAACCTTATCTGAACCATATGCCCCCTTCCCGAGGGGAATGGGTCTGCCTGGCGTAATCAAAGCAGCTGACTGGTCCAGTTATGTTGTTAACTGGGGTGGCTCAGTAGACACCACACCAGAACCATGGATCATCAATAACGCAGATCTCCTTGCTGAGGATCTTCTTGGCGCAGGCGATACTATGTATGGAACCGGTGGCTTTGTGTGGACCCAGAGAATTCCTGGGCAATTCATTGAGCTCGATGCAAGGGACGACTTCTGGCATCCCGAATTTCAACCACATGTGGACAAGGTAGTGCTGAAAGTCATCTCGAACCCTGCAGCACAACTGCTTGCTGTAAAAACAGGCGAAGTTGATGCAATGGGTTGGTGGGTACCACCTGCCCAGGTAGCAGGTCTTTCAGCTCACCCAACAGTTGGACTTATTCAGACCCCGGACAACGGATACTACCATCTGTCATTTAACTTCAGATTCTGGCCAATGAATCTGACATCCTACAGACATGCATGCCGTGCCATGGTTGATCACCATCAAATTGTTGATGGGTTCATGCTAGGGTATGGTATACCTGGAGGTTCAAACGTGCCTCCGCTTCTGAGCTACTGGTACTACAACTACAGCCTTGACGACTACCCATTCATGGACTGGGATGAGAACGAAACAGTAGCACGTGCTGAGCTTGCCGCCGACGGTTGGACGGACGAAGATACTGATGGTCGATTCGACACATGGACTGGTCCAGGTGGACAACTTGTATTAGCGGACCAGTGGCCTAACGGCATCACAATTCTAGCGCCGTCTTACGATCCTGTGCGAGTCAGAGCTTGCATGATGATAGCTGCTGCTTTGGAGAAGGTATTAGATGTAGACATCATAGCTGAAGTCCCAGACTTTAACACTCTGCTCTTAAGATACCTCTACTTAAACACCTTCGACATGTGCATTCTGGGATACAGTATGGGGTTTGATCCCGGAACATTCCTAAAGGGTATATTCCACAGCGATTCCGCCGGATTCCTGGGTGCAGACAACGCTTTCCCGATCCTTAATGATACACTTGACGACGCTCTCGACTTCTTCATGAACACAACCGGCGATTCCGTCCAAGCTGGAAAAACCAGACAACAGTGGGGCTGGGAAGTTCAGAAGATCCTGATCGAACAGGGACCCCAATACGTATTGTTCTACAGGGTTAACTTCCAAGCTTATAGAAAAGACCTAATAGAAGGTCTTGTACACATGCCCAGTGGATGGCACAGCACTCAGAGGTCATTCTATGAAGTTTACAGACTAGCTGCTGTATCTGGAATTCCAACTGGCCCAGCGTACACTTGGTATGTCGTTGGTGGAGCTGTAGCTGTTGGTGTGATTGGTATTGCTTTAGTAGCAAGATCCAATGCGGCATTCGCAGCGGAAATCAAAGAGAAGTAAGGCAGACAGCAAATAGCAAATACACATATACTCCCCCTTTTTTTATCAACTCGAGATTATGAGCTTTCTAGAAATTAAAAGAAGGTAGCAAAAAACCTGAAACAAAAATAAAAACCAAAAAAGTTTAAATATTTGGATGCATCCAAATAGACAGACACTCAAAAGGTTAACTGGACTTGGAGGAAGAGCGGAATGGGCCTTGCAAAATATGTTGCAAAACGAATAGTTACGGGTCTAATAACATTGTTCTTCGTAATTGTACTGAACTTCTTCATCTTCTGGGTTATGCCCGGTGATCCTGCGGCGCTACTAATTTTTGGAAACCCATTTATGACAGAGGCACAAAGGCAAGCGATGAGAGCTCAACTAGGATTAGACCGACCTTGGTATATGCTGTTCTTCAGCTACATCGTTAATGTATTTACGTTCAATTTTGGCAACTCATATGCACAATTCAGGCCTGTATCAAGCATGCTTTTCGAGGCACTGCCCTATACGATATTGCTGTTAGTCCCAGCGACTATCGGATCAGTCTATCTGGGAATGAAGCTAGGTGTAAGATCAGCATGGAACTATGGAAAGAAATCAGATCTGTCAACCCTGATAACAGCCTTGGTATTCTATTCGATGCCTGTCTTCTGGCTTGGCATGTTCATGATACTCATCTTCGGCTTCTACCTCAGACTGTTCCCAATAGCAGGCGTTATGAGTGCACAATGGTTATGGATAGACCCCCTGTCAAATCCACTAGGCTTTGTAATGGATATATTGTGGCACCTAACTTTGCCTTGTCTAACCCTGATACTGTTCTTATTCGGCGGGTACTACCTCATCATGAGAAACACGATGCTTGACACCCTAACCCAAGACTACATAGTTACAGCAAAAGCCAAAGGTGCAAGCGACAGAGCGGTCATGTACAAACATGCTCAAAAGAACGCAATGCTGCCAATGATAACAGTCATTGTTCTGGCGTTCGCCACGATTTTCAGCGGTGCTGTTCTTACAGAGACCGTTTTCTCATGGCCTGGCATGGGTAAGCTTATGTATAACGCGGCAATCCAGCAGGACTACCCTGTCCTGTGGGGTACCTTTAGTCTCTTGGCTATGATGGTGGTATTTGCCAACATTGTTGCAGATGTGCTCTATGGATACCTGGATCCAAGAATTAAGTACTAAGAATAAAAGGAGAGCAAGATAAAATGGGTAAACCTGAGAATATGGTAGAAGCAAAAGAAGAAGTCATGGTAGGATGGCGTGGTTTCCTTAGAAAGTATAGACGCCGCTTTGGCGGATTCTGGAAACTCTATAAGCAAAGCAAAATGGGTGTTATCGGACTGGCATTGCTTATCGTATTCCTAGTCATTGGTGTCTTTGCGCCTATCATAGCACCCTTCACACCTACGGACTGGTTCGTCGGCACATCTTTGGAACCACCAAGCTTTGAGCACCTTCTTGGATGTGATGAAATAGGCAGAGATTTATTCTCCATGCTAATTTATGGTACTAGAATATCTCTGCTCGTTGGTATACTTTCATCGCTTGGCATAGTCGGAATAGGAACGCTGGTCGGCTTGGTAGCAGGCTATCTTGGAGGTAGGGTAGACGAGGTTCTTATGAGAGTAGCTGACGTAATCCTGATGCTTCCTGGGATTCCCTTATTGATTGTCTTTGCCGCGATACTGGGAGCAAGTCTGATGAACATAATATTCATCATAGTGATTCTCTCGTGGGCATCGACTGCCAGAGTGATTCGAGCGCAAGTTCTGTCCCTCAAAGAACGTCCGTTTGTGGAAGCCGCAAGAGCCATTGGAGGAAGCGATCGCTATGTGATATTCCACCACATACTGCCCAATGTTACGCCTCTAGTGTTTACCTACATGATTCTGAACATCCCGATAGCCATTGTAACTGAAGCATCACTAAGTTTCTTGGGCCTTGGTGACATCAGCGCCTCAAGCTGGGGCATGATGCTGCACTTCGCTTTCGACGCAGGAGCTATCGACACGTGGTATTACATATTACCACCTGGGATCATGATAACAGTATTAGCATTCGTATTTGCGCTGATAGGGCATGCACTGGATGAAATAATAAATCCAAGACTCAGACAAAGATAGAAGGAGAATACAGAATGGCACTGCTAGAAGTGAATAATCTGAAAACCTACTACTTCCTGAGAGCAGGCGCAGTCAAAGCTGCGGATGATGTAACATTCAAAGTCGAAAAAGGTGAAAGCTTTGGCTTGGCCGGAGAATCCGGCTGCGGAAAATCTACCGCTGCTTATTCTATCCTGAGAATGCCACCATATCCTGGCAAGATTGTTGGTGGGGAAATTCTCTATGATGATAGGAATCTGGTAACGGTAAGCGACGCCTATATGAGGAAGCAGATACGATGGAAAAAAATCTCTATGATCTTTCAGGGGGCTATGAACGCCCTAAACCCTGTATTCAAGATAGGAGACCAAATAGCCGAAGCCATAACCCTCCATGAACGTCGTATGAAAAAAGAAGAATTGACTGACAGGGTAGGAAAGCTGCTTGAAATGGTGGGTATAGACCCCAAGAGGATCGATGATTATCCCCATGAATTTAGCGGCGGCATGAAACAACGCGCAATGATAGCTATGTCGCTTGCCAATGATCCTGAACTGGTCATAGCTGATGAACCTATAACCGCGCTAGACGTGGTTGTCCAGGGCCACATCATGGAACTTCTAAACAGCCTAAAGAAGAGACTCGATCTATCTTACATCCTGATCACACACGATCTATCGGTAGTGGCGGAGACTTGTGATAGAGTCGCCATCATGTACGCGGGCAAGATTGCCGAAATCGCCGACGTTACTACGATCTTTAAAGATCCTGCTCATCCTTATACTCAAGGACTTATTGGGGCTTTTCCGAGCCTTGTAGGAGAGAAAAGACGACTGAAAGGCATTCCTGGTGCTCCACCAGACCTAATCAACCCGCCCCTTGGATGTCTATTCCACCCACGCTGTCCGTATGTCATGGACATCTGCAGGAAAGAGATCCCACCCGAAATTGAGATAAAGCCAGGGCATATTTCTGTGTGCTGGCTGAATTCTGATAAGGTCAAGAAGGCCAAGAAGACCAAGAAATAGAATATGGAGAAGGCTGACATGAGCACAGAGAAGGATGGATTGCTTAGAGTTGAGAACCTTAAGAAATGGTTTCCTGTAAGGACCGGATTCTTCGCCAGCTTATTTTCCAAAGAACAAATCTACGCATATGCGGTTGACGACGTAACCTTCAACATACAAAAAGGAGAAATATTGTGCTTGGCAGGAGAAT